>JAVKGW010000002.1:0-300000 GCA_031460175.1 Armatimonadota bacterium | reverse complement strand
CCCTCCAAGCACGTGGATACGGGCATGGGCCTGGAGCGCATCGTGAGCGTCCTGCAGGGGGGACGGGACAACTACGACACGGATCTCTTCCTCCCTCTCATCCGGAGGACCCAGGAACTCACCGGGCATTCGGACGCGGAGCGGGAGGCCCACTTGGTGGCCTACCGGGTCATCGCGGACCATGCCCGCGCCGCGGCCTTTCTCATCGCGGACGGCGTGGTCCCCGGCAACGAGGGCCGCAACTACGTGCTGCGGATGATCCTCCGGCGGGCGGCACGCTTCGGCCGCACCCTGGGCCTAGACCGCCCCTTCCTGGCGGAGGTGGCGGGAGTGGTGGTGCGGGAGATGGGGGACGTGTACCCGGAGCTGCGGACGCACCGGAGGTTCATCCGGGAGGTGATCACCCGCGAGGAAGAGCGATTCGTCCAGACCCTGGGCGTGGGAATGGCCCGGCTGGAGGAGGTCCTCGCCCGGGCCAAGGCCGAGGGCCGGCGGGTTCTCTCGGGGCAGGAGGTCTTCCGCCTCTACGATACCTACGGCTTCCCCCGGGAGATGACCCAGGACATCGCACGGGAGCACGGACTCGAGATCGATTGGGCGGGCTTCGAGGCGGCCATGGCGGAGCAGCGGGAGCGCGCCCGGGCCCAGGCCCCCTTCCGGGTTGCGGAGCATCCGGTTGCGGAACTCTCCCGGAGCGGGGTGCGCACGGAGTTTGTGGGCTACCGCCGGATGCGGGCCCGGGGCCGGGTGGTGGCCCTCGTGCGGGAGGGGAAGCCCGTGGGGGAGGTGCGGGAGGGCGAGGAAGCGGAGGTGGTCCTCGACCGGACTCCCTTCTACGCGGAGGCGGGAGGTCAGGTGGGGGATACGGGGCAGCTGCGCTGGCGAGATGGATCCTTTGAGGTCCGGGACACCCAGCGGCCCGCGGAGGGCATCATCGCACACCGAGGCGTGGTGGTGCGGGGGACGCTCCGGGTGGGCCAGCGGGTGGAGGCCGCGGTGGACGAGGGGCGACGCAGGGACACCATGCGCCACCACACCGCCACGCACCTCCTCCACAAGGCGCTGCGGGAGATCCTGGGCGAGCACGCCCGGCAGGCGGGCTCGCTGGTGGCTCCGGACCGCCTCCGGTTCGACTTCCTCCACCTCCAGCCCCTTAGCCGGGAGCAGTTGCGGGCCGTGGAGGACCGGGTGAACGAGCACATCTTGAAGGCGATCCCCGTCCGTGCCCGTTTCCTCCCGTATGAGGAGGCGATCCGTCGGGGGGCCGTGGCGCTCTTCGGGGAGAAGTACGGGGACGTGGTGCGCGTGGTCTCCATCGGGGACTACAGCCGGGAGCTGTGCGGCGGAACCCACGTGCGGAACACGGGGGAGATCGGATCCTTCTGGATCACGCAGGAGGTGGGGGTGGCCGCAGGAGTGCGGCGCATCGAGGCGGTGTGCGGTCGCGCGGCCATCGCCTGGCAGCGGCGTAGGGCGGAGCTCCTGGAAGAGCTGGCCGTTCAGCTGCGCGCTTCCCCGGAAGAGTTGCCTGCCCGGCTCGGACGCCTGCAGGCGCGGGTCCGGGAGCTGGAGCGGGCCCTGGAAGCGTGGCAGCGGCGGCGGATCGCCGAGGACCTGGACCGAATCGTGGAGTCCGCCCAGGAGGTGGAAGGGGTTCGGGTGGCCGTGGCCCGCCTGGACGGCGTCCCGCACGAGGCCCTGCGGGCGGTGGGAGACCGGCTGCGGGAACGGCTCCAAAGCGGGGTGATCGTCCTCGGAGGGGTAGAAGCGGATCGGGTGGTCCTGGTGGCCATGGTGACCGAGGACCTGACGCACCGGGTGCAGGCTCCGGAGGTGATCCGACCCGTGGCGGAGCGGGTGGGCGGTTCCGGGGGGGGCCGGCCGGAACTCGCTCAGGCCGGGGGTCGGGATCCCTCGCGGCTGGATGAGGCGCTCGGGCTCGTGCCCGAGATCATCCGCGGCCTCCTTCGGGAGGCCGCGCATGTGGGGGATCCGTGAGCGGGCGGGTGCTCGCCGTGGACCTGGGTGCCCGGAGGGTCGGGCTGGCGGTGAGCGACCCCACGGGGACCATCGCGCAGCCCTTCCAGACCCTCCCGCGTCGGAGCACCCGGGAGGTCCTGGACGCCATCGCGGACGTGGTGGTGCGCCTAGGGGTTTCCCGGATCGTGGTGGGACTGCCCCGGAATCTGGACGGGACGGAGGGAAGGATGGCCCGGGTCGCCCGCCGGTTTGGGGCAAGCCTGGCCCATCGGACCCGGGTTCCGGTGGAGTTCTGGGACGAGCGGCTTACCACCCGGGCCGCGGAGCACGTGCTCCGTGATCGTCCGCCCGCCCGCCGCCGGGCGCTGCGGGACGGGGTGGCTGCCGCCCTCATCCTGGAAGGTTATCTCCGTCGTCCGAGCCAAGCACTGCAACCTAAGTAAGGAGGGGATCTCCGTGCCGAAGCGGGAGGAGTACGAGGTCATCACCCTCACGGATGAGGAAGGGAACGAGCAGGAGTACACGGTGCTGGAGTACGTGGAGGTGGACGGGCAGGAGTACGTGGTGGTGGCCCCCACGGGGGAAGAGGACCATAGCCCTGCCCGCATCCTCCGCGTGGAGGACGACGAAACCCTCGTCCCCGTGGAGGACGAGGACGAGTTCAACCGGGTGGTGGAGCACCTCGAGGAAGACATGGAGATCGAGTTCGAGGATTACGAGGAGGAGTCGGAGGAGGAAGAGGAGTTCCCCATCGACGAGGAGGAAGAGGAGGAAGAGGCGTTCGACTTCGAGGAGGAGGACGAGGACGAGGAGTGATCCGAGCGGGCGCCATCGCGCTGCTCCTCGCCGCGGTGGTGGCGGGTGGGGGCTGGGCCGCGTGGTGGGGCGGCCGCCCGGTGGGCAGGGGACCCGTGCAGCGGGTACAGATTCCCGCGGGAACGAGCTCTGGGGAGATTGCCCGGATCCTCGAGCGGCGGGGTCTGATCCGGAGCGCGGTGGTGTTTTCCCTCTACAGTTGGGTGTTGGGGTTCCACGGCCGGCTACAGGCGGGTGAATACGACATCTCCCCCGAGGAGGGAACGGAACGGATCCTCCGGCGACTCCGGATGGGGGATGTCGTGCGGCACCGCCTCGTCCTCCCGGAGGGGATCACCGCCCGGGAAGTGGCCGACCGGATCGAACAGGCCGGCCTGGGCCGGGCGGACCGGTTCCTGGCCCTCGTCCGCCAGCCCGCGCGGTTCTGGATCCCTCAGATGCAGGGGAATCGGGCGGGTTCCCTGGAGGGCTATCTGTTCCCGGATACCTACCTGCTTCCCCGCGGGCTTCCGGAGGAAGAGCTCGTGCGGATCCTCGTGGCGCGGTTCGGGGAAGCCACCCGGACGCTCCTTTCCCGTCCTCTCCCCCTCGGGCTCTCCCCCCACGAGGTGGTCACCGTGGCCTCCCTGGTGGAGCGCGAGGCCAGGGTTCCCCGGGAACGCGCGCGGATCGCGGGCGTGATCTACAACCGGCTTCGGGCGGGGATGCCTCTGCAGATCGACGCCTCCGTGCTGTATGCCCTGGGCGTCCACCGGCCCGTGGTCCGGGCCCAGGATCTCCGGTTGGATTCCCCTTACAACACGTATCGGACGAAGGGGCTGCCCCCAGGTCCCATCGGGAACCCGGGCTTGGCGGCCCTACGGGCCGCGGTGGAGCCGGAGCGGCACGGGTACTATTACTACGTGGCCCAGGGGGATGGGACGCACCTCTTCAGCCGGACCTTCGAAGAGCACCTTAAGGCCATCCGGCGCGCGAGGAACGGGCGGTGATCCGATGGATCGTGCCGCGGCGGGTGGTCCACCAGATCACGGAGGTCGCGCCGTCCGAACTGATCGCCCTGGGGATCCGGGGCCTCATCCTCGACCTGGACAACACGCTCCTTGCTCCCTCCGAGGAGGAACCCCCTGCGGAGGTGGTGGCGTGGCTAGAGGACCTCCGCCGGGTGGGGCTTCGAACGGTGCTGGTTTCCAACGCTCTTCCCTCCCGGATCCGACGGGTCTGTGGACAGCTCGGTTGCTCCGCGGTGGGTGGGTTCCCCAAGCCGAATCCGATCCGCCTGTGGAGGGCCATGAGGGTCCTGGGAACGACCCCTCCGGAGACCGCGGCCATCGGGGACCAGCTGTTCACGGATGTCCTCCCCGCAAACCTGTTGGGCCTTTACACCATCCTCGTGGACCCCCTTCACCCCCGGGAGTTCCTCACCACCCGCCTACTCCGCTGGTTGGAGCGGGCGGCGGGACGGGGCCGGTTCGCCTCCCGGGGAGGGCAGGAATCCTTCCGCGGAGGACGAACAAGGAAAGAAACCCTCTCGGGGAAACCATGGCGCTGAGAGAGATCCTCCGGGAGATGGTGGCCAACGTGGAGGGCGCGGCCTGCGCAGCGGTCATCCGCCTGGACGGGGAGGTGGTGGACATCCACTCCGTGGACGGAGCCCTGTCGGTGGGCCGGGCGGGTCCGGATCTCGGCGTGCTGACCAAGCTGAGCGCCTACCTGGTGCGGAAGGTGAACGGAGGCCCCCTGGAGTACTGTGTGATTTCCGGGGAGAAGGCGGTGCTGGTGGTCAGCGCGGTGGAGATCGATTACGCCCTCGTGATCGTCCTCCGGCAGGGTGGGAACCTCGGCAAGGCCCGCCTCCTGATGAAGAAGTCCCTGGACCGGGTGGCTTCCCACCTCCGTTCCAGCGTTCCATGAGGGGCGCAGCCCTCCTCCTGGTGGGTGCCATGGCAACACACGTGCAAGCCGCAAGTCCCGGATGGGCCCAGGGAGTTGCGTTGTATCGGGCGGGCCGCTACGGGGAGGCGGCGGATGTCTTCTTCGGGATGGTCCGGCGGCACCCCGGAGACGGGCTCGTCTGGACGTGGCTCGGGGCGAGTGCCTACCAGGCGGGGCGGAGACGGCTGGCTCGATGGGCCCTGGAGCGGGCGGTTCAACTGCGGCCCTGGGACCCCGGGGCTCTCCTCTGGCTCGGCTATGCCCGGGCGGCCCTCAGAGACCGCCGAGGGGCTCAGGAGCTGTTCCGCCAGGTGATCCGCATGGCACCGGAGAGCGAGGCCGCCCGGTACGCCCTCTGGGGGATACGGGCGACCTGGGCACGGATCCCGTCCCGGATGGCCGCGGTAGACCCCCGCACGTACGCCTGGATGGCCCGGAGCTACAATCCCCGCCTTACGCCCGAGGAGGCCCTCCGCATCGGAACGGCCATCGTGGGATACGCGCGCGGCTTCAACGTAGATCCCCGGCTGGTGGCCGCGGTGATCGCGGTGGAGTCGGGCTTCAACCCGATGGCCGTCTCCCGGGCCGGGGCCATGGGGTTGGGTCAGCTGATGCCGGGGACCGCCCGGGCGGCGGGAGTCTTGCGACCGTTCGACCTGGTGGAGAACGTGTACGGAACGGTGCGGGTTCTGCGGGGCCACCTGGAGCACTACGGGTACCACAACCTGCCGCTCGCTCTGGCCGCTTACAACGCGGGGCGGAGCGCGGTGGCCGCCCACCGGGGGATTCCCCCCTACAGCGAGACCCGGTGGTACGTCTATAACGTCCTCTCCCTGTACCGGCGCATGCTGGATGGAGGATCTTGATGGCCATCCGACGGAGGAACCTCCGCCTGCTCTGGGTCCCCATTCTGGGACTTCTGATCGGATGTCAAGGCACCCGGGGTCCCGCGGAGGTGGGGGTCGCTTGCCTCCTTCCCCTCACCAGTGGAGTGGCGGAGGCGGCCCTGAGCGCCCAGCGCGGAGTTCAGCTGGCCGTGGAAGAGGTGAACGCGGAGGGCCGGATCCGGATGGACCTCCGCATCTCGGACGATCGCGGCTCCCTCGAGCGGGCGGGGGCTCTCTTCGCGGAAGCTGTGGCATCGCCCCGGGTCGCCGCGGTGATCGGTGGGTTCACGGACACCGTGGCCATCGCCCTCTCCCCCGCCGCCTTCCGCGCTCAGGTCCCCCTGATCAGTCCCGGGGCCACGGGCGAGATCCCCTTTGCGGGGAACTTCTTCTTCCGCACCGCCCTCCCCGCGAGCCTCCAAGGACAGGCCCTGGCCGCCTTCGCCCGGCGGTCCGGCCTCCGACGGGTGGCCGTGCTGCACGACACCACCGAGTACGGGGCCTCCGTGGCCAATTCCTTCGTGGGGGCCTTCCTGGGGCCGGGAGGGGGATCGGTGACGGGACAGCGGAGGTTCCAGGACGGTACCCGGGATTTCCGTCCCTTCCTCCAGGCCATCCGTTCCGAGAACGCGCAGGCGGTGCTCTTCGCGGGCTACCCGGACGAGGGGCGGGTCTTCCTCGCCCAGGCGGTGGAGGCGGGTCTGAAACTCCCGGTGCTCGCTCCGGACGCCTTCGCGAACCCCGAGGTGGTGACGGCCCTGGGCGGAGCCGCGGAGGGTCTTGTGGTCGTCTCCACCTTCTTCCCGGAGAGCACCGTCCCGGCGGTCCGGGGTTTCGTCCGGGCCTACCGGGGGAAGTACGGCATAACTCCCGACGCCTTCGCCGCGCAGGCATACGACGCGGTCAAGGTGCTCGCCTTCGCCTTAAAACAGATCCGGATTCCGCCTACGGGTCCTCTAGATCGGACCCGGGTCCGCAACGCCCTGGCTGGCCTACAGGACTATCCGGGAGTCACGGGAACGCTCCGCTTCGACCCATCGGGGAACGCGGCCCGGGAGGCCATGGTCCTCCGGGTGCAGGGTTCCCGGTTCGTGGTGGTGCCGTGAGGCCCGTGGAAGGCCGGAGGGGATTCGGGAGCGGGGGATGGAAAATCCATAGGCCTGAGGGGGGATACGCTTGCGTGGGGTCCGGTTCCTCATCGTGCTGGCTTTGGGCACGGCCATCGGCATCGGAGGAGCAGGGGCGCAGCCCCGCCGCTTCATCAACATCGCCACGGGCGGGACCGCGGGGGTGTACTTTCCCCTCGGCTCCGCCCTGGCCCGGATGTGGACGGAGCGGGTTCCAGGCGTCCAGGCCACGGCGCAGGCGACGGGCGCCTCCGTCGCCAACATCCGGCTCATCAGCCGGGGAGACGTGGAGGTGGCCTTCGCCCAGAACGACATCGTGTACTACGCCTACCATGGCGTCGAGATGTTCAGCCGGGACCCCCAAACGCGTCTGCGGGGCATGGCCATGCTGTACCCCGAGACCGTCCAGGTGGTCACCCTGCAGGGCAAGGGGATCCGCTCCATCGAGGACCTGGTGGGAAAGCGGGTGGCCGTGGGGGCTCCGGGGAGCGGGACGGAGGTGAACGCCCGCCAGATCCTGCGGGCCTACGACATCGGGTACGCCCAGACCCGGCACATCCACGGACTCGCGAAAACCGTGATCGCGGAGTTCCTCAGCTTCGCGGAGGCCGCGGATCAGCTGAAGGACGGGGTGATCGACGCCGCCTTCCTCACCGCGGGAATCCCCACCGCGGCCATCCAGGACATCGCCGCGGTCCGCGACATCCGGATCCTCCCCATTCCCGCCGGGGTCCTGGCCCGCCTCCGGGAGCGCTACCCGTACTACACGCCGCAGACGATCCCGCCCAACACGTATCGGGGACAGCCGGAAGCGGTCCCCACCGCGGCGGTGATGGCCATGCTCATCACCCGGGCGGACTTGCCCGACGCTCTCCTCTACGAGCTCACCAAGGCCCTGTGGGAGAACGTCGCGGTCCTCCATCAGGCGCACGCACGGGGGCGGGACATCCGGCCGGAGACCGCCCGCCAGGGGATGCCCATCCCGATGCATGCGGGGGCCCTACGGTACTACCGGGAACGGGGAATCCGGTAGACCCTTGGGAGAGGGCGATGATCTCCGATCCTGTAGGGCAGGAGGGAGGGCGGCTGGTGGATCTTCTGAACGAGGGGCTTGAGGCTCCGCCCCTCTACCAGGATCTCGCCACCGCCTACACGGACCTGGAGGGCCTGATGGCGTTCCTGCGACGCCGGTCCTTCAGCGGGGTGATCGCCGTCCGGTGGCCGCAGCGGGCCTATCACCTCCTCTTGTTCCGGGGCAGGGTCCGCTATGCTCGGACGCCCTCCGGAGCCCTGGCGGAACCGGAGACGGCCGTGGCCCTCCTGGTCCGGGAGGGCGAGCAGCCGGAGGGCGTCGTCTCCGTCCATCCCCTGCCGGAAGAGCTCTTTCCCGAGGCATGGATCGAACCCCCGGAGCCCCAGCCCGTGCCCTCGGAACCTGCATCGGAGGTCCTCCCAGGAGGCGGACGGGAAGCGCCGGGCACAGAAGGTGTGGAGGTCTGGGTGGGGGTGCTAGAAGGCCTGTTTCAGCGGTATCGGAAGCTCGCGGGCCCGGGGCCAGCCCGCCAGCTGGAGGCGGAGATCCAGGCGGTCCTCTCCGGGACCGGAGGGTCCTTTGTGGGAGGACGGCTCCAGGGTTCCGTGGAGATCCCCTTCCTGAGGGCCGCGGTCGCGCGCTGCGCGGAGGTCATCCGGGAGGTGGCCGGCCGGGCGTTCCTGGCGCGCGCGGTGCAGGGCCTGCTCCGGGAGATGGGAGTGACCGACCCGGATCTGTCTAGGCGGATCACGGGATCCTGAGGACGAGATGCGCCGGTTCTACTTCTTCGGGGGAGTCATCGCGGTCCTGTTCCTGCTGGCCACGTGGGCGGTGCTGGAACGTCCTCTGGGAATCGCGGCCAGAGAGTGGCAGGCGCTCCGGGTCCATGGGGCCCTCGTGCTGTTCCCCTTCCTCGCAGCCCTCTCGACCTTCGGGACCGCCCGGGCCTACCGGCCCGAAGACCGGGAGCGGCGGGTATGGTTGGGGCTCTCCGTGGCCTTCCTTCTCTGGGCCCTGGGACGCGTGGCCTTCGCCCTCCACCACTACAGGGGAATGGGAGGGCGCTCGCCCGAGGGCGATGTGTTCACCGCGGCGTTTTTCCTGGTCGTCCTGGCTGCGGTGGGGGGAGAGGTGAGACGGATCCGGGGACTGGGCCTGCTCACGAGACCTCAGCTCGCCTTTCTGGCCGTGGTGGGATTCGCGGTGCTCGCCCTGGGAGCTGCCCTCTTCCTGCGGCCCGTGCTGGGCCAAAGCCCGCTGACGACGCGGGATCTTGTGGGTCTCCTGTTCGCCTTCCTCGCCGTCCTCCTGGTGCCCCTCGGCCTTGCGCCCGCGGTCGCCTTCCTGGGGGGACTGTGGAGCTACGCCTGGGCCCTCTTCTCGGCAGGGATGCTGTGCCTCGCGGTGGGCATCATGTGGCTGGTAAATGCGGTGTTCTACGGAACCTGGTTCGAAGGGCATCCCGGCAACATCCTGGAGATGGCGGGGTTCGCCCTCCTGGCCGCCGGGGGCATGTGGCACGAGGCCATCTTGCGGACGGAAGGTTGACCCATGTTGGAGCGGCTCCCGGTAGGCCGGACGGTGGAACGGCGGCTCCTTCCCTCGGCCTCGGAGATGCAGGAGCTGCTCGCAGCCCTGCACGGGCAGACCTTCCACGGAGTGGTGCGCCTCCGGGGACCGGATTGGGAAGCAGCCCTCGTGGTGCAAGCACAGGAGACTCCCTCTGCCCTGTTCGAAGCCGGCAGGATACTGGTCCAGGACCCGGAGGCGACCCGGCAGATCCTCCGGCTCCTTGAGGAGGGGAACGCGGAGGCGGAGGTGATGGCCCTTCCTCCGCCGGTAGTCTCCATCCTCCGGCGGATGACGAGAGGTCAACTCCTGCACCGGGATCTCTCCACGGAGTTCATCCGGCTGGCCTCTCTCCACCATCGCCTCCTGCAGGAGGGATTCCAGGGGGTGATGGTGGTCCGGGGGACCGGATGGTGGGCGTTCTTGTCCCTTCCCGCCTCCCAGGCCCTGTACTACGACCGGGAGGCGGCGAGCGAGCGGGACCCGGCCGGGCTCGTCTCCGAGCTCGCCCTTCTGCCCGCGGAGATAGACATTTGGAGGGCCTCCGAGGAGCCGGAGGCGCCCTGGACCTCCTTCCGGGGAGATGAGGTGTTTATCCCGGCTCCTGGCCTCCATCTCCAGGAGGTCGTGGAGGCCCTGGGTCCGCTCGCCGGACGGATCCTGGAGCTCCTGGACGGGACCCGGGACCTCCACCGATTGCGGCAGGAGTTGGCCCATCCCCCGGACGAACTGGAACGGATCTTGCTCCAACTCCAGCGGCGGAAATGGATCTACCGGTTTATCCGGCGGCAGAGGACGAGAGCGTGACGGAGGAGGAGGTCGAGGCACTGCTCCGGGAGTACCTCCGTTCCCGGGATCCCATGGTCCAGGCCCGGTTGAGTGCCTGGTTCGAGCCGATGGTGCGCCGTATCGCGTCCCAGTTCCGCGGGTGGGGGGAACCCCTGGAGGACCTGGTTCAGGTGGGGCACGTGGGGCTGCTGCAGGCCCTGAACCGGTATGACCCGGGGAAAGGGGTCCCTTTCCGGAGCTACGCGGCGGCCCTGGTGGCTGGGGAGATCCGACACCATCTGCGGGACCACGGTCGCCTCATCCGGCTTCCCCGGTGGCTGGGGAAGGTGCTGAGGGAGATGGACCGGGCCGTGGAGGCCTTCTGGACCACCCGGGGCCGGCCCCCCACCGTGGAGGAGCTGGCGCGGGCCATGAACGTGGCGCCGGAGGGTGTGGAACGGATCCTGCGGCTGCGGGCCATGCGAACCCCCCTGGTCCTGGAGCCGGAGGAGGTCCGGCGGTTGCGGGCTTCCCTGCGACATCAGCGATACGAGAGCTTTCAACTTCCCATCGAGGACCGCATCACGGTTCTGGCGGCCCTGGAGCGGCTGCGGGAGGTGGAACGGAAGGTGATCTACGCCCTGTTTTACCTGGACCTGACGGAGACGGAAGCTGCCCGATGGCTCCGGATGTCCCAGCGACAGATCTCCCGGGTCCTGCACCGGGCCCTGGACCGTCTGAGCGTGCTTGTGCGAGCGGCGATGCCCCGCGAGGACAAATCCTAGGAGGGGGAAGATGACGGATCTGCGTACGATCCTGGCAGAGCTCGCCCGGGTGGATGGAGTGGCCGCCGCCCTGGTGGTGGGAAGGGATGGGTTTCTGATCGGGGGGGTGAGCGCGGAGGAAGACCTGGATCTGGAGGCGGTGGGCGCCGTGACCGCGAGTGCGCTCGGGGCCTCGGAGATCCTGTCCGCGGACCTCCGGCGGGGGCAGCTGGTGAGCGTGATGCTGGAGTACGAGGACGGGGTGGTGGTGGTGGCACCCGCGGGGCAGGAGGCCATGCTGGTGGTCGTCACCACCGGCTCGGCCACCCTGGGGCGGGTGCGACTGGAGCTCCGGAAGCGCCGAGCGGCCGTGGTGGAGGCGCTTTAGCCCCCTACGCCTCCGTGCTGTACACCACCCGGAGGACCTCCTCCACGGTGCTGAGCCCCTCCAGCACCTTCTGGAGACCGTCCTCCCGCATGGTGCGCATCCCTTCGGAGCGGGCCGCCCCCCGGATCTCCGTGGAGGGGGCGCGGGCGAGGACCAGGGATCGGATCCGGTCGCTCACCACCAGGAGTTCGAACACCCCCACCCGCCCCTTGTACCCCGTGTGACGACACGCCTCGCAGCCCGCTCCCCGGTACAGGACCACTTCTTCCTCCACCTCCGCCAGGTCCTCGCTCAGCCGGCGGACGGCCTCTCCCGGAGCCCGATAGGGCTCCTTGCACCGGGGGCAGACCTTCCGGGCCAGCCGCTGCGCCATCACCCCGATGACGGAGCTGGCCACGAGATACGGCTCGATGCCCATGTCCAGCAGGCGCGTGAAGGCACTTGCCGCGTCGTTGGTGTGGAGGGTGCTGAACACCAGGTGGCCCGTGAGGGCCGCCTGTACCGCCAGCTCCGCGGTCTCCCGGTCCCGGATCTCCCCCACCATGATGATGTCTGGGTCCTGACGGAGGATGGAGCGGAGGGCGGTGGCGAAGGTAAGCCCCGCCTTCGGGTTCACCTGCACCTGGTTGATTCGAGGGAGCTGGTACTCCACCGGATCCTCGATGGTGATGATGTTCTTCTCCAGGGTGTTGATCTTCGTGAGGGTGGCGTACAAGGTGGTGGTCTTTCCGCTCCCCGTGGGGCCCGTGATGAGGAGCATGCCGTACGGCTTGGTGGCCAAGCGCTCCCAGGTCTCCTGGACATCGCTGGCCATGCCCAGCTGCCCCAGCTGGATGAGCGCGCCGGACTGGTCCAGGATCCGCATCACCACCTTCTCCCCGAACATGGTGGGGAGGGTGGAGACCCGCAGGTCGATCTCCCGACCGTCCACCCGCAGGTGGATGCGGCCGTCCTGCGGTCGGCGTCGTTCCGCGATGTCCAGGTTTGCCATGATCTTGATCCGGGACACCAGGGCGGCTTTGAGGTTCTTGGGAGGGCTCAGGACGTCGTGGAGGACCCCGTCGATCCGGTAGCGCACGTGGATCCCGTGCCGGTAGGGCTCGATGTGGATGTCCGAAGCCCCCTCCCGGATGGCTTGGTCGAGGATGAGGTTCACAAGCTTGACCACCGGCGCCTCGTCCACCATCTGGCGGAGCCGGTCCAGGCTGATCTCCTCCTCGACGGGGGCTTCGGGGCCCACTTCCACGTGCGCGGTCTGCTCCAGGAGGGAGCCCAATTGGTGGTGCTTGTGGATGGCCTGGAGGAGCTCCTCCTCCGTGGTGACCCGGGGCTCCACGTCGAGACCGGTGATGAGCCGCACGTCGTCCAGGGCGAGGAGGTTCAGGGGGTCGACCAGGGCCACCAACAGCTTATCGCCGTTCCGGGCATAGGGCAGCACCTTGTGCCGGATGCACAGGTGGTGCGGTACCATCCGCACCACCTCCGGATCGACTCCCGCGGAGGAGAGAGCGACATAGGGGTAATTCCACTGGATCCCGATGGCCTTTGCCAGGTCCTGCTCGGTGATGACCCCCATGGAGACCAGGATGCGCCCCAGCTTCTCCCGGGTGCGCTCGTGGATCGCGAGGGCCTGCTCCAGCTGTTCCTCCGTCACGAGGCCCATGCGGAGGAGGATGCGCCCCAGGGGTTCCCGCTTCCCCAGCGCGGGTCCCCCAGGACGCGTGGGCGGGCGGTCCGTGGGGCGCGTGGGCCGGGGAGGAGTCTGGGATACCCGCGCCGGCAAGCCCGCTCCCCCCTCGTCCACCGCGTCCGGGGCGGTGTCCTCCATCCTCGCCTCCGCCCGGACCTCCACCGTGGAGACGGAGGCGGATCCCTCTTCTGCCTCCGCGGCCGGGGCCTTAGGGCTCGCGGGAGGTGCTGCGCCATTTTCGTTCCCCTCCAGGGCCCGGGCGCGGGTCTCCACCTCCTGGGCGGCCTGTTCCATCCCCTCCCTCCGGTACAACGCCCCCAGGGCCCGGAGAACCCCCGCGGCCTCCTTCGCGGTTCCGCTCTTCAGGTACAGCTCCGCGAGGTCCAGGTAGACGGAGGGGTCCTCGGGATCCAGTTCCAGGAGGTGCTTGTAGTCCCGGATGGCGTCCAGAAGACGGCCGTTCCGGAGATGCCGCGTGGCTTGGTGGTACCGGAAGGCGCACTCCAGCGTCCGGTTCCCCGGTGGGAGCCTGAGGAGGTTCTTGTACATCTGGATGAGGGTGCTCCCTTGAGGGTCCGATCCGTCCCTTCGGGTGAGCGCGTCCTCCACTTTGGCCATGTCCGCTACCTTGCTGTCTACTATAGCAAGATCCATGCCAGGATCCCAGGGTCGCGGCCTTCCCGGGACGTGCCCCCGATGGTCTCTCCGCGGAGTCGAGGAGGGGTCCGGTAGGGGGACGCAGAACCCTCTGGCGGTGAGAGTGGAACGGAACTTGCATTACCCTCCGGTGGCCCCGGAGGGAGGGGGGAGAATGGACTTCGAAGCGGCGGAGCTGATGGTTCTGAGCGGGATGGTGGCGGACCGCCACCTCCTGACCCTGGCCCTGGACGAGGGATTCAGTCCGGAGCTGCTGAGCCACCCCGTCATGCAGCGGTTGGGACGGGTCCTCCTGGAGGCCTGCCTGACCCGGGGGATGGCGTTGGATGCGGTGACCCTGACCGCGCACCTGCAGGAGCGGGGACTCCTGACCCCGGAGATGGAGAAGGCGGTGGCGGCCCTCTCCGTGACCCGTCCTCCCACCGCGGCCCAGCTGGTGGCCTATCTGGAACTGCTGAAGGGCCGGGAGAGCCGGAGGCGGTTGGAGGCGGTGGAGCAGCGCATCCAGGAGTTCCTCCAGCGCAGTCCCGGAGCGGGAACCCACGAGATCCTGCAGTTCACGGGGGAGGTGATCACGGAGCTCTTCGAGCTCCAGAAGCGGAGGCTGCGAAAGCGTCTGGTGCCCGTGAGCGAGCTCCTGCAGGACCTCGTGGAGCACGTGCGGGATCCCCAGCGGGCAGGGATCCTGGGATACTCCATCTCCCCCTTCGATCGGCTTAACCAGGTGCTGTCCGGCTTGCGTCCGGGATTCTACTACGGGCTGGCAGGAGCACCCCGGCGGGGCAAGACGAACCTGGTGCTCCAGATGGCCAGCTACGTGGCCCGGAACCACCGGATTCCCGTCCTCTACTACAGCTGGGAGCAGACGGCCCAGGTGCTGGCCGCCCGCCTGCTGGCGAAGGAGCTCCTCGTGAATCCCGCGGACCTTCTCAGCGGCAACCTGGACCGTACGCCCGCACTCCTGGCTTCCCTGCGGCGGGCGGAGGAGAATGTCTTCCAGTACGCCCCGTACTTCTACCTCATCGAGGCAGGCCGGAAGGATACCCTGGACCGGATCAAGGTCCACGCCTACAACGTGATGCAGGAGCACGGCACTGACCAGATCCTCATCTGTCTCGATTACCTCCAGAAGATCCCCCTCCCGCAGCCCATCGAAGACGACAAGGCCCGTACGGACCTCATCAGCAGCCAACTGGCGGAGCTCAGCCTGGAGCTGCGGGCGCCCGTCGTGGCCATCTCCCCCCTCGACAAGGAGGGGTGTCGGCTGGATGAGAAGCCCGCGGAGGAGGAGCTCGGAAGCCCCTACGCGCGGCCCACCATGCACCACAGCGTGGGCTCCGGGGACCTGGAGTACGACCTGGACGTGGCCATGGTGCTGGTGAAGGACTGGAAGGCCACCCAGGATCTGCGGGAGTACCTGGAATCCAAGGCGCGACAGGAGGGGATCGATCCGGATACACTCCCGAAGATCGATATCCTTAACCTCTTCATCGACAAGAACCGGGATGCGCCGGAGGCGGAAGCGAACATCGTGCAGTTCGCCTTCTTCGTCACCCTGAACCGGTTCGTGGAGATCGGCTTCAAGCTGGAGAAGGAATACCGGGGCGACTACCGGGCCTTCGCCAAGATCGTGGAAATGTACAACGTGCTGCGGGAGTCGGGGCTCCTGAGGCCCCAGCCTGCCGCCTTCTAGCATCTGGAGGAAGGACATGGAGATCCACGAGCTGCTGCAGTACGCGGTGGACCATCAGGCCTCGGATCTCCACCTCACCGCGGGGATCCAGCCCACCCTGCGCATCTGGGGGCGACTGGTGCCCATGGCCCACTACCCCGTGCTCACCCCCGAGGACACGTACCAGCTGGCCTACAGCATGATGAACGCGTTCCAGAAGCAGAAGTTCGAGCGGACCTGGGAACTGGACCTCTCGTACGGGGTGAGCGGGTTGGGGCGGTTCCGGGTCAACGTCTACCGGCAGCGAGGAGCGGTGGGGATAGCCATCCGGGTGATCCCTCACCGGATCCCCAGGATCGAGGATCTCAACCTCCCCCCGATCCTCGTGGAGCTCACCCGGCGGCCCCGGGGGCTCATCCTGGTCACGGGTCCCACGGGTCAGGGGAAGTCCACCACCCTGGCGGCCATGATCGACCGGATCAACGAGGAGCGCAGCTGCCACATCGTCACCATCGAGGATCCCATCGAGTACCTGCACGAGCACAAGCGGAGCATCGTAAACCAGCGGGAGCTGGGGTTCGACACCCAATCCTTCCCGAATGCCCTGCGGGCGGTCCTCCGGGAGGATCCCAACGTGATCATGGTGGGAGAGATGCGGGATCTGGAGACCATCGCCCTGGCCCTCACCGCCGCGGAGACCGGGCATCTGGTGCTCGCCACCCTGCACACGGGAACCGCGGCGCAATCCATTGACCGGATCATTGATGTCTTCCCGCCCCACCAGCAACAACAGATCCGGGTGCAGCTGGCGAACGTCCTGGAGGCGGTGATCAGCCAGCAGCTTCTGCCCAACCAGCTGTTCCTGCGCCGGTACGGGAGCCCGGAGCAGCTCCCGGTGGCCCGGCGGGAGCGGGGGGTGAGCACGGTTCCCCGGACATGGCCCACCCTGGAGGAGGTGGGACGGGTACCCGCGGTGGAGGTGATGATCGCCACACCCGCCATCCGCAACCTCATCCGGGAGGGGAAGACCCATCAGATCGACGCCGCGGTCCAGACGGGACACCAGCACGGGATGCAGACCATGGACCAGTCCCTGCGGGACCTCTACGAGCGGGGGCTCATCTCCTTCGAGGACGCCATCAGCCGGGCCATCCGGCCCGACGAACTTCGGAAGATGATCGCGGGGCACCGGTAGGGAGGAGGTGAGGCTGTGGCCGTCTTTCAGTACACGGCGCGGGATCAGATGGGCCGGGTGATCACGGGAGTCCTGGAGGCGGAGAACGGAGCCCAGGTGGCGAGCCGGCTGCGGGAGATGGGGCTTTTCATCACGGCCATCGAGCCCCTGCGGACGGGTCCGGGGGAGGCCCGCGGCCTGTTGGACCTCCTGCGAGGGATCAGCCTGCGGGAGCTCGCCCTCATGAGCCGGCAGTTCGCCACCATGGTGAACTCCGGGCTCTCCCTGGTGCGGGCTCTGAGCATCCTGGAGCAGCAGGCCACCAACCCGAAGCTACGGCGGATCCTGGCGCAGGTGCGGGCGGACGTGGAGCAAGGGCGAGCCCTGGCGGACGCCATGGCGAAGCACCCGCAGGCCTTCAGCTCCCTGTACGTGAACATGGTGCGGGCCGGGGAGGCGGGCGGGGTGCTGGACGACGTGCTGCAGCGCCTCTCCACCTTCCTGGAGAAGGAGTACGCGCTGCGCCAGAAGATCAGGTCCGCCATGGTGTACCCCGTGATCCTGGCCGTGGTGGCTACCCTGGCGCTCCTCTTCATGACGGTGTTCATCATCCCTCAGTTCGTGGTGTTCTATCGGGAGCTGAATGTCGGCGATCTCCCCGTGCCCACCCAGATCCTCATGTGGGTGAGCCTCATGATCCGCTCCTTCTGGTACCTCTGGGTCCCCGCCCTGGCCCTGGGTGCCTACGGGCTCAGGCGGTGGATCCGGACGCCGGCCGGGAAGGCGTGGTGGGATCGGGCAAAACTGCACCTACCCCTGTTCGGGCCCCTCGTGCAGAAGGCCATCCTGGCCCGGTTCGCCCGGACCCTGGGGACCCTCCTGGGTGCCGGAGTGCCCCTGCTGCAGGCCTTCGAGGTGACGGGGAAGGCGGTGGACAACGTGGTGGTGGAGGAAGGCATTCAGAAGGTGCGGAGCAGCATCCGGGAAGGGGAGAGCATCGCGGTTCCCCTCTCCTCCATCCAACTGTTCCCTCCCATGGTGGTGCAGATGGTGCGGGTCGGGGAGGAGGCGGGGAACCTGGACGAGATGCTGGTGAAGGTGGCGGACTTCTACGACACGGAGGTGGAGGCCACGGTGGGG
This sequence comes from Armatimonadota bacterium, assembly GCA_031460175.1. Lineage (NCBI taxonomy): Bacteria > Bacillati > Candidatus Sysuimicrobiota > Candidatus Sysuimicrobiia > Candidatus Sysuimicrobiales > Candidatus Sysuimicrobiaceae > Candidatus Sysuimicrobium > Candidatus Sysuimicrobium tengchongense. The sequence goes on along the minus strand of JAVKGW010000002.1, from coordinate 282,403 downwards.
GCCCTGGCCAGCACCCTGGAGCCCACCATGATCGTGTTCATGGCGGCCGTGGTGGGGGCCATGGTGATCTCCCTGTACCTGCCCATCTTCAAGCTGGTGGCCCAGGCGGGCTAGCGGGTCCGGGGGGCGAGGAGGCCCCGGAGCCAGGCGTGGTCCACGGCCACAATGACCCACCGGCCGTCGGCGCGGGCCAGCACCAGCTGCATGGGAGGGGATGGGCCCAACACGGACAAGCGGATCTTGCCTTCGGGAAGCGCCTCGAATCGCACGAGGGCGAGGACCGCGGCGACCGTCAGGGGAAGCCCACCCCACCGGGGAAGATGGACCGGCGCATCCGGGGTGCCGAGGGCGATCCGGCGCACCATCTCCCGGATCTCCGCCTCCACCCGTCGCTGGGCGAGGGGGCGGGCAAGGCCGAAGGCGGCCCGGAAGAATGGGCGCAGCCAGGGAGAGAGGGGAAAGCGATCTGGATCACCCGTCCGTTGGGCGATCCAGATCTCCTCGAGGGCATCCACCACGGACGCGGCGAGGGAGGGGACGTGGATCCACCGGAGCGCCGCCTCGGGATCTCCGGAGCGCAGGGCGTGCGCGAGGCCGATCACGTCGTCGTAGGGGCTGTTGTAGAAGTAGCCCACGCCCACGAAGAGCAGAAGGACGAGCAAGGCCAGGACGACCGCGCGGATCCCACCCATGCGACCTCCTCCATGATATAATCCTCCTAGCCGCGTCGGGCCGTGGCGCAGCCTGGGAGCGCACCTGAATGGGGTTCAGGAGGTCGCCGGTTCAAATCCGGCCGGCCCGACCAGGAAAGGCTGTGTCCCTCATCCAGCCATTCGCCCGCGGGTTCTCGGGGAACCATGCGGGCCATGGTCCTTGTGAGCCCCCGCTCTCCCCTCCAGCTGGCGGAGCGGGAGGTCCCCGCCCCGCGAGCGGGCCAGGTCCTCCTCCGGGTGCACGCGTGTGGGGTCTGCCGCACGGACCTCCACATCCTGGACGGGGAGCTTCCGGCACCCAAACTTCCCCTCATCCTCGGGCACCAGATCGTGGGGGTGGTGGTGGAGCCGGGGGAAGGGGTGGAGGGGGTTCAGGAGGGCGATCGGGTGGGGGTTCCCTGGCTGGGCTGGACCTGCGGGGAATGCCGGTACTGCCGGCGGGGACAGGAGAACCTGTGCCCGCAGGCCCGGTTCACCGGCTACCACCTGGATGGGGGATACGCGGAGTACGCGGTGGCGGATGTTCGCTACTGCTTCCGGATCCCCGAGGGATACCCGGATCTAGAGGCCGCACCGTTGCTGTGCGCGGGGCTCATCGGCTACCGCTGCCTGCGGATGACGGGGGACGCGGAGCGGTTGGGGATTTACGGGTTCGGAGCCGCGGCCCACATCGTTACCCAGGTCGCCCGGTTCCAGGGACGCCGGGTGTTCGCCTTCACCCGCCCGGGAGATCTGGATGCCCAGCGGTTCGCACAGGAGCTGGGCGCGGCGTGGGCTGGGGAGGCGAGCCAGCCCCCTCCCGAAGAGCTGGATGCCGCCATCCTGTTTGCCCCCGCGGGGGAACTCGTCCCCGTGGCCCTGCGCGCGGTTGCTCCGGGTGGAGTGGTGGTGTGTGGCGGGATCCACATGACGGACATCCCCTCGTTTCCGTACGAGCTCCTGTGGCGCGAGCGGGTGCTGCGGAGCGTGGCGAACCTCACCCGGCAGGACGGGGAGGAGTTCCTGGACTTGGCGCCTCGGGTACCCGTGCGCACGGAGGTACAGCCCTATCCCCTGGAGGAGGCCAACCGGGCCCTTGAGGATCTCCGGACAGGCCGCATCCGCCGCGGGGCCGCGGTCCTGGTGGTCCGATCCTGAACGTCCTTGCGTGCCGAGGGAGCAGGGAGGATACTGTTCCGAAGCACGGCATCGGAGGTGAGGGATGTTCGAAGTGGAGGATCTGGAAGCCCTCATGAGCCTGTCCCGGCGGGACGTGTTCTCCGTCTGCCTGGACGTGGACCCCACCAAGCCCGAGAACCAACGGCCTGAACCTGCTTGGCGCATCTGGGCCCGGCACGCCCTGCACGAGGTGGTGGAGAGGCTCCCGAAGGAGGAGCGGCGCCCAGCCCGGGAGGTCGCGGATCGCATCGTCCAGCACCTCCGGGACAGCCGGCCCCAAGGTCGGGGCCTTGCGCTCTTCGCGGCCACGGACCTGTGGAAGGAGTATCCGCTGCCCGTGCCGCTCCCCAACCGGGTCCGGTACGGCCGGCCGGACGTGTGGCCCTTGCTGTGGGCCTCCGACGAGTACCAGCCGCACGCCATCCTCATCGTGCACCGGGATCACGCGCGGCTGCTGGTGGCCTATCTGGGATCCGCGAGCCTGATCGAGGAGGAAACCCTGGAACTCGATACCGCCAGCTGGCGGTTCACCGCGGGGCGCCCCCCAACCTTCACCGGGCGCCTGGGCACCGGCGCCACCCGGGGCGCGCAGCGGGATACCTTCGATGCCCGGGTGGATGACCACCTGCGCCGGTTCTGGGCGGGGGTGGCGGAGGCGGCCGCGCGGTTCGTGGAGGAACGCCGCGTGGAGCGGCTTCTCCTCGGTGGTCCGGAGGAAGCCGCCTTCGGCGTGCGGGAGCATCTCCCGGAATCCGTGGCCCGGAAGGTGGTGGCGGTGGTCCCGCTTCCCTCACCGCTGGAGGAATGGCCACAGATCCGGGACCGGATCCTGGCGGTGGCACGGCAGGCGGAGCGCCAACGCGAGGCGGAGCGGATTCAGGAACTGGTGGACCGGAGCGGACAAGGGGAAGGGGTTCTGGGACTGGAGCCCACCCTGGAGGCCCTCGTGCGGCGGCAGGTGCGGCTCGTGGTGGTGGATCGGGAGCTGGAGACGGAAGTGGTGGAGTGCCCCAGCTGCGGATACGTGGGCGTCCGGCCCGCGCAGGCCTGTCCCGTGTGCGGGGCGACGGTGGTGCACACCTGGCTCACCCAGGTCCTGCCCCTCCTCGCGCACCGGAACCACGCGGGGATGGAGCTCGTTAACCCGCAGCCCATCCTGCGGTCGCACGGCGGCATCGGCGCCCTGCTCCGCTACCCCACCTGACCTGCCGATTCCAGCCGGAGCTCCAGGCCCTCCGGGGTCTGCCGGAGGTGGGTGCCGAAGGCCGCGCTCAGCGCCCGCATGCGTTCACAGATGGCCTCGAACTCCTCCCCGCGGGCGAGCTGTACCCGGGCGTAGCGCAGCCGGACGGGGATCAGGCGCAGGCGGCGCGGGAGGGCATGCGGATCGAGGTCCACGAGGAACACGAAGGACCAGTCGTTGCGCAGGTCCGGGTCCACCGCGTAGTCGTCCAGGAAGTCCCCCGTGTCGTAGAGCACGAGGCGTTCCCCGATCCGTTCCACCCCCTGAAAGAGGTGGGCGGAGTGCCCGTGCAGGAGGTCCACGCCCCGGCTGGTCACCGCCCGGGCGAAGGCCCGGAAGGGGGCAGGGGGCGCGAGGACCATGTTGGGCCCCCAGTGCAGGGAGAGCACCACGAGCTGCGCCCCTTCCCTCCGGGCCCGGGCCACCCATCCCTCCACCCGACCCAGGGTCTCCGGGTCCGCCCGGATCTCCAGGTAGTTGGTGCCCGGCTGCTCCGGCCCCGCGGCAAAGGGCGGCTCGTTGTCCGTGGCGGAGACAACCCCCACCCGGATCCCGCCGACCTCCACTAGGGCGGGAGCCTCCGCCTCCTCCCGGTTGCGACCCGCGCCCGCGTGCGCGATGCCGGCCTCGTCCAGGTACCGGAGGGTATCCAGCAACCCCGGGATGTCGTAGTCCAGCACGTGGTTGTTCGCAAGGCTCACGTACCGGATGTTCCCGGCCCGGAGGACCTCCACCGCCGCAGGGTCCGCCCGGAAGTAGAAGACCTTGGGGGTCTTCCCCCACGGGCGACGGTGCGTGGTGATGGCGCACTCCAGGTTGGCGAACACCGCGTCCGCGGCCCGCAGCACGGGCAGCACATCCCCCCAGAACCACTCGGGGGGACGTCGCGGGATGACCGCGTTGACGCCGCGGCCCAGCATCACGTCTCCCACGAGGGCCAGGGTGGGCATGGCCTCAGATTTTCATTCGCCGCGGGATGCGCAACTCCCTGGGAGCTGTGTAGGCTTTAGGCAGGGAACGAATGCGTGGGGGTGCGGAATGGACAGGAAGTGGGTTTACCGGTTCGAGGAAGGCGGTGAGGCCCTCCGGGATCTGCTGGGCGGAAAGGGTGCAGGACTCGCGGAGATGACCCGGGCAGGAATTCCGGTTCCCCCGGGGTTCGTGATCACCACCGAGGCCTGCAACGCGTACTACGAGGCGGGCCGTCGATTGCCGGAAGGGCTGTGGGAACAGGTGCTGGAGGCCCTGCGGGAGGTGGAGACCCGCACGGGCAAACGCTTCGGGGACCCCGGCCGGCCGCTTCTGGTCTCCGTGCGCTCCGGCGCAAAGTTCAGCATGCCCGGCATGATGGATACGGTCCTGAACCTCGGCATGAACGACCGGGTGGCGGAGGGTCTTGGCCGGATCTCCGGGGATCCCCGCTTCGCCTACGACGCGTACCGGCGCTTCCTGCAGATGTTCGGCCGCATCGTCCTGGACGTCCCCGGCGAGCTCTTCGAGCAGGTGCTGGAGGAGTACAAGCACCGGGGGACCGAGCCGCGTTCGGACACGGACCTCACCGCGGAGGAGCTGCAGGAGATCTGCGAACGGTTCAAGGACATTATCCGGAAGCACACGGGCAGGGAGGTTCCCCAGGATCCCTACGAGCAGCTGCGGCTCGCCATCGCCGCGGTGTTCGACTCCTGGATGGGCAAGCGCGCCGTGGATTACCGACGGGTGCACCGAATCCCGGACACCCTGGGCACCGCGGTGAACGTCCAGACCATGGTGTTCGGCAACCTGGGCCCGCGATCCGCCACGGGAGTGGCCTTCACCCGCAACCCCGTGACGGGAGAGCGGCAGCTTTACGGGGAGTACCTTCCCCAGGCCCAGGGGGAGGACGTGGTGGCGGGCATCCGTACCCCGAAACCCATCGCCCAGCTGGCGGAGGAGATGCCGGAGGTGTACCGGGAGTTCGTGCGGGTGGCGGAACTCCTGGAGCGGCACTACAAGGACATGCAGGACGTGGAGTTCACCATCGAGAACGGGCAGCTGTGGATGCTGCAGACCCGCTCTGGCAAGCGCACGGGGACGGCCGCGGTGCGCATCGCGGTGGACATGGTCCGGGAAGGGCTCATTGATCGGCGCACCGCGATCCTGCGGGTGGATCCGGAGCAGCTCGCGCAGCTCCTGCACCCTACCGTGGACGAGGCCGCCCGTCAAGGGGCCCACCGGGACGGCCGCTTCCTCGCCCGGGGGCTTCCCGCCTCCCCGGGCGCCGCGAGCGGCCAGGTGGTCTTCCATCCGGATGAGGCGGAGCAGCGGGCCGCCCGGGGAGAGCGGGTGATCCTGGTACGCACGGAGACCTCCCCGGAGGACTTCCACGGCATGGTGGCAGCGCGCGCTGTGCTCACCGCCCGGGGGGGGATGACCTCCCACGCGGCGGTGGTGGCCCGGGGCATGGGGAAACCCTGCGTGGTGGGCGCGGAAGCCCTGGTGATCGATCCGGAAGCCCGTGAGATGCGAGTCAACGGGAGGGTGGTCCGGGCCGGGGAGTGGATCACCGTGGACGGAGGGACGGGCGAGGTGTTCCTGGGGGAGCTCCCCACCCGGGAGCCGACCCCCACGGAGGAGTTCCTCACCTTCATGCAGTGGGTGGACGAGTTCCGGACCATGAGGGTCCGGGCCAATGCGGACACCCCCGAGGACGCCCGCCGGGCCCGGCAGTTCGGGGCGGAGGGGATCGGGCTGTGCCGTACGGAGCACATGTTCTTCACCGGAGACCGCATCTACGCCATGCGGGAGATGATCATGGCGACCACCCCGGAGGAGCGCGCGGCGGCCCTGGCGAAGATCGAGCCCCTCCAGCGACAGGACTTCGTGGAGATCTTCCGGGCCATGGACGGATACCCGGTGGTGATCCGCACCCTGGACCCGCCCCTCCACGAGTTCCTGCCCCAGGAGGAGGAGGCCATCCGGGAGACCGCGGAGCGCATCGGGGTATCCGTGGAGGCGATCCGGCAGAAGGTCGCGGCGCTACGGGAGTTCAACCCCATGATGGGCCTGCGGGGGTGCCGGCTGGGGATCCTCTATCCGGAGATCACGGAGATGCAGGCCCGGGCCATCTTCGAGGCCGCGGCCGCCTGCCAAGCGGAGGGGGTGCACGTGGAGCCGGAGGTGATGATCCCTCTCGTCTCGGATCTCAACGAGCTGCGTGCCCAGGCAGACGTCGTCCACCGGGTTGCCCAGGAGGTGATGGCCCGTACGGGTCAGCGGATCCCCTACCGGGTGGGGACCATGATTGAGGTCCCCCGGGCGGCCCTGATCGCGGATCGGATCGCGGAGGTGGCGCAGTTCTTCAGCTTCGGGACGAACGATCTCACCCAGTTCACCTTCGGCATGAGCCGGGACGATGCGGGCCGGTTTTTGCCCCGCTATCTCGACCAGAAGATCCTCTCCGAAGACCCCTTCCAGGTCCTGGACCGGGAGGGGGTGGGACAGCTGCTGCGGATGGGGACCGAACGGGGCCGCCTGACCCGGCCGGACCTCGTGGTGGGGATCTGCGGGGAGCACGGCGGAGAACCCAGCAGCGTGAAGTTCTGCTTTGCGGTGGGGCTGGACTACGTCTCCTGCTCCCCCTACCGGGTGCCCGTGGCCCGGCTCGCCGCCGCCCAGGCGGCCCTGGGAGACCGGGTCCGGGACGTGTAGGGTGGATCCTCAGGCCCTCAGGAGGGCCTGGAAGGCCACCATGGCCAGGGAAGCGAGGGTCACGGTGGTGGCCACGAGCCCCTGCGGGGCATCCAGGAGGGCATCCGGCAGGATCTCGGAGAACACCATCCAGATCATGGCCCCGGCGGCAAACCCGAGCCCCGTGGGCAGGTGTGCCCGGAAGGCCTCCACGAAGAGGTAGGCAGGAGGGGCCAGGAGGGGCTGGGGCAGGCTGCTGAAGATGCTCCACCACACGGCCTGCCAGACGGGGATCCCCCGGGGCACCAGCACCAGGCTGATGGCAAGGCCTTCAGGGATGTTGTGCACGGCGATGGCGAGGGCGATGAACAGACCGAGTTCCCTCCCTCCGCTGAAGGAGACGCCGATCCCGATGCCTTCCGTGAAGGAGTGCAGGGTCATCACCCCCACCACGAGGAGCGCCTTGCGGGCATCCATCCCGGACAGCTTCCCCAGGCGCAGGTCCTCTTGCCCCCGCAGGAGGTTCGAGGTCCAGGCGATGAAGCCGATGCCCGTCACCGCTCCCAGCAGCACGCGTCCCGGATGGAAACGCAGCCCCTCCTGCAGGAGCCCGAAGCTGGCGGCCAGCATGAGTCCCGCGGCCGCCGCGTTGCTGGCCCCCAGCCAGATGCGCGTGGCGTTCCGGTAGAACAGGAAGGGGAAGGCCCCAAGCCCCGTGCACGCCGCGGTCCCCAGGGCATACAGGAAGACGGATTCCAGGCCGCCGTGGAACATGCTCCTGCGCTCCCGCACCAGGATAGGTGCCCGGGGGCGGATTCGTCGATTCTGAGTAAAGGCGGTAAGGGGACCCGTCCGACCCGCGTTCGGCGGGCCAAGGGTTACTCCGGCTCCGCCACGGAGCTCCACCGTTCCGGGGAACGCCACAGGCTGCTGCGCAGAAGCTCCCGCAGGAAAAGGAACTCCTTGGGGAGACGGTCGTAGAGGAGGGTGAAGAGCTCCTCGTGCGCCTGGATCTCCTGCATCCACTCGGCTCGATCCACCCGCATGACCTGCCCGAACCGCTCCCGGCTGAACTCCAGCCCTTCCCAGTCCAGATCCTCGTAGCGGGGCATCCAGCCGATGGGGCTCTCCACCGCGTATGCGCGGCCCCGTACCCGTTCCACGATCCACCGCAGGACCCGCATGTTCTCCCCGTAGCCCGGCCAGAGGTACGTTCCGTCGGGACCTTTCCGGAACCAGTTCACGAAGAAGATGCGGGGCGGGTTCGGGAGCTCCCGGCCGAACTGGAGCCAGTGCTGGAAGTAATCCCCCATATGGTAGCCGCAGAAGGGAAGCATGGCAAAAGGATCCCGACGCACCCGTCCCACCTCCCCCGCGGCCGCCGCGGTGGTCTCCGCGCCCATGGTCGCTGCCAGGTACACGCCGAAGTACCAGTTCACCGCCTGATACACGAGCGGGACCGTATCGCCACGCCGGGCGCCGAAGATGAACCCGCTCACCGGTACCCCCCGAGGATCCTCCCACGCGGGGTCCATGGAGGGGCACTGGTGGGCGGGGGCGGTGAACCGGGCGTTGGGGTGGGCCGCGGGTTGTCCGCGCTCCGGATCGTACGGCTGCCGCCGCCAGTCCACCAGCCCCGGAGGCGGGACCTCCGTGAGTCCCTCCCACCATACGTCCCCGTCCGGGGTGAGGGCCACGTTGGTGAAGATGGTGTCGCGCTCCACGGTGGCCATGGCGTTGGGGTTGGTCTCCCAATTGGTCCCGGGCGCAACCCCGAAGAACCCGGCCTCCGGATTGATGGCGCGGAGGTCTCCGTCGCCCGCGGGGAAGATCCAGGCGATGTCGTCCCCCACGGTGGTCACCGTCCAGCCCCGGCGGCGGAAGCTCTCGGGCGGCACCAGCATGGCGAAGTTCGTTTTGCCGCTGGCGCTGGGGAACGCGGCTCCCAGGTACGTCTTCTCCCCGTCCGGGGAGCGAACCCCCAGGATCAGCATGTGCTCCGCCAGCCACCCTTCCTCCCGGGCGATCCAGCTGGCGAGGCGGAGGGCGAAGGACTTCTTGCCCAGAAGCGCGTTCCCGCCGTAGCCGCTGCCGAAGGAGACGATGAGGCGTTCCTCCGGGAAGTGCACGATGTACTTGGTGGTGTTGCAGGGCCAGGGGACGTCCTGCTCCCCGGGGCGGAGGGGGAAGCCCACGGAGTGCAGACACCGGACGAACTCCCCCGTTCCCAGGGCCTCCAGCGCGTGGCGTCCCATGCGGGTCATGATGCGCATGTTCACCACCACATACTCGGAGTCCGTGATCTGCACCCCGAACCGGGCATAGGGCGAGCCCAGGGGCCCCATGCTGAAGGGGATCACGTAGAGGGTACGGCCCCGCATGCATCCCCGCAGGAGTTGCTCCAGGGTTCGTTTCATCTCCTGGGGATCCACCCAAGGATTGGTGGGGCCCGCGTCCTCCCGGCGCCGGGTGCACACGAAGGTGCGCTCCTCCACCCGGGCAGTGTCCGAGGGGTCGGAGAATGCCGCGTAGCATCCGGGCCGCTTCTTCGGGTTTAGGGGGACGAATGTTCCCTTTCGGACCAGCACCTGACACAGCCGCTCGTACTCCTGCCGGGACCCGTCGCACCAGTGGATGCGGTCCGGCCGGGTGAGCTCCGCCACCTCCTCCACCCACCGCACGAGAGCCCGATTCCGGGTGAACTCATGCACCATGGGTCGCTCCTCTCCGGGAGTATACCCTTTCCCGGTCCAGGTCTCCTTGGGAGCAATTAGCCGGCGAGATCCCGCAGGCGCGCCAGCCAGGCGGGTCGGCGCAGTTTGGCCAGGGCTCTCAGCTCCACCTGCCGGACCCCTTCCGCGGTGAGCCCGAGCCTCCGGGCCACCTCCCGCATGGTCCGGGGGGGTTCGCCGTCGAGCCCGTAGCGCAGCCGAAGGACCGCGCGCTCGCGCTCGGGGAGTCGCTCCAGCAGCCGCTGGAGGACCTCCCGCCGCAGGCGGGGGGCCAGTGCCTCGTCCGGGTCGGGGACTTCCAGGGCCGGGACGAGCTTCTCAAAGTCGTCGTCGGGGACCAGGGCCTCCAGGGACACGGGGGCCTCCAGGAGGGACAGGTCCTGAAGGACCCGGTCCAAGGGCCATCCCAGGTCGCGGGCGATCTCCTGGGGTGTGGGCTCCCGCCCCAGGCGCTGTGCCAGAGACCGCTGCTCCTTCCGGAGGCTGGCCAGCTCCCGCCGGCGGTAGGTGGGGAGGTGGAGGACCCGGTTCTGCTCCGCCAGGGCTCGCTGGAGGGCGTGGCGGACCCACCACGAGGCGTAGGTGCTGAAGCGTTGACCCCTCCGCCCGTCGAACCGGGCCGCGGCCTCTACCAAGGCCAAGTTGCCCTCCTGAATCAGGTCCGGCAGGGATCCCCCGAGGCGGGCGAACCGTCGGGCCAGGCAGACCACGAGGTAGAGATGCGCTTCCACGAGGACCCGCAGGGCATCCTTGTCCCCGCTTTGGATCCGCTGGCCGAGGCGCTCCTCCTCTTCCCGCGTCAGGCGCGGGCTCCGCGAAACCCGGTTTAGGTACACTCGGATCCACGGATCCGGGCGCTGCGTTCCCGAGCGCATCCCGTTTTCCGAAGCCGATTTTTCCGCGGGGCTCGATCCCCTTCCCCGGGGAAAAGATTCGATCCCTTCCCTCCTTCCCCCTTCTCCGCCGTTTATGAATTCCCATGAATCGGCGGGGCGTTCCGGTCCGCCTTCCCCCCGCGGTATGCTGATGGTGAAGATGCCTTCCACCGCGCGCATTCACAGGAACCTTGACGCCCTCAGCAGCCGGGTGTGGCTGCGGGTGATGATCCGCCGCCTCCGGTCCGTCGCCCGGGCGTCCCGGGAGGAGTTCCACTCGGGCCTCACGCAGGTGGCGGCCCACCGGGTCGCTACCCTGGTCCGGGAAGCTTTCGAGGTGGACGCGGTTTCCCTGGTGGGCCGCGCGAAGGTCCTGGCCTTCGTGGGTGCGGGGAGCGACCACCACCGGCCGGGAGAGCCCGTGACCACGGAGTTCACCAAGCGCGTGCTGTCCACGGGACAGCCCGCGGTCGCCCGGGAGCGGATCGCCATCGGTTGCCCGGATCCCACCTGCCCCCTGACCGCGGCCATCGTGGTCCCCATGCGGGTGAAGGGGATGGTGCCCGCGGCCCTCAAGTTGTACCGGACCGACGGCCGGCCCTTCCGGCCAGAGGCGGTGGAGGGTGCGGTCCTGTTGGGGGAGCTGTTGGGTGCCCAGCTGGAGCTGAGCCTTCTGGAAGCGGAGGTCCGGCGGCTGGAACGGGAGGAGCTGCGGGCGCTGCGGATGGAGATCTCCCCCCACTTCATCTTCAACACCCTGCATGCGGTGGCCGCCACCTGCGGACACGATCCCGAGCGGGCGAGGCGGCTCGTGCTGGACTTCGCGGAGTTCCTGCGGCACGCCCTCCGGGCGCACGGGGAGTTCTGCACCGTGGAGGAGGAGCTCTGGTACGTGGAGCACTACCTGAATTTCGAGCGGATGCGGCTGGGGGAACGGCTGCGGGTGGAGGTGGAGATCCCCCGTTCCCTGTGGAACCTCCTGGTCCCCGTGCTGACCCTTCAGCCTCTGGTGGAGAACGCGGTGGTGCACGGGGTGGAGCCTAAGCCAGGACCCGGCACGGTCCGGGTGCGAGGGTGGGAGGAGGACGGAGTCGCGGTCTTCACCGTGGAGGACGACGGGGTGGGGATTCCGGAGGGGTTGGCGGAGCACGTCACCCAGCGGGGAGTCGGGTCCGGGCTGGGAGTGGGCCTCTTTAACGTGCACCGCCGCCTGGAGACCATCTACGGGCCCGGGTTCGGGCTCCGCGTGGAGAGCCAGGAGGGCAAAGGAACCCGCGTGGTGGTCCGCATCCCCCGAGGGTTCCCCGGTCGCCGTCCATGAGGCCGTTCCGGATTCTGATCGTGGACGACGACCCCACGGCCCGGGCACACCTGGAACGGCTGCTCCGAGAGCTGGGCCAGGACCAGGTGGAAACCGCGGAGAACGCCTATGCCCTCCTGGACCGGATCCGGGACGCCCCGCCGGAGGTGGTGTTCCTGGACATCCGGATGCCTGGCCTGAGCGGGCTTGATGCCCTCCGCGCCCTCAACGCCCTCCCGCAGCGCCCCCGGGTGGTGCTGGTCTCCGCCTTCGACGAGCACGCCCTGGAGGCCTTCGAGGCCGCGGCCTTCGATTACCTCCTCAAGCCCGTGGATCCGGACCGCCTCCGGAAGACCCTGGAACGACTGGCGGCAGAACCCCTTCCGGGGCCTCCCTCGCGCCTGGCCCTTCCCACCGCGGACCGGGTGGTGCTGCTGGATCCCGATCAGATCCTCTACGTGCAGGCCCAGGGCGACCTGATCCGGGTGGTGACCCGGGAGGGCACCTACGAGGCCCGCACAACCCTCCGGGAGGTGGCCCGGCGTCTCCCCCCCACCCGTTTCCTCCGGGTCCACCGCAGCTACCTCGTGAACCTCGACCACGTGGTGGAGCTGCACCCCTTTTTCTCCGGGACCATGCTCCTCCGTCTGGACGACCCCCATCGCACGGAGATCCCGGTGAGCCGCTCCGCGGCCCGCTTCCTGAAAGCCCTCCTCCAGCTATAGCCGTTTCCCTCGCCTTTCCTCATTTCCGTCCTGACCGTACCCTTTAGGATGCAGCCCTTGGGCGGAGGAGGTGAGCGCATGGGACGGAACGTACCCCGCGTGGCGGATCGCCGGCAAGCCCAGGAACGCCTGCACGCGGTTCTCGAACGGGTGCGCGAGCGGGTGCCGGTGGTGGTGAGCCGGCGCGATGCGGAGCGGGCCCTGGGAGCCCTTCAGGTCACGGCCGACCTCTGGGAGGTCTTCCGGCTGAGCCGGGCCCCCATCCGTTTCCTCTGCGCCTTCCTGCAGGAGCTGATCCTCCAGGGGCTGGTGCTGCCGGAGGGGGCCCACCTGCGCCTCAGCCCGGAGGGGTCGAGGTGGGTCGGAACCCTCGGGATCCCCCCGACCCGGGAAGCCGCCTGCTCCCGCTGCGGGGGGCGGGGGGTAGATCCCGGGGTCCTGGGGGAGGAGGTCACGAGGCGCTTCCGCGCCATCGCCCATGACCGCCCACCCGCCCTCCAGGCCTTCGACCAGGGCTACGTCACGGAGGAGACCACCCTGGCCCGGGTGGCCTTTGCCCTGGAGCGGGGGGACGTACAGGACAAGGAGGTCTTCGTTCTCGGGGACGACGACCTGGTGAGCATCGCCCTCGCCCTCACCCGCCAACCCCGGCGGGTGGTGGTGGTGGACGTGGACGAACGGATCGTGGGATTCATCCGGGAGGTGGCGGACCGGGAGGGCCTGGACCGGGTGGAGGCCCACGTCTACGACGTGCGCTCTCCCCTTCCGGAGGTGTGGCGGGCGCGCTTCGACACCTTCTTCACGGATCCCACGGAAAGCCTGCGGGGATTCCGGGCTTTCCTGGAGCGGGGAGTGGCGGCCCTCCACGGGGCGGGAGCCGCGGGGTACTTCGGCCTCACCCACGGGGAGTCCAGCCTCGAGAAGTGGGCCCGCATCCAGCGGATCCTTCTGGATCTGGGCGCGGTGATTACAGACATCCGGGACGCGTTCAACGCCTACGCCAACTGGGACTACGTGGAGACCATGCGGGCCTGGCAGTGGCTTCCCGTGCGCACCCGGCCGGGGCACCTCTGGTACTTCTCCGCCCTCTTCCGGATCGAGCTCCTCCGAACGCCCTCGGTGGAGAACCTGCCCCTGGAGGGAAACCTCTTCGAGGACGAGGAGGCGGCCACCACCTGAGGCGCGGGGAAACGTCTCACAAAACCCACCGCTGAACCGGAAAATCCGACCGTTCGTCGCCCGGAAGTGGAACCCGCCCGGATCCACGGCCACACTGAAAAGGGAGGGGTGCGCCATGATGCGGAAGTGCCCGTGCGGCCGTGTGGTACGGTGGATGGACGCCTGGACCTGCCAGGCCTGCGGTGCGCCGTGTTGCCCGGAGTGCGCGTACCGCCCCGAGGCCACCATCTACTGCCAGGACTGTGCGGACCGGTCTTCGTGGGCGGAACCCGCGCTCGCGGGGATCGCGGGCCTTGACGTCTACGGATGGAAGATGCAGATGGAGGGAGTTCGATGAGCCAAACGGTGGACCTCCGCAGGGAGGCGGAAGAGCTCGAGCATCGCTGGCGGACGGATCCCCGGTGGCGGGGGATCCGGCGAGGCTACACCGCGGAGGACGTGGTGCGGCTGCGGGGGTCCATCCGGGTGGAGTACACCCTGGCCCGGCGGGGCGCGGAGCGCCTGTGGGAGATGCTGCAGAGAGAGGCGTTCGTGGCGGCCCTCGGGGCCCTGACGGGGATGCAGGCGGTTCAGATGGTGCGGGCGGGACTGCAGGCCATCTACGTGAGCGGGTGGCAGGTGGCTGCGGATGCCAACCTGGCCGAGCAGGTCTACCCGGACCTGAGCCTGTATCCTGCCAACAGCGTGCCCGCCCTCGTCCGCCGCATCCAGAATGCCCTGCGGCGGGCGGACCAGATCGAGTGGTCTGAGGGCAGACGGACCCGGGACTGGCTGGTGCCCATCGTGGCGGACGCGGAGGCGGGATTCGGAGGACCCCTCAACGCCTTCGAGCTTACCAAGGCCCTCATCGAGGCGGGAACTGCGGGCATCCACTTCGAGGACCAGGTGAGTTCCGAGAAGAAGTGCGGGCACCTCGGGGGGAAAGTCCTGGTGCCCACCCGGCAGTTCATCCGGACCCTCACCGCGGCCCGCCTGGCCGCGGACGTCCTCGACGTCCCCACGGTTCTCATCGCCCGCACGGACGCCCTCTCCGCCCCCTTGCTGCTGAGCGACGCGGATCCCTACGACCACCCCTTCCTCGTGGGGGAGCGGACGCCGGAGGGGTATTACCGGGTGCGCGGGGGGCTTGAGGCCGCCATCGCCCGGGGGCTCGCGTACGCGCCGTATGCGGACCTGCTGTGGTTTGAGACCTCCCGGCCCGACCTGGAGGAGGCCCGGCGTTTCGCGGAGGCCATCCATGCCCGCTATCCGGGCAAGCTCCTCGCCTACAACTGCTCCCCCAGCTTCAACTGGCGGCGCCACCTGGATCCGGACACCATCGCCCGTTTCCAGCGGGAGCTCGGGGCCATGGGCTACAAGTTCCAGTTCGTCACCCTGGCCGGGTTCCACGCCCTCTGCGCCAGCACCTTCGAGCTCGCCCGGGGGTACGTGGAGGAGGGGATGAGCGCCTATGTGCGGCTGCAGGAGCGGGAGTTCCAGCTGGAGCGGATGGGATACACCGCGGTGCGCCACCAGCGGGAGGCGGGCACGGGATACTTCGACCTCGTGGCCCAGGTGATCTCCGGTGGGGAGGCCTCCACCCTGGCCTTACAGGGCTCCACGGAGGCGGAGCAGTTCACGGAAGCGCCCGTCCGGGCAGGTCCGTGACCGTCCCCGATAAACAGAACGGGCCGGGGACCGACAGGTCCCCGGCCCGGCCTTCCTTCCCGGTCTAGAACTCCTCCTCCTGCATGCCCGGGGTCGGGGTCTTTTCCTTCTTCTTCTCCCGCTTTTCCACCACCAGGGCCTCCGTGGTGAGCAACAGCCCCGCCACGGAAGCGGCGTTCTGCAGGGCAAGCCGCACCACCTTGGTGGCGTCCACCACCCCGGCCTTCACCAGATCCGTGAACTCCCCGGTGCGCACGTCGAGGCCGAAGTTGCGGTCTGGACTCTCCTTCACCCGCTCCACCACGAGCGAGCCCTCCAACCCCGCGTTCTCCGCGATCTGGCGGAGGGGTTCTTCCAGGGCCCGCCGGACGATCTGCACCCCCACCTGCTCGTCCCCTTCCATCTTCAGCCTCTCCAGGGCCGGCAGGCACCGGACGAGGGCCACGCCGCCGCCGGGCACGATCCCCTCCTCCACCGCGGCCTTGGTGGTGTTCACCGCGTCCTCGAAGCGCATCTTGCGCTCCTTCATCTCCGTCTCCGTGGCGGCCCCCACCCGGATCTGGGCCACCCCGCCGGACAGCTTCGCCAGCCGCTCCTGCAGCTTCTCCCGGTCGTAGTCCGAGGTGGTCTCCTCGATCTCCTTCTTGATCTGAGCGATCCGGCCCTTGATGTCCTCGGGCTTGCCCTTGCCGCCGATGATGGTGGTGTCGTCCTTGGTGACCCGAACCTTCTCCGCGCGGCCCAGCATGTCCACTTCCACGCTCTCCAGCTTGATGCCGATGTCGTCCGAGATCACCCGGCCGCCCGTGAGGATGGCCATGTCCTGCAGCATGGCCTTCCGGCGGTCCCCGTAGCCGGGAGCCTTCACCGCCACGCTGGGCAGCACCCCCCGCAGCTTATTGACCACCAGGGTGGCCAGGGCCTCCCCCTCCACATCCTCCGCGATCACCACGAGGGGCTTGCCGAACCGGATCACCTTCTCCATCACGGGCACGATGTCCCGGGCGGCGCTGATCTTCTTCTCCGTGAGCAGAATGAAGGGCTCCTCCAGGACGCACTCCATCTTGTCCGGATCCGTGATGAAGTAGGGGGAGATGTAACCCCGATCGAACTGCATCCCCTCCACCACTTCCACCGTGGTCTCCATCCCCTTCGACTCCTCGATGGTGATGACGCCGTCCCGGCCCACCTTCTCCATGGCGTCCGCGATGATCTCCCCGATGCTGGGGTCGTTCGCCGCGATCCCCGCCACGTGGGCGATGTCCTCCCGGTTCGCCACGGGCTGGCTGAGCTTCTTGAGCTCCTCCACGCACGCCTCCACCGCGGCATCGATCCCCCGCTTGATGAGCATGGGGTTGGCGCCCGCGGCCACGTTCTTCAGCCCTTCCCGGACCATGGCCCAGGCGAGCACCGTGGCCGTGGTGGTGCCGTCCCCGGCTTGGTCGTTGGTCCGGCTGGCCACCTCCTTCACGAGCTGCGCCCCCATGTTCTCGTAGGGGTCCTCCAACTCGATCTCCTTCGCCACCGTCACCCCGTCCTTGGTGATGGTGGGAGACCCCCACTTCTTCTCCAGCACCACGTTGCGCCCCTTGGGCCCCAGGGTCACGCGGACCGCGTTCGCCACCTTCTCCACCCCCCGCTCCAGGGCCCTCCGGGCAGTCTCGTCGTACAGCAGGAGCTTGGCCGGCATGTCTGCTCCCTCCTTTCCTCCCAAAGATCTTCGGAGCCACCGGTTAGCACTCGCGTCCGGAGAGTGCTAACCCCGGTTTTCCATTTTTGGGCGGTCTGACGGGAGTTGCAAGTCGTTCTGGTAAAATGGCCCGGGTAGATGAGCCTGTGGAGGGGCGGCACCGGTTCTGGGAAGCGTGGGCTGCCCTGGGAGGGGTTGGCCTCCTCCTGGGGTTCCTGGTGGTGGTCCAGGTCCGCAGCGCCCGGGAGCTCCGGCAGCGGACGGAGCTCCCCTCCCGCCGGGTGGAGGAGCTGGCGGCGCTGGTGGCCCAGGCGGAGACCGCCCGGAAGGCCCTCGAAGCAGAGGTGACCGACCTCCGGAGGCGGCTACAGGAGTACGAGACCCTGGTCGCGGAGGGGAAGGCCCTGGGCGCCGTCCTGGCTCAGGAGCTGGAAGAGCAGCGGATGGCCCTCGGACTCGTGCCCGTGCGGGGACCTGGAGTCGAGGTGCGGGTGGAGGGGGGGGTGAACTCGCTCGTAGGCCCCTCGGGAGGGCGGGTGCAGGCCACGGAGTTGGCGGGGCTCGTGAACGAGCTGTGGGCCTCCGGGGCAGAAGCTGTTGCGGTGAGCGGCCAGCGGGTGTTGGCGCGGTCGGGGTTCCAGCAGTCCGGCCCGAGGATCCTGGTAGACGGGGTCCCCATCTCCCCTCCCTACGTGATCCGGGCGATCGGAGACGCGGATCTCATGGAGGCGGCCCTCCGGATCCCCGGAGGATACGTGGAGGGTCTGCGGTCCATGGGGGTCTCGATCCGGATCCGCCGGGTCCCCTCCCTGCGCCTTCCGGCCTACGCGGGGCCCCTGGGAGCGCGGTGGGCGAGGCCCGTCCCGTAACCTGGACAGGACAGAGGTCCGTTGCTACCATGTGGATGGGCCGTTAGCTCAACTGGTAGAGCAGGGGACTCTTAATCCCAAGGTTGCAGGTTCGAGTCCTGCACGGCCCACCAGGATGTGGACTTTGGCCCCGCAGGGGTGAGGTGGCCTGCGGGGCTTTGGTTTCGGGAAGGAGTTCGATGAGTCGCGGGCGTGGCGGAACCGGCAGACGCGCCGGACTTAGGATCCGGTGGGGTTGCCCGTGGGGGTTCGAGTCCCTCCGCCCGCACCACCCAGGGAGGAGCCGATGCTGAAGGTGGAGGTGCATCGCGAACCGGGAAGCCGGGCGATCCTGGAGGTGGAGGTTCCCCCGGAGCGGGTGGATCGAGCCCTCGAGCGTGCGTTTGCCCGTCTGGGACGCTCCACCACCGTGCCGGGCTTCCGGCGGGGCAGGGCTCCCCGGTTTCTCCTGGAGCGGTACCTTGGTAAGCAGGTGGTGCAGGAGACGGCCCTCGAGGAGCTGGTGCCGGAGGTCCTCCAGGAGGCGGTGACCCAGACGGGAATCCGACCCCTCACCCGCCCTCAGGTGGACGTGGAGGGGCTGGTGGAAGGCCAGCCGCTCCGGCTGCGGGCCACGGTGGAGGTGGTTCCCGAGGTTCGGCCCATGGACTACCGCTCCCTCCGGATTCCCCGGCCGGAGCCGGAAGTAACGGAGGAAGAGGTGGACCGGACCCTGGAGGCCATGCGGGCCCAGTTCGCACAACTCGTGGCGAAGGAGGGATCCGCGGAACCGGGTGACTTCGTCCTGATCCGGGTGGAGGAGGCACCGGAGGGGGAGTCCCGGTTCGGACCGGGCAGGGAGCTGCTCCTGGAACTGGGAGGCCAGGAGACCCCGAAAGCCCTGGCGGAGGCCCTTCAGGGAGCCCGGGAAGGCCAGACCGTGGAGGTTCCCTGGAATGAGGGGCACCTCCTGAAGGTTGTAGTGGTTGGCGTGCGCCGCCGGGACCTCCCGCCCCTGGACGATGCCTTCGCACGTCAGGTGAGCGATCACCAGACCCTGGAGGCCCTCCGGGAGGAGGTGCGCCAGAAGCTCGGGGAGGAGGCGGCCCGGCGCGCCGCGGAGGAGTACGAAACGGAGGTTCTGCGGAGGGTGGTGGAGGGAAGCGAGGTGGACCTGCCCGAGAGCCTCGTGCACGCGGAGATCCACGCGCTCCTGGAGGACCTGGTGGACCGGCTCCGGGGGAGGGGCCTGACCCTGGAGCGGTACCTGGCCCTGTCCGGGAAGACCCTGGAGCAGCTGCACGAGGAGTACCGGCCCGCGGCGGAGCGCCGGGTGCGGGCCCGGCTCGTCCTGGACCGGATCGGGGAGCTCGAACGCCTGGAGCCCACGGAGGAGGAGCTTCGGCGGGAGGTCGAGAACCTAGCGCAGGAGCTGGGTCGGGAGGCGGCGGAGGTGCGGCGGTGGCTGCAGGAGGAAGGACGGGAATCTTCCCTGCGGTCCCAGCTGCGCCGGCGCAAGACCCTGGCCTTCCTGGTGGCGGTGGCGAGCGGAGCGGAGATTCAGAGTTCGTCGGGGGAGGAGTCCGTATGACCCTGGTACCCATCGTGGTCGAGCAGAGCGCGCGGGGAGAGCGCGCCTACGACATCTACTCGCGTCTGCTGAAGGATCGCATCGTCTTCCTGGGCGGTCCCATCGACGACGAGACCGCGAATCTGGTGATCGCGCAGCTGTTGTTCCTGGCCTACGAGGATCCTCAAAAGGACATCCAGCTCTACATCAACAGTCCCGGCGGATCCATCACCGCGGGGCTCGCCATCTACGACACCATGCAGCACATCCAGCCAGACGTGGCCACCATCTGCGTGGGGCTTGCGGCCTCTGCCGCGGCCCTGCTGCTGGCGGGCGGCACGAAGGGGAAGCGGGGAGCCCTGCCGTACTCCCGCATCATGATCCACCAGCCGTGGGGCGGCGCGCAGGGGCAGGTCACGGACATCGAGATCCAGGCCCGGGAGTTCCTGGAGATGCGTCGGATCGTGAACGAGATCCTGAGTCGGCATACGGGCCAGCCCCTCGAGCGCATCGAGCGGGACACGGACCGGAACTTCTGGATGAGTGCTCAGAAGGCGAAGGAGTACGGGCTCATCGATCAAGTCATCGAACCGCGGCCGGAGAAGGTGGCCGCGTACGCGAAGGCAAACCAAACCGGCTAGGACCGGAGGGGACGATGGCGAAGGGCTTCGGGGGCGGACGCATGTTCCGGTTCGGGGACGAGCACGACCGGCTCAAGTGCTCCTTCTGTGGGAAGCCCCAGGAGCAGGTGCGCAAGCTGGTGGCCGGGCCAGGGGTATACATCTGCGACGAGTGCATCGAGCTGTGCAACGAGATCCTGGAGGAGGAGCTCTACGGGGAGCCGGATGAGGTAACCCCCCGCAGCCTTCCCAAGCCCCAGGAAATCTACGAGGCTCTGTGCCAGTACGTGGTGGGGCAGGAGCGGGCGAAGAAGGTCCTGGCCGTGGCCGTGTACAACCACTACAAGCGCATCGGCCAGCGCCGCCCCAACGACGTGGAGCTCCAGAAGAGCAACATCCTCCTCATCGGGCCCACGGGCTGCGGCAAGACGTACCTGGCCCAGACCCTGGCGAAGATCCTGGACGTTCCCTTCGCCATCGCGGATGCCACGAGCCTCACGGAGGCGGGATACGTGGGCGAGGACGTGGAGAACATCCTCCTCCGCCTCATCCAGGCCGCGGACTACGACGTGAAGCGCGCGGAGCGCGGAATCGTCTACATCGACGAGGTGGACAAGATCGCCCGCAAGTCCGAGAACCCCTCCATCACCCGGGACGTGAGCGGGGAGGGGGTTCAGCAGGCCCTGCTGAAGATCCTGGAGGGGACGGTGGCCAACGTCCCCCCGCAAGGGGGCCGGAAGCACCCCCACCAGGAGTTCATCCAGATCGACACCACCAACATCCTCTTCATCTGTGGGGGAGCCTTCGAGGGGTTGGACAAGATCGTGGAGAGCCGGGTGCGGCGGGCCAGCATCGGGTTCGGAGCCCAGAGCGAGGCCCGGGCCCGGGACACGGGCGAGCTATTGCGTCAGGTGATGCCCCAGGACCTCCTGCGTTACGGCCTCATCCCGGAATTCATCGGCCGGCTCCCCATCGTGGTCACCCTGGACCCCCTTACGGAGGAACAGTTGGTGCGCATCCTGGTGGAACCCAAAAACGCCCTGGTGCGTCAGTACCAGCGGATCCTGGAGATGGACGGGGTGGATCTGGTGTTCACGGAAGAGGCCTTGCGGGCCATCGCCCGGGAGGCCATGGCCCGCAACACGGGCGCCCGAGGGCTCAGGACCATCATCGAGGACATCATGCTGGATGTGATGTACGAGATCCCCTCCCGCCCGGACGTGAAGCGGTGTCTGGTGACCCTGGAGGCGGTGGAGCGTCGGGTCCCCCCCATCCTGATCACCGCGGCGGAGGCCAAGCGGTTGCCGAAGGAACGGCCGGCCAGCTAGTTCGCCGCGCGGTGGAATCTTCCCGCCCTCCCTTGCGTATACAGGGGTGAAGGCGCGAACCGGTGGAGGGATCATGAGCGAGACACGGACGGGATATCCGGCAGTCCTTCCCCTGCTTGCCCTGAAGGGGGTGGTGGTCCTCCCGCACGCCTCCCTGGCCCTGGGCGTGGGACGACCCAAGTCCATCCGGGCCCTGGAGCAGGCCATGGAGGGCGAACGGCTGCTGCTGCTGGTGGCCCAGCGGGACGAGAACATCGAGGATCCCAAGCCTGAGGACCTCTTCGGGTGGGGGACCATCGCCCGGATCATCAACGTGGGCCGCCAGCCCGACGGGGTCCTCCAGGTGATGGTGGAGGGGCTGGTGCGGGCGAGGATCCTGGAGTTCGTCCGCACGGATCCCTACTTCGCGGTGCGGGCGGAGGCGGTGGAGGACACCGCGGAGCGCACCGTGGAGATCGAGGCCCTCATGCGGGGCGTGTCGGCGCAGTTCGAGCGGTACGCGCGGTTGAGCCGGTCCGTGCCTCCGGAGGCCTTCATGGCCATCATGGGGACGGAGGAGCCCGGCAAGCTCGCGGACCTCGTGGCCCAGCACCTCCCCCTCAAGGTGGAGGAGCGCCAGCAGCTGTTGGAATTGGACCCCGCGGGCCGGCTGGAGCTCCTGGCCCAGATCCTTCACCGGGAGCTCGAGATCCTGGAGCTGGAGCGGAAGATCCAGAACCGGGTCCGCAAGTCCATGGAGCGCTCCCAGCGGGAGTACTACCTCAAGGAGCAGCTGAAGGCCATTCAGCAGGAGCTGGGAGAGCGGGACGAGCGGCAGGCGGAGGTGGAGGAGTACCGGAAGAAGATCGAGGCCGCGAATCTCCCGGATTATGTCCGGGAGAAGGCCCTGGAGGAGCTGAGCCGCCTGGAGAAGATGCCGCCCATGGTGGCGGAGGCGGTGGTGGTGCGCACCTACCTGGACTGGATCCTGGCCCTTCCCTGGAGCGTGCGCACGGAGGACCGCCTGGACATCCAGGAGGCCCGGCGGATCCTGGACGAGGATCACTACGGGTTGCGGAAGGCGAAGGACCGGATCATCGAGTACCTGGCGGTGCGCAAGCTGAGTCCCGGGACCCGGGGCCCCATCCTCTGCTTCGTGGGACCGCCAGGGGTGGGCAAGACCTCCCTCGGCAAGTCCATCGCCCGGGCCCTCGGTCGGAAGTTCGTGCGGGTGTCGCTGGGCGGAGTGCGGGACGAGGCGGAGATCCGGGGCCACCGGCGCACCTACGTGGGGGCGCTCCCGGGCCGGATCATCCAGGGCATGAAGATGGCGGGGAGCAAGAATCCCGTATTCATGCTGGACGAAATTGACAAGCTGGGCCTGGACTTCCGGGGAGACCCCTCCGCGGCGTTGCTGGAGGCCCTGGACCCGGAGCAGAACCACGCCTTCAGCGACCACTACCTGGAGCTTCCGTTTGACCTGAGCGAGGTGATGTTCATCTGCACCGCCAACATCCTGGACACCATCCCGCCCGCCCTCCGGGACCGGATGGAGGTGATCCGCTTTCCCGGCTACATCGAGGAGGAGAAGCTGGCCATCGCCAAGCACTTCCTGGTGCCCAAGCAGCTGCGGGAAAACGGCCTCGCGGACCGGGGTCTGCACTTCAGCGATGAGGCGATCCTTCGGATCATCCGGGAGTACACCCGGGAGGCGGGGGTGCGGAACCTGGAGCGGGAGATCGGCACCATCTGCCGGAAGGTGGCTACCCGGGTGGCGAGCGGAGACCCAAGGGCACCGCGAAGGATCACGCACAAGGTGCTGCACCGCTACCTGGGGCCGCCCCGGTTCCGCTATGGCGTGGCGGAAAAGCAGGACGAGGTGGGCGCCGCCACGGGCCTCGTGTGGACGGAGGTGGGCGGCGACATCGTGACCGTGGAGGTGGCCCTGGTCAAGGGGAGCGGCAAGCTCGTGCTCACCGGTCAGCTGGGAGACGTGATGAAGGAATCCGCCCAGGCCGCGGTGAGCTACGTGCGGTCGAGGACCCGGTGGCTCGGGGCGGACGAGGACTGGTACAGCAAGTACGACGTGCACATCCACGTCCCCGCGGGGGCCCAGCCCAAGGACGGCCCGTCCGCGGGCATCACCATGGCCACGGCCCTCGCCAGCGCCCTCACGGGCCGGCCTGTGCGCAAGGATGTGGCCATGACGGGCGAGATCACCCTCCGGGGCAAGGTTCTGCCCATCGGCGGGGTGAAGGAGAAGGTGATCGCCGCCCACCGGGCGGGGATCGAGACCGTGATCCTGCCCAAGGAGAACGAGCGGGACCTCGTGGAGATCCCGGAGAACGTGCGGCGCCGGCTGCGCTTCAAGCTCGTGGAGCACATGGATGAAGTCCTCGAGACCGCGTTGCTGCCCGCCAAGGAGCGCGCGGCGGTACCCGAAGCCGCTCCCCCGCAGCCGCTGCTGGAGGTCCCCCGGATCCCGGTGGAGACACCTGCTCAGGTCCCCCCGTCTCCGCCCCAGGCATAACCTGGGAGGCGGTTCGTGCTGCGGGTCCTCTCCGCGGAAGAGGTCGCCCGGACCGTCTCCATGGCGGAGGCCATCGCCGCGGTCCGGGCGGCCTTCGTGGCCTTGTGGGAAGGCCGGGTCCACGTCCCCCCACGCATCCACCTGCCCACCCCCTCCGGGAGTGCCCTCTACATGCCCGGGTTCGCGGAAGGGATCGGACTGGGGGTGAAGGCGGTCGCCGTCTACCCGCAGAACCCCGGGATGGGGCTTCCCACCCTTCACGCGGCCGTCCTGCTCCAGGACCTCTCCACCGGCCGACCGCTGGGGCTCCTGGAAGGCGCTAGCCTCACCGCCCTCCGCACGGGAGCGGTCAGCGGACTCGCCACGGATCTGTTGGCCCGCGGGGAGCCGGCGATCGTAGGGCTGATCGGAGCCGGGGTGCAGGCCCGGACGCAGCTGGAGGCGGTGTGCGCGGTTCGGGAGGTGACCCAGGTCCGGGTATACGCCCGCACCCCGGAGCACCGGGAGGCCTTTGCGACCTGGGCCCGGGGCCAGCCCTGGATCCGGGGGGCCTCCGTGTACCCGGCGCCGAGCGCGGAAACCGCGGTGCGGGGCGCGGACATCGTGATCACCGCCACCACGAGCCCCGTCCCCGTGCTCCGGGCAGAGGACGTATCGCCCGGCACGCACCTCAATGCCATCGGTGCGTTTACCCCGACCGCCCGGGAGATCCCCGCGGACCTCGTGGCCCGCAGCCGGGTGTTCGTGGAGAGCCTGGAAACTGCCCGGGCCGAGGCGGGAGACCTGATCCTCGCCGCGGCGGAGGGCCGGCTGGATTGGGGTGCCGTGACGGAACTGGGGGCGGTGGTCGCGGGAGCCCGGCCCGGCCGCACGGCCCCGGACGAGATCACCCTCTTCAAGTCCGTGGGCCACGCGGTCCAGGACCTCGCGGTGGGGATGCTGGTCCTCCGGCGGGCGGAGGAGCGGGGAGTGGGCACGCTCCTCCCGTGGTGAGTTGCAGGCGGACGGGGGGCTACCGCATAATCGAAGCCAGCGGACGCCGCTCCACCCGTGGCGGGCGGGGCGGCGCTTTGCGCTGAGGAGGGTAGGATGGCCATCCGGGAGCTCCCCAAGGTCTACGAACCCGGGCCCGTGGAGATGCGCCTGTACACAGCCTGGAAGGCCGCGGGCTACTTCCGGGCAAGGCCTGACCCCGCCCGAGCGCCCTGGGCGGTCATGATGCCGCTTCCGAACGTGACGGGGGAGCTGCACATCGGGCACGCCCTCAACAACACCCTGCAGGACATCCTCACGCGCTTTCACCGCATGCAGGGGAAGTGTGCCCTTTATCAGCCCGGCACGGACCATGCGGGGATCGCCACCCAGAACGTGGTGGAGCGGGAGTTGGCGAAGGAGGGTCTGCGGCGGGAGGAGCTGGGTCGGGAAGCCTTCGAGGAGCGGGTGTGGGCCTGGGTGCGGAAGTACGGGAGCATCATCTACGCCCAGCTAGAACGCCTGGGGGTTTCCTGCGACTGGGACCGGAAGGTCTTCACCTTGGATCCCCCCTACTACGACGCGGTGCTGGAGGCCTTCGTGCGCCTGTACCGCAAGGGCCTCATCTACCGGGGCAAGCACATGGTGAACTGGTGCCCCCGTTGCCGCACCGCCATCTCCGACCTGGAGGTGGAGTACGAGGAGGTGGACAGTCATCTCTGGTACGTGCGGTATCGGGCCGCGGACGACGGCCCGGACGTGGTGGTGGCCACGCAGCGGCCGGAGACCATCTTCGCGGACGTGGCCGTGGCGGTCCATCCGGACGACGAGCGGTACCGGGAGCTGGTGGGAAGAGAGGTGGTGGTGCCGCTCGCCAACCGCCGGGTGCCCGTGATCGCGGATCGCCGGGTGGATCCTGCCCTCGGTACGGGCGCGGTAAAGATCACCCCGGGCCACGATCCCCTGGACTACGAGGTCGGTCGGGACCACGGGCTCCCGATCCTCGTGACCCTGACCGAGGACGGCCGCATGAACGAACTGGCCCCCAAGTTCTTCGGGCTGGACCGGTTCGAGGCCCGCGGACGGGTGGCCCGAGCCCTGGAGATGCAGGGATTCCTGGTGCGGACAGAGCCGTACCGGACCCGGGTGGGGAAGTGCGACCGGTGCCACACGGTGATCGAGCCCTACATCACGGATCAGTGGTTCCTGGACGTCCGGGACATGGCCCAGCGCACCGCGGAAGCCATCCGCACGGAACGGGTACGGTTCCACCCGGAGCGGTGGACCCGGGTGGCCCTGGACTGGCTCGAGGGGATCCGCCCGTGGGTCATCAGCCGGCAGCTGTGGTGGGGGCATCGGATCCCCGTGTGGAACTGCACGGGCTGCGGGGCTCAGGTGGCCTCCAAGGTGGAGCCCTTCGCGTGCGAGCGGTGCGGCGGGAAGGCCTGGCGGCAGGACCCGGACGTGCTGGACACCTGGTTCAGCTCCGCCCTCTGGCCGCTTGCGACCCTGGGCTGGCCGCAGCAGACGGAGGATCTCCGCTACTTCTACCCCACCAGCGTGCTCGTCACGGACCGGGGGATCATCTTCCTGTGGGTGTGCCGCATGATCATGTTCGGGCTGGAGTTCCTGGACGAAGTGCCCTTCCGGGACGTGTACATCCACCCCACGGTGCACGACATCCATGGCCGCCGGATGAGCAAGTCCCTGGGCACGGGCATCGATCCCATGGTGGTGATCGAGAAGTACGGGGCCGATGCCCTCCGGTTTGCCCTCACCGCCCGGTGCTCCGCGGCCCAGCAGGACATGCGGTTTGACGAGAAGATGATCGCGGACGTGCGCACCTTCGCGAACAAGATCTGGAACGCGGCCCGGTTCGTGCACAGAAACCTTGCCTCCGAGGATCCCACGCGGGTGGACCCCAGCGCCCTGCGGTACGGGATGCCGGAGGTGTGGATCCTCAGCCGCCTGGAGCGCACGGTCCAGGCCGTGACCCGGGCCTACGAGGCCTACGAGTTCGACGAGGCCGCCCGGACCCTCTACCGGTTCCTGTGGGACGAGTACTGCGACTGGTACGTGGAGATGAGCAAGGTGGATCTCGCGGCGGGGGAAGACACGGCCCGCACCGCCCGCTACGTCCTGTGGCATGTCCTCCTGGAGACCATGCGCCTGTTGCACC
Organism: Armatimonadota bacterium; assembly: GCA_031460175.1. NCBI lineage: Bacteria > Bacillati > Candidatus Sysuimicrobiota > Candidatus Sysuimicrobiia > Candidatus Sysuimicrobiales > Candidatus Sysuimicrobiaceae > Candidatus Sysuimicrobium > Candidatus Sysuimicrobium tengchongense. The sequence goes on along the minus strand of JAVKGW010000002.1, from coordinate 255,449 downwards.
CCATCATGCCCTTCCTCACGGAGGAGGTGTTCCGGAGCCTGCCGCATCAGGGCGAGACGCTGATGCTGGGTCCCTGGCCCCGCAGCGACCCGCGTCGGGTGCACGAGGAGGTGGAGCGGAGCATGGGGCTCTTTCAGGAGGCGGTGCGGGAGATCCGGAGCCTGCGGGCGGACCTGGGCCTGGGGCCCCACCAGGGGGTGGATGTGCAGGTGTTCGCCCCTCAGGCGGAGCGGGAGCTCCTCGCGCAGCTCCAGCCCTACCTCCGGTCCCTGGCCCGGGTGGAGCGTCTGGAGCTGCTGCCCCTCGATGTGCCCCGGCCGTCCCCTGCCGCCCTGGGCCTTGCGGGGGCCGTGGAGCTGTATATCCCCCTGGAGGCCACGCAGAGCCGGGCCCTGGTGGATCGGGTGCGGCGCGAGCTGGAGGCCCTCGCCCGGGAGCAGGAACGGCTGGCGCGCAAGCTCCAGAACCCCGAGTTCCAGCAGAAGGCCCCCGCGGAGGTGGTGCGGGCGGAGGAGGAGAGGTTGTGGGAGGCCCGGACGAGGGAGCAGAAGCTGCGCCGGTACCTGGATGCCCTGCAGAGGGTTTGAGGAGGCGGATATGTCCGGGCAGACCGTCCAGTACGAGCTTCGGGACGGGGTGGCCACCCTCACCCTGAACCGACCCGAGGTCCTCAACGCCCTCAACCGGCAGATGCTCGCCGAGCTCCGGGCGGTCCTCCGGGAGACGGAGCGGGATCCGCGGGTCCGGTGCGTGGTGCTGACGGGGGCCGGGAAGGCCTTCTGCGCGGGGCAAGACCTTGAGGAACTGGAACCGGAGGGACAAGACATCCTCGAGCACCTCCGGGAGCACGTCAACCCCCTCATCCTCCACCTGCGCCGGATGGAGAAGCCGGTGCTGGCGGCCGTGAACGGGGTGGCGGCGGGAGCGGGGTGGAGCTTGGCTCTGGCGTGTGACCTCCGGATGGCCTCCGCGGACGCCCGGTTCCTCACCGCCTTCGCCCAGGTGGGCCTGGTTCCGGACGCGGGAAGCACCTACTTCCTCCCCCGTCTCGTGGGCCTGGGGAGGGCATTCGAGCTGTGTGCCCTCTCCGACGCCCTCAGTGCGGAGGAGGCCCTGCGATGGGGGCTGGTGAACTGGGTGGTCCCCCCAGGCGAGCTGCGGGACCGGGCAGGGGAGGTGGCAAGCCGGCTCGCCCAAGGCCCCACCCGGGCCTATGGTCTAATGAAGCGGGCGTTCCTGCGCTCCCTGGACGGGGACCTCGCCTCTGCCCTGGACTACGAGGCCATGCTCCAGAAGGTGGCGAGCCGCACGGAGGACCATCGGGAGGGCTGGAGGGCGTTTCGGGAGAGGCGTCCGCCGCACTTCACGGGCCGATAGCGGGAGCAGGGAATGCGGGACGTGGTGATCGTGGACGCGGTGCGCACCCCCATCGGCCGGTACGGGGGGGCCTTGCGGGATGTGCGCCCGGATGATCTCGCCGCGGTGGTGATCTCCGCCCTCATCCGGCGGGCGGGACTGGATCCGGGCCGGGTTGACGACGTGATCCTGGGATGTGCCAACCAGGCGGGCGAGGACGGCCGGAACGTGGCCCGGATGGCCCTGCTGCAGGCAGGGCTTCCCGCGGAGGTCCCGGGCCAGACGGTAAACCGGCTGTGCGGGAGCGGGCTGCAGGCCGTGGTGACCGCCTATCACGCCATCCGGTGCGGGGAGGCAGACGTGGTCATCGCGGGCGGGGTGGAGAGCATGACCCGGGCGCCCTTCGTGGTGGCGAAATCTCCGGAGGCGTGGAGCCGCAGGCTGGAGGTCTACGACACCACCCTGGGCCCGCGCTTCACGAACCCGCGCCTCGTGGAGAAGTGGCCCGGCGTGGCCATGGCCCTGGGCGAGACCGCGGAGATCGTGGCGGAGCGGTACGGGATCACCCGGGAGGAGCAGGACCGCTACGCCCTCGAGAGCCAGCGGCGGGCGGCCCGCGCCATCGCGGAGGGACGGTTCCGGGAGGAGCTTGTTCCCGTGGTCGTCCCGGGGAAGGGGGAACCCGTGGTGGTGGAGGCGGACGAGCACCCCCGCCCGGACGTCACCTTGGACAGGCTCGCCGCCCTCCGTCCCGCCTTCCGCAGGGAGGGGACCGTGACCGCGGGCAACAGCTCCGGACTCAACGACGGGGCCGCGGCATTGCTGCTTGTGGATGCCCAGACCTGTTCGGACCTCCGCCTCCGGCCCCTGGCCCGCATCGTGGCCAGCGCGGTGGCAGGGGTGGATCCCGCGGTTATGGGCCTGGGGCCTGTTCCCGCCACCCGGAAGGCCCTGGCCCGAGCTGGGTTGCGGGTGGAGGACCTCGACCTCATCGAGCTCAACGAGGCCTTTGCGGCCCAGGTGCTGGCGTGCGTGCGGGAGCTGGGACTTCCTCCGGAGCGGGTGAACCCCAACGGCGGGGCCATCGCCTTGGGCCACCCTCTCGGCGCCAGCGGCGCCCGCATCCTCACCACCCTGGTGTGGGAGCTGCATCGTCGCCAGGCTCGGTACGGGCTTGCCACCATGTGCATCGGGGTGGGGCAGGGGATCGCGGTGGTCGTGGAGCGGATGGGATATAATGGGCGCGATGCCGAACGAGGAGCGTGACGGTTGCGAGGACATCCCCTGCGCATTCTGATCCTCCTGGCGATCGTCCTCGGGGCCTTCCAGTTGACCTTTCAGCCCCTGGGGTTTGACGGCCTCCGGCCCGTGCTGCAGCCCCTCCGGCCTCACATCCGGCTGGGGCTAGACCTCCAGGGCGGGACCCGCATCGTGCTGGAGGCCCAGCCTCGTCCCGGGGTCCAGGTCACCCCGGATAAGGTGGATGCCGCCATGCGGGTCATCGAGCGCCGCATCGACGCCCTGGGGATCGCGGAGCCGCTCCTGCAGCGCCAGGGCACGGACCGGATCATCGTGGAATTCCCGGGCCTGCAGGATCCGCAGCGGGCGAAGGAGCTCATCGGCCGCACGGCCCTGCTGGAGTTCGTGGACACAGACCACCAGAGTCTCCCGGAGGGCGCGGAGTGGCTCCCGGACAACCGACGGGTGCGGCTCCCCGACGGCCGCGTCCTCACGCTTCCCAAAAAGGTGGTGGTGACGGGGGCGGATTTGCGGGACGCGCGGGCGGAGCTGGATCCGCAAGGGTTGAACTGGGTGGTGCGGTTCCGGTTTGGGGGAGAGGGAGCCAGGAAGTTCGAGGAGCACACGGGCCGCAGCATCGGGGAGTACCTCACCATCGTCCTCGATAACCGGGTGATCAGCTCGCCCGTCATCCGGGCCCGGATCCCCGGAGAAGGGGTGATCGAGGGGAACTTCACCCCGGACCAGGCCCGGGACCTCGCCATCCTGCTGCGGGGTGGGGCGCTTCCCGTACCGGTCCAGCCCGTCGAGGAGCGCACGGTAGGGCCCACCCTGGGGCGGGATTCCATCGACCGCAGCCTGCGGGCGGGCTGGGTCGCCGCGGCCATGGTGGTGGCCTTGATGACCTCCTACTATGGCCTCGGAGGGCTGTTGGCCTCCGTGGCCTTGGGGATCTACGGGATCACCGTGCTCGGGGCGTTCACCGCCCTCGGCGCCACCCTCACGCTTCCCGGAATCGCGGGGTTCATCCTGAGCCTGGGGATGGCGGTGGACGGCAACGTGATCATCTTCGAGAAGGTTAAAGAGGAGCTCCGTACCGGAAAGCCGTTGCGGACGGCCATCGCCACGGGCTGGCGGCGGGCGATCGCGACCATCATCGACAGCAACGCCACCACCCTGATCGGCGCCGCGGTCCTCCTGTGGCTGGGGAGCGGCCCCATCCGGGGATTCGCGGTCACCCTCGTGATCGGCGTGCTGGTGAGCGTGTTCACCGCCGTCTTCGTCACCCGGTGGCTGGTGGAGCTGTGCGTGGACGGGGGGCTTGCGGGCTGGTTCGTGCGCATGGCCCGGTTGCCGCGTCCCACGGAGGCGGCGGCATGAGACGCTGGGATCTGATCGGACACCGCCGCTACCTGTACCTGGCCTCGCTCCTCATCGTCCTCATCGCGGGGGCAGCGCTTGGGGGCAACCTGGCCGCGGGACGCCCTCCCCTCAACTGGGGCGTGGACTTCACGGGGGGAACCCTGCTCCTCCTCCGGTTCGAGAACCGGGCGGTCACCACGGGCCAGGTGCGGGCCGCCCTGACCCCACTCCGGCTCGGGGAATCGGTGATCCAGCAGACCCCGGGGACCGCGGACGTCTCCATCCGGACCCGGCACCTCAGCGTCGCGGAGCGCAACCGGGTTCTCGAGACCCTGCGCAGGGCGGTGGGTCCGTTCACGGTGCTCAGCGTGGACGACGTGGGGCCCAAGATCGGTCGGGAACTGCGCAACATCGCCATCCTGGGCGTGGTGATCGGGCTCGCCCTCCAGGTGGTCTACGTGACCGTCCGCTTCCGCTCCTGGCACTACGCCCTCGCCGCGGACGTGGCCCTGGTGCACGATGTGCTGGTGGTCCTGGGGGCCTTCGCCCTGACCCGGGCCGTGGTCGATAGCGCCTTCGTGGCGGTCCTCCTCACGGTGGTGGGATACAGCATCAACGACACCATCGTGGTCTTCGACCGCATCCGGGAAAACCTGAACCTGCGCACCCGGGAGCCGTTTCCGGAGCTCGTGAACCGCAGCATCCTGGAGTCCCTGGTACGCTCCCTGGGAACGAGCGCCACCACCCTGCTCGCCATCGGGGCCGTCTACGTGTTCGGCGGCCCCACGATTCGGGACTTCGCCTTCGGCCTGTGCGTGGCGGTCCTCACGGGGGCCTACTCCTCCATCGGGGTCGCAAGCCCCCTCCTCGTGGACCTCGTGGCCCGGGCGGAGCGCAGAGCCCTCCTCGCCTCCACCTCCCCGCCCGCCTCCCGGGGGGAGGCGGTGGCGGCGGGAACGCGCCGGGGCCGGCGCCCTTCACGGTTTTGACGCGCTGGATGCTAAGGGAGTTCCCATGCGCGTGTTCCTGGTCGCCACCTTTCTCCTGGCCCTCCTCGCGGTAGGCGTGGTCCTGAGCAACCTCGAGACCCCGGAGACGGTGTCCCTGCGGTGGGGGCCGTGGGTGGCCTTCGAGGGTCCCCTCCCCAGTGCCATCGTGGCGGCCCTGTTCGTGGGCGCGGGGCTTCTCGGCCTTCCGCTCCTCGTGAGCAATCTCCTGCTCCGCACCAGGCTTCGGCGACTAGAGCGGGTGGTCCGGACGCCCGCCGCCCCTACGGCCGACCCCCTGACGGGAGGCGATGCGGAGCCCACGCGCAGGCTCTGAGGGCTCCGCCCTCCGGTGGCGGATCGCGGACCCGGATCCCCTCTGTGAAGTCCTCGCCCGCCGGTTAGAGCTCCCTTCCGTCCTCGTACAGGTCCTCCTGCGGCGCGGCTGCCGCACGGAGGAGGCGATCCGGGCCTTCCTGCGGGCGGATCTGGAGGACCTCCCGGATCCCGAACAGATCCCGGGGATGGCGCAGGCGGCCTCCCGGGTGGAGGAGGCGGTGGCCCGCGGGGACCCGATCGTGGTGTACGGGGACTACGACGCGGACGGGGTTTGCGCCTGCGCCATCCTCGTCCGTGGGCTTAGAGGGCTGGGCGCCTCGGTGATCCCGTACATCCCCCACCGGCTCCAGGAGGGATACGGGCTCTCCGCCCAGGCCGTGGAGCGCATCGCCGCGGGCGGTGCCCGCCTGCTCGTGGCCGTGGATTGCGGGATCGCCGCGGTGGAGGAGGTCGCCCTCGCCCGCCGCCTGGGAATGGGGGTGGTGGTGGTGGACCACCACGAGCCTCCCCCGCTCCTGCCCGATGCGGACGCCCTGGTGGACCCGAAGCTGGTCGGGACGGGGTTTCGGGAGTACTGCGCCGCCGGGCTTGCGTGGATGCTGATGCGACTCCTGTGGTCCCGACGAGGGATGGGACGAACCGGAGAGCTCCTGGAGCTGGCGGCCATCGGAACCCTGGCGGACGTGGTGCCGCTCGTGGGCCCCAACCGGATCCTCGCCAAGGTCGGCCTCGCCCGGATGCCCACGAGCCCCCTGCCGGGGCTGCAGGCCCTCCTGCGGGTCGCGGGCTTGTCCGACCGCGTGACCGCGGACGATGTGGTGTGGCGCCTGGCTCCCCGCCTGAACGCGAGTGGCCGGCTCCAGTCCGCCCGGCTCTCTTTGGAGTTGCTCCTCACGGAGGATCCGGAGGAGGCGGGACGGCTGAGCGCGGAATTGGAGGCCCTCAACCAGAGGCGCCAGCGCTTGCAGGAGGAGGTGGTGGAGGCCGCCGTGCGGGCCGCGCGGAGCCTGGATCCCGGGAGCCGCGCCACCCTGGTCCTCTGGGGGGAGTGGCACCCGGGGGTATTGGGGATCGCCGCGGGCAAGGTCCGGGAAGCCTTCTACCGGCCTACCGTCCTGCTGAGCGTGGAGGGAGGGAGAGCCCGGGGGAGCGGCCGCAGCGTCCCGGAGGTGAACCTGGTGGAGGCCCTGAGGGCGTGCGCCCCGCTGCTGGAGGCCTTCGGAGGCCATGCCCAGGCCGCGGGCCTGAGTCTTCCGGTCGAGCACCTGGAGGCTTTCCGGGAGCGGTTCGAGGAGGCGGTACGGTCCCGGATCCGCCCCGAGGACCTCGTCCCCACCCTGGACCTGGACGCGGAGCTCTCGCTCGCGGAACTCGATGACCGGCTCGTCCAGGCGCTGCTAAGCCTGGAACCGCACGGAGTGGGAAATCCCCGTCCCCTGTTTTCCCTGCGCGGCCTCCAGGTGGTGGACAGCCGTCTGGTGGGCAACGACGCCGCCCACCTCCAGCTCTGGCTTCTTCAGGGCACCCGCCGGGTGGAAGCCATCGCGTTCGGGTTAGGGGAGCGGGCGGAGCCCCTCGCCCTTTCTGCCCCGCGGGTGGACGTGGCGGCCTCCGTGGAACCGACCCCCTGGCCCGATCGGGGTGGGGTTCGGCTCCTGATCCAGGACCTCCGGCTCGCCAGGACCTGCCCGGAGACGGAGCGGGTTCTGGAGCGCCTGTTCGGACGGGCGAGCGAGTACTGGGAACCGGATCGATGGGGGTGGGTGCGGTCCCGCTCGTTCGAGTTGGAGATCCCCTGCGCGGTGGGGACCCCCGACCTGGCGGACGGACGGGTCCTCCGGTTCCACCGGGAGCCGGACCATCCCCTGGACCCGTACGCGGTCCGGCTGAACCTGGAAGACGGACGTTCCCTCGGTTTCCTTCCCCCGGAGGTGGCAGGCCAGATCGCCCCGGACCTCGATCGGGGCGGGTCCTATCGGGCCGTGGTGGTGGAGGCGGGATCGGACCGCGTGCGGATCCGGGTGGAGCGGGAGGTGGGGGAGAGCGGGTCGGAAGGGGAGAATGCGCTGGAGAGCCGACTCCTCCAGGGGGAGAGGCTTGTGGACCGGGCCCGGAGATGGCTGGACGCGACGCGGCAGGGCAAGGGAGCCCTCGTGGGCGGCCCTGGGCGGGGTCTGTGGAAGGTGCTGCTGGTCGGGATCGCGGAGGAGGCCTGTCGGGGAAGGAGGGTGGTGTGCGTCTGGCCCACCCATGACCTCGCGGATGCCCGATGGAGGCAGTGGGGTCCGAAGCTGTGGGCGTGCGGGATCCGGGTGACCTGCATGCACGGGATGTTCAGGGAACCCGGTACGGCCCAGGCGCCCGTGGTCTTCACCACCTTCTCCTACCTCTCCCGCCACCCGGATCTGTTGACCCCTCAGGACGTGCTCGTGGGGGAGTCCCTGCTCCTTCCGGAGATGGCGCTCCGGCACCTTGGCCCCGTGCGGTGGAACCTGTGGTCCACACACGCGGAACCGCCCCCGGGATGGGTCTCGGAGTACGGGGGTGGGGCACGCCTGGAGGTGACTCTCGACGACTGCCGGGGCCGACGGGGAGCGGACCTGATCGAGGACCTCGTGGGGTTCGGAGAGCGGGTCGTGGTCTTCGAGGCGAGCCCTCAGGAAGCGGTGCGGACCGCGGAGGTCCTACAGGCCCGGTTCCCGGAGGTGGGCATCGCCTACGATCACCCGTTTCTCCCGCAACCCCTCCGGGTCGGCCTGCACGCCCTCCTCTCCCTCCGCCGCCTGCAGGTTCTGGTGTGCGTGGGTCCCCCGCCCGAGGAAGGGAGTGCACGGGCTGATCACGTGGTGTGGCGCGTCCCACAACCCCGAGCCCTCTTCCTCCTCCAGGCCGCGTGTGCCGCATCGGGCCGGGAGCGTGTTACACTGCATCTAGCCTTCGATGCCGAGGACGGCAGGCGGGTCCGGGAGGCGTGGGAGGAGGCGTATCCGTCGCGGAAGACCCTGGCGCGGGCGTACCGGCGGCTTCGGGCGGGCGTCCGACCCGTGACCTCCGCGGAGAGCCTCCCCGCGGCGCTCGCCATCCTCGCGGAGCTCGGGGTGGTGGAGGAGGTCGGAGGGGAGTGGCGGGTGTGCCCGGGGCAGAAGCGGGCAGATCTGGCGGCATCCGACCGGTTTCTAGAAGGGGAGGAGATCCGGCGAGCCCTGGAGCAGGGGATCCGGTGGATGCGGCGGGCGGGTGCCGTGGAGGTCCTGGAGGCGGTGGCTGGCCCCGCCGTTCCTCCCGTGGGGTGAAGCGGGAATGGCGCTTGAGGAGCTGAGGGCGGAAGCGGCGCTGCCGCCGGAGATGCAGCGGGTTCTGGAACGGGTCCGGGAGGCGAATCCGCAGGCGGACCTTGCCTTGCTGCAGCGGGCCTATGCCTTCGCCGCGGAGGCGCACGAGGGGCAGTACCGGCGCAGCGGGGAACCCTATGTCCACCACGCCATCGCGGTGGCGGAGATCCTGGCTTCCCTGCGCCTGGATCCCGTGACCGTGGCCGCGGGACTGCTGCACGACGTCCCCGAGGACACCAAGCACACCCTCGAGGAGATCCGCCAGACCTTCGGGGAGGAGATCGCCGCCCTGGTGGACGGGGTCACGAAGCTCGGCAGGATCCAGTGGAAGAGCCGGGAGGAACGCCAGGCGGAGAACCTCCGCAAGATGCTCCTCGCCATGGCGAAGGACATCCGCATCATCCTCATCAAGCTGGCGGATCGGCTCCACAATCTGCGCACCATCGCCGCCATGCCTCCGGACCACCAGCGCCGCAAGGCCCAGGAGACCCTGGAGATCTACGCGCCCCTGGCGAAGCGCTTGGGCATCGGGCAGCTGCAGAACGAACTGGAAGACCTCTCCTTCGCCATCCTGGAGCCGGAGGCGTACCGGGAGATCACGGAGGCCCTGCGGGAGGCCCAGGCCCAGCAGGAGGAGATCCTGCAGAGCGTGAAGGAGGAGCTGTACCGGGAGCTGAACCGGGCGGGGATCCGGGTGGATCGCGCGAACATCACCGCACGTCCCAAGCACGCCTACAGCATCTACCGGAAGCTGCAGCGACCGGAGTATCAGGGGAAAGGATTGAGCCGCGTCTACGACCGTCTGGGGGTTCGGGTCATCGTGGACGACGTGAAGGACTGCTACGCGGCCCTGGGGGTCATCCACTCCCTGTGGCGGCCCATTCCGGGGGAGTTCGACGACTACATCGCGAACCCGAAGCCCAGCGGCTACCGGTCCCTGCACACCACGGTGATCTACCGGGGGATGCCCCTGGAGGTGCAGATCCGCACCCACCAGATGCACCAGGAGGCGGAGTACGGGATCGCGGCCCACTGGCGGTACAAGGAGGGCCGCGTGGGCGTCCGGGATCGGGCCTTCGAGGAGAAGCTGAGCTGGCTGCGGCAGCTCCTGGAGTGGCATCAGGAGATGAAGGACGCCCGGGAGTTCATGCGGTCCGTAAAGCTGGACCTCTTCCAGAACGAGGTCTTCGTCTTCACCCCCAAGGGGGACGTGATCGACCTGCCGAGCGGGGCCACGCCCGTGGACTTCGCGTACCGCATCCACACGGATGTGGGCCACCACTGCGTGGGCGCCAAAGTGAACGGGCGCCTGGTCCCCCTGAGCTACCGGTTGCAGAGCGGGGACATCGTGGAGATCCTCACCTCGAAGACCTCCCCGGGACCCAGCCGGGACTGGCTGGGGTTCGTGGTCACCAGCAACGCCCGGACCAAGATCCGGCAGTGGTTCCGAAAGCAGCAGCGGGAGGAGAACATCGCCCGGGGAAGGGAGCTGCTGGAGCGGGAGCTGCGCCGGCTGGGGCTGCTCGGGCAGCTGCTGAAAACGGAGCGGCTGCGCCAAGCGGCGGAGCGGCTGCAGCTGCAGGCCGAGGAGGACATCTACGCGGCCCTGGGGAACGGCGACCTCACCCTCCTGCAGGTGGTGCAGGCCCTGCAGGGGCCTGAAACGCCGGTCCCGGAGACCCCCCCCGCACACGCGCCGGCTCCCCCGCCGCCCGTGCACACGGCCCGGGGGCTCCGGGTCCGGGGCGCGGACAACCTGCTCACCACCCTGGCCCGTTGCTGCATGCCCCTGCCGGGGGACCCGGTGGTGGGCTACATCACCCGGGGAAGGGGAGTGACCATCCACCGCCGCGACTGTCCCAACCTCCAGCACCTCCGCCGGCAGCCCGAACGGCTGTTGGAGGTGGAGTGGGAGCCGTCCGAGGACGGCACATATCCCGTGGAGCTCCAGATCGAGGCCCTGGACCGGGTGGGCCTCTTGAAGGATGTTTTGAGCGCGGTGGCGGACACCCGGACGAACGTGCGGAGCGTGAATGCCCGGGTTCGGCGGGACAAGGTGGGCGTCATCGATCTCGTGCTGGACATCCGCAACGTGGGCCAGCTCACCACGGTGATGCAGCGCATCAGCAAGGTGCCTGACGTCTACCGCGTGGAGCGCGTTTCCAGCTGACGCCACGGAGGGAGGGAGACCGTGCCGGGGTTGCTGGCGGGGAAAAACGCCCTCGTGATGGGGGTGGCGAACCGGTGGAGCATCGCCTGGGGAATCGCCCGTGCCCTCCACCGGGAGGGTGCCCGTTGCCTTCTCACCTATCTCGGGGAACGGGAGGAGGAGACGGTCCGCAAGCTGGCGGAGGAGCTGGGGGGAGCCAGGGCCCTGCCCTGCGACGTCTCGCGGGAGGAGGACCTGGCCCGGCTGCAGCAGGCTCTGCGGGAGGACCCGGGGGAGGTCCACGTCCTCGTGCACAGCATCGCCTATGCCCGCACGGAGGATCTCCGGGGGAGGTTCGTGGACACGAGCCGGGAGGGATATCTGGTGGCCCAAGAGGTGAGTGCCTATTCCCTCGTGGCATGCGCCCGGGCCCTGGCGCCGCTGATGCCTTCCGGCGGCAGCATCCTCACCCTCACCTTCGCCGCGAGCTCCCGGGTGTACCCCAACTACAACGTCATGGCCCCCGCGAAGGCGGCCCTGGAGTGCATCGTGCGGTACCTGGCCTACGAGCTGGGGCCGCAGGGGATCCGGGTGAACGCCATCTCCGCGGGCCCCATCAAGACCGCCTCCGCCCGGGCCGTGGCGGGCTTTACGGAGTTCCTCAGGGTCTACGCGGAGCGTGCCCCTCTCCGCCGCACTGTGGAGGCGGAGGACGTGGGGGACGTGGCGGTGTTCCTGGCGAGCGACCTCAGCCGGGCGATGACGGGTCAGGTGCTCTTCGCGGACGCGGGCTACCACGTCCTGGGCATCTAGCCATGCGGGCGGTGGTGCAGCGGGTCTCGCGGGGCGCGGTTCGGATCGGGGAGGAGCTCGTGGCGGAGATCGGCCCGGGGCTCGTGGTGCTGGTGGGCGTGCACGTTCGGGACACGGAGGAGGAGGCCCGGTACCTTGCCCGGAAGGTGGCGCAGCTGCGGGTCTTCCCGGACGAGGGCGGGAAGCTGAACCGGTCTGTGCGGGAGGTGGGCGGCTCCGTGCTCTCCGTCTCCCAGTTCACCCTGTACGGGGACGTGCGCAGGGGCAACCGTCCCGGGTTCGTGGAGGCGGCTCCCCCGGAGGTCGCCCGAGGACTGTACGAGGTCTTCAACGAGACCCTGCGGGCGTTCGGCGTGCCCGTGCGGACGGGGGTGTTCGGCGCCGTGATGCGGGTGGAGATCCTCAACGAGGGGCCCGTCACCATCCTGCTGGATACCGCGGAGCTGCGATCGTGACGGAGGCCCAGCTGGTCCGCGAGACCCTGCGGCGGTACGGCCTGCGGGTCTCACCCGAGGATGAAGAGCGCGCCGCAGCGCAGCTCCGGGCAGTCCTGCGCCGCCTGGAGCCTCTGGAGTGGGTGGAGGCCCACGATCCACCCGCGGACCTGGATTGGGCGGAGTTCGCTTGCGCGCCGCGGAACCGGCTCGGGAGCATCGTGGAGGGATTGTCGAGAGAGCCTCCTCACCCTCCGGAGGATCCCCTGAGCCTTTCCCTGGTGCACGTGGCCCAGGCCATCCGCCATCGGAGGATCTCCCCGCGGGAGGTGGTGGAGGCCGCTGTCGAGCGCATCGAGGGGATCAATCCCACCCTGGGGGCCTTCCTCTCCGTGGACCCGGAGACCGCCCTGCGGCGGGCCCGGGAGGCGGAGGAGGCGGCCGTGCGGGGGGCGTGGTGGGGGCCGCTACACGGGATCCCCGTCGCCCTCAAGGACCTCATCGCCCAGGAGGGCGCCCCGTGGACCTGCGGATCCATCCTCCGCCGGGACGTGGTGGCCAGGGAGGACGCCCAGGTGACGGCCCGGCTGCGGGGGGCGGGGGTTGTGTTCGTGGGGAGGACGCACCTGCACGAGTGGGCCTACGGGGTGTCCAACGAGAACCCACACTTCGGCCCTGCCCGCAACCCGTGGGATCCCGGGCGCACGCCCGGCGGCTCCAGCGGTGGGAGCGGGGTGGCGCTGGCCACCGGGTGCGTCTACGGGTCCCTGGGGACGGATACCGGGGGATCCATCCGGATCCCTGCGGCCCTTTGCGGCATCGTGGGCCTCAAACCCACGTACGGGCTTTTGCCCACGCACGGCGTCTACCCCCTCTCGTGGTCCCTGGATCACGTGGGTCCCATGGCCCGTACCGTGGACGACGTGGCCCTCCTCCTGGAGGTGCTGACCGGAACTCCCTGGGGGAGGAGCGCGAGGATCCGGGGCGTGCGGGTGGGGGTGCTCCGGACCTTTTTCGAGGACGCGCTGGATGCGGAGGTGGCCCGCGCGGTCGAGGCCGCGGTGGAAACCCTCCAGCACCTGGGGGCGAACGTGGAAGAGGTGCAGGTGGACGGGCTGGAGGTGGCCTCCGCGGTGGCCACGGCCCTCCTCATGGTGGAGGCGAGCACGGGGCACTTACAGACCCTGCGGGAAACCCCCCACGCCTACGGCCAGGACGTGCGGGAGCGGCTGCTGGTGGGATTGGCCCTCGCGGGCGAGCGCTACGTACGCGCGAGATCCGTGCGCCGCGCCTTGATCCGCCGCTTCCTGCAGGAGGTGTTCCCCCGGGTGGACGTGTTGGTTTCCCCCACGGTTCCCGTTCCCGCTCCACCCTTGAAGGAGGAGACCACGTACCTCGCGGGGAAACCCTACAACACCCGCGCGCTCCTCACCCGGTTCACCAACCCCTTCAACGCCCTCGGGTTCCCTGCCCTCTCCGTCCCGTGCGGGTTCGTGGCGGGCCTCCCCGTGGGGCTGCAGTTGGTGGGTCCCCCCTTCCAGGAGGCGGTGCTCCTCCGGGTGGCCCGGGCCTACGAGCAGGCCCGCGGTCCCCTTCCCATGCCCACCGGTGGTCCCCGGGACCCAGGTCGCTAGAAGGCGGGCGGGGCCGAACCCGTATATCGGATGGGCGGGAGGTCGAGGACGGTGCGGAGCCCGGGGGGAGCCTGGGCCACGATGGGGATGGTGTTCACCGCGAGGGCGCAGGTGGCCACATCCCCGTGGAGGCCGCCGGGAATCTCCAATTCGATGGGAGGCTCCCCCTGAATCCGGATCCGATCCACGGGGGTCAGGCCCAGGGCGAGGGTGAGCTCCAGCCGGATGCGCTCCTCCCCGTCCACCAGACCCCTCGCCACCTGGTGCACCCCGGCCACCCCCGGAAGACCGGGGACGCGCACGGGCTCCACGTGGTCCGCGATGATCTCCAGCGGCCAGCCCAGCGCCGCGCCGATGAGCGCCACGGATTCCGGGAGGCCTACGTGTCCCACCCTGCCTTCCGCGATCCCGCTCCAGAACTCCTCCTCCGAGAGCCCTACCCCGGCCTTGCGCCGGAGGGCTTCCCGCCGGCGGGATACGTCCACCCGCCGCTCCACCTGGACGGACCCTACCTTGACACACGCCGCGGTGAGCACCACGGGAAGGAGGTCCATCACGAAGCCCGGATTTACCCCGACCCCGGTCACCGTGACCCCGCGGGCGCGGGCGGCCTCGTCCAGCCGCTCCGCCTCCCGGGCGTGGTGGAACCAGGGATACGCCAGCTCCTCGCAGGTGGAGATCACGTTGGCCCCCGCTTGGACCAGTTCCAGGATCTGCGGCGCCACCTGAGCGAGGTGCGAGTGGGTGGCGTGGAGGACCACGTCGGCCTGCTCCGCGATGGCACCATCCGCGCTCACCCGGACACCCACCTCGGCCGTGCCGAGGAGTTCTCCCAGGTCGCGCCCCACCTTCTCGGGCGCCACGTCCACGGCGCCCACCAGCTCCACCTCCGGGCGCTCGAGGAGGATCCGGGCGATGCCGAGCCCGATGGCGCCTAACCCGTACTGCACCACCCGGAACCGCACTCCATCCTCCCTCCGGGATCTCAGGCCAGTATACCGCGCCGAAGAGGGGACGCACCGGAAGGCGCAGAAGGAGAGGGTGTGGCGGGATTCGCGGTGCTGGCCCCGGGCGGGAACGCCCTCCTGCGGGAAGGAGGAGACGTCTCCGTGGAGGCAGAGCAGGCCACCCTCCGGAGTCCCGCGGAGCAGATCGCGGCGCTCACCGCTCCGCGGAGGCGCTGGAGCGCGCCTTCTAACGTCCGGGACCTCTTCCGAGGAGGAGGCCCGGGCCCTCGGGAGGCGGGTGGGTAAGGAAGCGGTGATCGCCGCCACGGAAGAGGTGGTACGGGCGGTACAGGGGGAGGCGGGAACCCGCATCGTCCCCGACCATTGACCTGCGGAGGATTCCGGCCCGAAAATCCGGCTCCGCCCGCGTTCACTCCCGCGGAAGGATCTCTGAGGAGGCGCGCATGCTGGCGCAGGTCGTCTCCGCGTCGGTGTTCGGGCTGGAGGCCTATCCCGTGGCCGTGCAGGTAGATGTGGCCACGGGGCTTCCGGGCTTCACCATCGTGGGGCTTCCGGACGCCGCGATCCAGGAGGCCAAGGAACGGGTGCGGGCCGCCCTCAAGAACGCGAGCTACGAGGTTCCCGCCCGCCGCATCACCGTGAACCTGGCGCCCGCGGATGTGCGCAAGGAGGGTCCCGGGTTCGATCTTCCCATGGCCGTGGGGATCCTGGTGGCCACGGGACAGCTCCCGCGGGAGGCCTCCCACGGGACCGCGATGCTGGGCGAGCTGGGTCTAGACGGGAGCGTGCGGCCGATCACCGGCGTCCTCTCCGCGGCCCTGGTGGCCTCCCGGATGGGCCTGCGGCGCATCCTCGTGCCCGCGGAGAACGCTATGGAGGCCGCCATCGTCCCGGGACTGGAGGTCTACGGGGTCTCCCACCTCCTGGAGGCGGTGCAGTTTCTGGCCGGCGAGCTCAACCTCCGGCCGGTGCAGCGCAACGGGACGGAGGGGGAAGAACCCGCGGACGAGGTGGATTTCGCGGAGGTCCGGGGCCAGGAGCACGCCCGGAGAGCCCTGGAGATCGCGGCCGCGGGCGGGCACAACGTGCTGCTGGTGGGGCCTCCCGGGTCCGGCAAAACCATGCTGGCTCGCCGGCTCAGCACCATCCTTCCCCCCCTCGAGTGGGAGGAGGCGGTGGAGGTAACCCGCATCTACAGCGTGGCGGGAATGCTTCCGGCCCGGGGCACCCTTCTCCGGCGGCCGCCCTTCCGGGCTCCCCATCATAGCGCGAGCGCCGCCGCCCTCCTCGGCGGTGGGACGGTTCCGCGTCCGGGGGAAGTGAGCCTGGCCCACCGAGGGGTGCTCTTTCTGGACGAGCTTCCGGAGTTCCACCGGGACGTGTTGGAGGCCCTGCGCCAGCCCATCGAGGAGGGCCGGGTGACCCTAGCCCGGGCCGCGGCCACGGTAACCTTCCCCGCGGCCTTCCTGCTGGTCTGCGCCATGAATCCATGTCCCTGCGGGCACCTGGGCGATCGGGTGCGGGAGTGCACCTGCACGCCGAGCCAGGTGCGTCGCTACCAGGCCAAGGTCTCCGGCCCGCTCCTGGACCGCATCGATCTGCACGTGGAGGTTCCGCGACTTGCGCCGCACGCTCTGCTGGAGGAGCGTCCGGGAGAGGGCTCCGGGGTCATCCGGGAGCGGGTGGTCCGGGCCCGGCGCATCCAGCAGGAGCGGCTCCGTGGGACACCGTACCGCACGAACGCCCAGATGCCTCCCGGGATGGTGCGGAGGGTGTGCGGGCTGGACGAGGCGGGCAAGGCGCTCCTGCGCACCGCCATCGAGCGCCTGGGGCTTTCCGCCCGCGCGTGCGACCGCGTCCTCCGGGTGGCCCGCACCATCGCGGACCTGGAAGCGTCCGAGCGCATCACGCCCGCCCATCTCGCGGAGGCCATCCAGTACCGGGTGCTGGACCGGCGGGTGCTGTAGGGGGGTGGCCTTGACGGACCGGGAGGCCTGCATCCTGCTCAACGCCGTGCCCGGGATCCCACCCCGCACCAAGCACCGCCTCCTCGGGGCCCTGGGATCTCCCGCCGCGGTCGTGCGGTCCCCCCGGGACGTACTGGCGGAATTCGTCACGGAACGGGCTGCGGAGCGGATCGCGGCCTTCTGCGCCGCCCATGATCCACAAGCGTTCCTCACCGAGGCGGAGGCCCTGGGGGCCCGACTCGTCACCCTCGCGGATCCCGAGTACCCGGATCTCCTCCGCTCGCTTTCGGACCCACCCCTCGCCCTGTACGTCCGGGGAAGCCTTCCAGAGGCTTGCCGCGTGGCCGTGGTGGGGACCCGCCGGCCCTCCCCGGACGGCCTGGAGGTGGCCCGCCGGCTTTCCGCGGACCTCGCCGCGGCTGGGGTCTGCGTGGTGAGCGGGCTCGCCCGGGGAATCGACGCCGCCGCGCACCGGGGAGCGCTCGAGGGGGATGGCCTGACCGTGGCCGTCCTCGGGTGTGGGATCGACCGGATCTGGCCCGCGGAACACGCGGATCTCCTGGAGCAGATCGCGGAACACGGCGCGGTCCTCTCCGAGTACCCACCGGGTACCCCACCGCTCCGGCACCACTTCCCGGCCCGAAACCGGATTCTCGCCGCGCTCGGCCGGGCCGTGGTGGTGGTGGAGGCCCGGGAGCGGAGCGGAGCCCTCCTCACCGCGGAGTTTGCCCTGGATCTGGGACGGGAGGTGTTCGCGGTCCCCGGCTGTGTGCTGAACCCCCGAAGCCGGGGACCGCATCAGCTGCTGCGGGAAGGCGCGCACCTCGCAGAGTCCGCGGAGGACGTGCTCTCCGTCCTGGGGCTTCCCCGGGGCTCGCGCGGGCCCACAGCACCGCTTTCAGACGCGGAGGCCGCCCTGGTGAACCTCCTGGAGGAACCCCGATACCTCGACGAGCTGGTACGGGCCACGGGCCGGTCTCCGGCCGTGGTGGCCGCCCTCCTGGTCGCCCTGGAGGTCCGGGGGGTCGTGCGGCGGCTTGCGGGAGGCCGGTACGGGCGGGCCCGTTAGCACTCCCGGAACCCGCAGTGGGTGCATACCGTGCACCCGCCCACGGTCACGAGCTCCCACCGCTGGCAGCGGGGGCAGAGGTTGGCAAACCCCCGCGCCTCCGCGGAAGGCGCAAGATGCCCCTCCTCCCGCCGTACCCCCCGGTCCGCGAGGTACTTCTTGAGGGCCAGGGCGAAGGCGTCCGGGATGCTGCGAACCCGTTCCGCTCCGTAGCCCAGCCAGCGGGACCCGCCGATCCCTTCCAGTTGGTCCACGATGAGCTGCAGCCGCTCCAGCCCGCTCCCGGGACCCCGCAGCCGCAGCAGGATGCTGCAAAGCCGGCCGATGGCCTCCGCGTCCGCCTCCGCGTCGCTTCCCGCCTTCCCGAGCCGGCCGAAGACCTCGAAGGGCTCCCCCCCGTGCTCCGTGATGGTGACGAAGGCGGTGCCGAAGGGCGTGGGGATGCGGTAGGTGGGCCCTTCTAGCCGCTCCGGCCGTTCCTGCAACAACCCCTCCCCTTCCGAGCCCCTCCCCCGCACCCGCTCCACCAGGGCCCGCACCACCGCCTCGATCTGCTCCTCCGGCGGCCGTTCCTCTCCCACCTGGAGATCCGGCAGGGCCTGCCGGGCCAAGGTCTGCACGCGATCCCGGAGGAGTGTGATGGAGCTGCGCCTTGCCTCCTCCGGGGTCAGCAGGATCCCCTCCCGGGACCCTTCCCGGTAGACGCTTACGCCCTTCAGCCCCATGCGCCATGCGTGGAGGTAGATGCGCTCCACGGTCTCCACAGGGGTGGTGCGGGGGAGGTTGATGGTGCTGCTGATGCTCTGGTCGATGTGGCGCTGGAGGGCCGCCTGCATCTCCACCCGCCTCAGGGGATCCACGCGGTGCGCGGTGACGAAGTACGGGGGGAGCCGCTCCGCGAGATACCCTTCCGGGTCCTCCGTGCCTTCTAGTTCCGTGGGGTCCAGGCCTTGTCCCGCCACCTCGAGGTATCGGGCCACCACGGGATGGAGCACGCGGAAGCTCTGCCGCGAGAGGGATTCGCTGCGCCGCACGTAGCTGAGGGCGAAGACGGGTTCGAGCCCGTTGCTGACCCCGGCCATGGCGGACCCGCTTCCCACGGGCGGGATGGTGAGGAGGCTCACGTTCCGCAGTCCGTGCTTGCGGATCCCCTCCAGGATGTCCTCCGGGAAGTCGCGGAAGAACGGGGAATCCAGGTGCCGGTGGGGGTCGAAGGCCGGGAACGGGCCCTTCTCCTGCGCGAGGGCGATGCTGGCCCGGTATGCCCGTTCCTTGACGAAGCGCATGACCCGCTCCGCAAAGGCGATGCCCTCGTCGCTGTCGTACCGGAGTCCCAACAGGATGAGGGCATCCGCGAGCCCCGTGATCCCGAGCCCGATCCGGCGGGCCCGGAGGGAAGCCTCCTCCTGATGGGGGAGGGCGTGCCGACCCCGATTGTAGTCGTGCACGTTGTCCAGCAGCCGCACGCCCACCTCCACCGCGCGTCCCAGGGTGTCGAAGTCCAGCCGGGCCTGCGGGGTGAAGGGGTCCTGCACGAACCACACCAGGTTCAGGGAGCCCAGATCGCATGACCCTCCGTGCTCCAGGGGCTCCTCGCCGCATGGGTTCGTGGTCACGGGGGCCATCCCTCCGTAGTTGGAGGTGCTCAGACGCAGCACCGTGTCCCAGAAAAGTACCCCGGGCTCCGCCCAGTCCCGGGCTCCCTGCACGAGCTCCTGCCACAGCTGCCGGGCGGGGATCACCCGCTCGATCCGGCCCACCTCCGGCCCCTCGAACCACAGACGCCAGGGCTCGTCCCGTTCCACGGCCCGCAGGAAGGCGTCGCTGAGCCGCACGCTGATGTTCGCGAACCGGACGCTCGCCAGATCCCGCTTGACCCTGCAGAACTCCAACACGTCCGGGTGGTGGTCCGCGATGGTGATCATGAGCGCGCCGCGCCGGCCCGCCTGTCCGATGATGCCCGTGGTGAGGGAAAACAGCTCCATGAAGCTCACGGCTCCCGTGCTCACCCGGGCCGCGTTGTGCACGGGAGCGCCCCGGGGCCGCAGGGGCGAGATGTCCGTGCCCACCCCACCCCCGCGACTATAGGTGCGGGCACAGTTCTGCACCGCGGCGAAGATGGCCTCCAGGCTGTCCCCCTGAATGGCCTCCACGTAGCAGTTGATGAGGGTGACCTTGCGGGGGTTCCCCGCCCCGTGCAGGATGCGCCCCCCCGGGAGGAACTTGAAGTCCTCCAGGAGCCAGTAGAACGCCCGTTCCCAGGAAGCCTTCCGCTCCGGATCCGGCTCCACGCTCGCCAGCTCCCGGGCCACCCGGAGCCACATGGCCTCAGGGCGGGTCTCCAGGACCCGATCCTCCAGATCCCGAAGGGCATACTTCTCGTAGAACACCAGGGCCCGGAGGGGATCTCCCCCGAAAGCCTCCAGGGTCTCGGGCGGGAGCGAAGGTTCCGCCATCCCAGACCCATTGTACGCCGCCTCCCGGGTTGACGCCCTGTGCTACCATGAGGCGCGAGCGGGACTCCCGGAGGGGAGGGGAGAAGTTGACGAGGGCAAAAAGCCTGATCGTGGTGGAGTCGCCCGCGAAGGCGCGTACCCTGAAGAGGATGCTGGACCGCCGGTATGAGGTCCTCGCCTCCATGGGGCACGTCCGGGACCTCCCCAAGTCCCGACTCGGCGTGGACATCGCGGACGGCTTCCGGCCCCACTACATCGTGATCAAGGGCAAGGGACCCATCCTCCGGGAGCTGCGGGAGTCGGCCAAGCGGGCCCGGGCCGTCTACCTCGCCCAGGATCCCGATCGGGAGGGGGAGGCCATCAGTTGGCACCTCCAGCAGCTGTTGGAGGAGGTGAACCGCAACATCCGCCGGATCGAGTTCCACGAGGTGACCCCGGAGGCGGTGCGGAGGGCCCTGGACAACCCCCGGGACATCAACCTGAACCTGGTGGCGGCTCAGCAGGCCCGTCGGATCCTGGACCGGCTGGTGGGGTACAAGCTGAGTCCGCTCCTTTGGCGCAAGGTCCGCAGCGGGCTCAGCGCGGGGCGGGTGCAGTCCGTGGCCCTGCGGTTGGTGTGCGAGCGGGAGGCAGAGATCGAGGCCTTCGTGCCTCAGGAGTACTGGAGCCTCTCCGCCCTCCTCCGCAAACCACAGGACGGGGATTCCTTCGAGGCCCGGCTCCACAGCCGGGGGGAGGAACGGGTGGAGCTCGCCAACGAGGAGGCCGTGCGGGCCGTGCTTGCGGATCTGGAGGGAGCCACGTACCGGGTGGTGGAGGTACGTCGGCGTGACCAACAGCGCCACCCTGCCCCCCCGTTCACCACCAGCACCCTCCAGCAGGAGGCCTACCGCCGGCTGGGGTACACCGTCGCCCGCACCATGGCCATCGCGCAGCAGCTCTACGAGGGGCTGGACCTGGGGGAGGAGGGGACCGTGGGCCTCATCACCTACATGCGCACGGATTCCGTGCGGGTGGCCGAGAGCGCGGTGGCGGAGGCACGGGCGTACGTCCAGGAGCGGTACGGGCCCGACTACGTCCCTCCGGTCCCCCGCCGCTACGCGGCCAAGCGGTCCGCGCAGGACGCGCACGAGGCCATCCGGCCGACCTCCGTCGCCCGCACACCGGATCGGGTACGGCCGTACCTGCGGCCCGATCAGTTCAAGCTCTACAAGCTGATCTGGGACCGGTTCGTGGCGAGTCAGATGAGCTCCGCCCTCTTCGACACCCTCTCCGTGGACATCGCGGCCGGTCCCTACCTCTTCCGGGCCACGGGGCAGCGGCTGAAGTTCCCCGGGTTCCTCGCGGTGTACCGGGAGGACCAGGAGGAGGGAACCTGGCTGCCTGCTCTCGCGGTGGGGGAGGAACTGGAGCTGTTGGACCTCCGTCCTCAGCAGCACTTCACCACCCCGCCCCCGCGCTACACGGAGGCCACCCTGGTGAAGGCCCTGGAGGAGAAGGGCATCGGTCGGCCCTCCACCTATGCACCGACCCTGGAGATCCTCAAGAGACGAGGATACGTGCGCACGGAGCAGAAGCGGCTGGTGCCCACGCCCCTGGGTCGGCTCGTGAACCAGTTGCTCACCACCCACTTTCCCAACGTGGTGGACGTGGAGTTCACGGCCCGTCTGGAGAGCAGCCTGGACCGCATCGAGGAGGGCAAGGCGGACTGGGTGGGGGTGGTCCGAGCCTTCTACGAGCCCTTCGAGCAGGACCTCCGGCGCGCGGAGCAGCTCATCGAGGAGGTGGAGCTGCGCCCCGAGCCCACGGGCGAGAGCTGTCCGCAATGCAGCTCTCCCCTCGTGCGTAAGCAGGGCCGCTTCGGGGAGTTCATCGCGTGCACCCGCTACCCCGCGTGCACCTACACCCGGCCGGTGGGGATCGGCGTCCGATGCCCCCGGTGCGGGGGAGAGATCGTGGAGCGCCGCAGCCGCCGGGGTCGGCTATTCTACGGATGTGTGAACTACCCTGCCTGCACCTTCACCTCCTGGGACCGGCCGCAGGACGTGCGGTGCCCCGCGTGCGGCTACCCCATGGCGGAGAAGCGGACCCGGCGGGGGGAGGTGGAACTGCGATGCCTGAATCCCGAGTGCGCCACCACCGTGGTCCCGTCCCGCGTCCAGGAAGCCGCGATGGCTCACCCCTAGCGGTGGACATCGCCCGCTTCCTGGAGGCGCTCGTGGCGGAGCAGGGGGTCTCTCCCCATACCCAGCGGGCCTATGCCCGGGACCTTTCGGAGGTGGCGCGATTCCTCCAGGAGGAGGGCCTCTCCCGGTGGGAGGAGCTCTCGCCGACCCTGCTGCGCCGGTACCTCGCGCGCAGAAGCCAACGGGTGTCCCGCGCCACCGTGGCCCGCGAACTCAGCGCCCTGCGGGGACTGTGTAGGTTCCTCGTCCGGGCAGGGCGCCTTCCCGCCAATCCCGCCCGCACCGTCCGGACCCCCAAGACGGCCCGCCGGCTCCCGCATTGCCTCACCCTCGAGCAGATGCGGAACTTGCTCGCCTCGCCCGTGCGGCCGGGTCCTGTGGGCCTTCGGGATCGGGCCCTGTTGGAGCTCCTCTACGGGAGCGGGCTGCGCGCTTCCGAGGTGGTGGGCCTGCGGGTGCAGGATGTCCAGCAGGGAGGGCGGGAGCTGCGGGTGGTGGGCAAGGGCGGGAGGGAACGGGTGGTGCTCCTCACGGAGGCCGCGCGGGCGAGCCTGGACGCCTACCTCCGGCAGGGCCGGCCGCGGCTCGTGCGGGGACAGGAGGAGGCCCTCTTCGTCAGCGTCCGGGGTCGACCCCTCTCCGTGCGGGGGCTGCAGTGGCTGGTGCAGTGCTGGGTAGCGCGGCGGTGGGGATGGCGGGCCAGTCCCCACACCTTCCGCCATACCTTCGCCACCCATCTGTTGGAGGGCGGGGCCGACCTCCGAGTCGTCCAGGAGCTGCTGGGCCACGCGAACCTGGCCACCACTCAGATCTACACCCACCTCTCCCGAGCCCGGCTGAAGGAGGTGTACGACCGATCGCATCCCAGGGCATGAGGTTCTGGGGCACCACCATCCTCGGCATCTGCCGACGGGGAGAGGCTGCAGTGGCGGGTGACGGGCAGGTCACCCTGGGGGAGACTGTGCTCAAACACCGGGCGGTGAAGGTGCGGCGGGTGGGGGACCGAGTGCTGGCAGGGTTCGCGGGGAGCGCGGCGGACGGGCTCACCCTGTTCGAGAAGTTCGAGGCGAAGCTCCAGGAATACCGCGGGAACCTCCCGAGGGCCGCGGTGGAGCTTGCGAAGGAGTGGCGCACGGATCGGGTCCTGCGGCGCCTGGAAGCCCTGCTGGTGGTGTGCGACCGGGAGCACCTCTTCGTCCTCTCCGGAGACGGCAACGTGGTGGAACCGGATGACGGGATCGCCGCGGTGGGCTCCGGAGGTCCCTATGCCCTCGCCGCGGCCCGGGCCTTGGCGCGTCACACGGACCTCTCCGCGGCGGAGATCGCCCGGGAGGCCATGCGGATCACCGCGGAGATCTGTATCTTCACGAACGCGGAGATCACCGTGGAGACCCTACCGTGAGGCCGGAAGATGTCCTCCTGGAGTCCATGCGGGAGCTCACGCCCCGGCGGATCGTGGAGGAGCTGGACAAGTACATCGTGGGGCAGCGGGCGGCCAAGCGGGCCGTGGCCATCGCCCTCCGGAACCGGTACCGCCGGGCCCTCCTCCCGGACCCCTTGCGCCGTGAGGTGATCCCCAAGAACATCCTCATGATCGGGCCCACGGGGGTGGGGAAGACCGAGATCGCCCGGCGACTGGCCCACCTCGTGCGGGCCCCCTTTGTGAAGGTGGAGGCCACGAAGTTCACCGAGGTGGGCTACGTGGGTCGCGACGTGGACGCCATCATCCGGGACCTGGTAGAGGTCTCCGTCCAGATGGTACGCACGGAGCGGTTGAGCGCGGTGCAGGAGGAGGCTTGGCGCCTGGCGCAGGAACGGATGTTGCACGTGCTGGCTCCGGACCCCGTTCGCCCGGGAGCCCAGAACCCCTTCGAGATCCTCTTCGGCGGGCGGGGTCCGGCGGGTCCGGGCGAGTCCTATGATCGGGAGGTGGAGGCCGCAAGGGCCCGCCGGGAGGCGCTGCGGCCGCGCCTGGTGCGGGGAGAGCTGGACCGGGAGGTGGTGGAGATCGAGGTGGAGGAGGGGGGGATCCCCGTGGTGGAGATCATCGGTGCCCAGGGCGTGGAGGAGATGGGCATCAACGTGCAGGACCTGCTGGGAGGCCTGCTTCCCAAACGGCGCAAGCGTCGTCGGGTCACCGTGGCGGAGGGCCTGCGGATCTTCGCCCAGGAGGAGGCCGCCAAGCTCGTGGACCAGGAAGAGGTGCAGCGGGAGGGGGTGCGGCGGGCGGAGGAGCTGGGAATCGTGTTCATCGACGAGATCGATAAGATCGCGAGCTCCGGATCCACCGTAGGGCCCGACGTCTCCCGGGAGGGCGTGCAGCGGGATCTACTGCCCATCATCGAGGGCTGCACGGTCTCCACCAAGTACGGACCTGTACGCACGGACCACATCCTGTTCATCTGCGCGGGGGCCTTTCACGGGAGCAAGCCTTCGGACCTCATCCCGGAGCTCCAGGGTCGGCTGCCCATCCGGGTGGAGCTGGAACGCCTCACGGAGGAGGACTTCGTCCGCATCCTCACGGAGCCCCAGAACGCCCTCCTCAAGCAGTACGTGGCCCTCATGCGGACGGAGGGGGTGGAGGTCACCTTTACCCCGGACGCGGTGCGGGAGATGGCCCACATCGCCGCGTGGATCAACGAGCACACGGAAGACATCGGTGCCCGGCGGCTGCACACCGTGCTGGAGAAGGTCACGGAGGAGATCTCCTTCGCCGGTCCCGAAGGCCCGCGGAAGGTGGTCGTTGACGCCGCGTATGTCCGGGCCCGGCTCGCGGACGTGCTGCAGGATCGGGACTTGAGCCGCTACATCCTGTAACTTCCTAATTTATGGTAAAATTACAGACGCGGCCCCGAGGGGAGCGCCCATGGAGGAGGCTTGAAGGACGTACTCCTGGAGAGCGCGAGGCGGATCGCCCAGGCGATCGGCAGGGAAGTGGGACGGGCAAGTGCCCGGGAAGTTCTGACCATCCTGGGCGAGGCCACCCGAAGCGCGGGGGTGCTCCTGGACGCGGAAGGGAAGGTCTTCGCCACGTGCGGAGTCCTGCCCCGTCCCCTGGAGGAGGGCGCGGGGCTGCCGCCCGCCGCGATGCAGGCCCTGGAGGAGCTGACGGAGCCCGCGGTCAACCTCCGGTCCGGTCCCCTCCTCGAGGCCCTGGATGGAGGGGAGAACGCGTTGCTGGCTTTTCCTCTGCAGGCCTCCGGCCGTCGGGTCGGGACCCTCCTGCTGCTTCGAAAAGAGGCCTTCCGGCCGGAGGAGGAGGGGCTCGTGGGGTACGGGGCGGCGGTACTGGCCCTCCACGTGCTGGTGGTGGAAAGCCGTGCCCTTCTCGAACCCCAGGCCGCAGAGCAGGTCCGGACGGCCCTTGGAGCCCTCTCGTACTCGGAGCTGGAGGCCATCCGCCACATCCTCCAGGAGCTGGGGGATGCCGAGGGCATCGTGGTCGCAAGCCGGGTGGCGGACCGGGCGGGCATCACCCGGTCCGTGATCGTGAACGCCCTGCGCAAGCTGGAGAGCGCCCGCGTCATCCAATCCCGCTCCCTGGGGATGAAGGGAACCTACATCAAGATCCTCAATCCCTTCCTGCGGGAGGCGCTGGAGCACGGCCGGTCCGGCCGCTGAAGATCCGGATCCGGGGGATGGTCCCCCGGGGCCCACGCTTCCGGACCGGAAATGGGTCTGGTATACTACCGCGGGCGCGTGGGCCCGCCCAGGGCCTGTTGTGTCTTCGGCGAGAGCCCAGGGACTCGAGAACCCCGCGCACGTGCGGGCGGAGGAGGCAGGGAGAGAGGATGTCGGTCGTTACCATGAAGCAGCTCTTGGAGGCCGGGGTCCACTTCGGGCACCAGACCCGCCGGTGGAACCCCAAGATGGCCCGCTTCATCTTCACGGAGCGCAACGGGATCCACATCATCGACCTTCAGAAGACCCTGCCGCTTTTGGAAGAGGCCTACCGGTTCGTGCGCAGCGTCACCGCGGCCGGGGATCAGGTGCTGTTCGTGGGCACGAAGAAGCAGGCCCAGGATGCCATCCGGGAGGAGGCCACGCGGGCGGGTCAGCCCTATGTGAACCAGCGGTGGCTGGGGGGGTTGTTGACCAACTTCCAGACCATTCGCCGCCGGGTGGATCGCCTGCGGGAGCTGGAGATGCGAAGGCACTTGGGAGAGCTCGAGCTCCTGCCCAAAAAGGAGCAGGTGCGGCTCCTGGAGGAGCTGGAACGCCTGGAGAAGTACCTGGGCGGGATCAAGAACATGCCCAAGCTGCCGGGTGCGGTGTATGTGGTGGACACCCGGAAGGAGCACATCGCGGTGGCGGAGGCGCGGAAGCTGCGCATTCCCATCGTGGCCATCGTGGACACCAACGCGGATCCGGACGAGGTGGATTACCCGATTCCCGGAAACGACGATGCCATCCGAGCCGTGCGGCTGGTGACCAGCAAGATGGCGGACGCCTGCCTGGAGGGCGTGGAGGAACGGCGGAAGCTGCTGGGAGAGGAGGCGGTGGCGGTGCCGCCCGCGGTGCCCGTGCCCGCGGAGGAGCCCGTGGCGGCCGAGTCCTTGGAGGAGATGGAGACCTTCGATCTGGAGTCGGAGATGGAGGAAGCCTTTGACCTCGAGGAGGATGAGGATCTGTGAGCGGGAGGAACCAGGAAGTCTCCATGGAGGCCATCCGGGAACTCCGGGCCCGTACGGGTGCCGGTGTGCTGGACTGCCGTCAGGCCCTGGTGGAGGCGCAGGGGGACCTGGAGCGGGCCATCGAGATCCTGCGGTCCCGGGGGCTCGCGGCCGCCGCGAAGCGGTCGGGCCGCTCGGCGGCCCAAGGCGTGGTGGACGCTTACATCCACGGGAACGGCGTGCTGGGGGTGCTCATCGAGGTGAACTGCGAGACGGACTTCGTGGCCCGCACGGAGGAATTCCGGCGTTTGGTCCGGGACCTGGCCATGCAGGTGGCGGCCACGGACCCGAAGTACATCTCCCGGGACCAGATCCCTCCCGAGGAGCTGGAGCGGGAACGCGAGATCGCCCGGAGCCAGCTCCAGGAGACCATGGCGGGAAAGCCCCCTCAGGCCCTGGAACGGGCGGTGGAAGGGAAGGTGGAGAAGTGGATTGAGGGCGTGGTGTTGCTGGAGCAGCCCTTCATCCGGGATGAGAAGCGGAAGGTCTCGGACGTGATCGCGGAGGTGGTGGCGAGGACAGGGGAGAACATCGTGGTCCGGCGCTTCTGCCGGTTCCGGGTGGGGGAGGCCTCGTAGGAACGGGCCTGCCATGGCGGACCTGCGCTACCGGCGCATCGTCCTCAAGCTGAGCGGGGAGGAGCTGAGCGGGAACGGCCGGGAGATCCTGGATCCCCGGGTCCTGGAGCTGGTGGCGCGGGAGGTGAAGGCCGTTCACGAGCTGGGCGTCCAGGTGGCCCTGGTGGTGGGGGGTGGGAACATCGTCCGGGGCGGGGACCTGAGCCGTCGGCTGGGCATCGAGAAGGTCACCGCGGACTACATGGGGATGCTGGCCACGGTCATCAATGCCCTCGCCCTCCAGGAGATCCTGGAGGGCGAGGGGCTCGCCACCCGGGTGCAGAGCGCCATCGCCATGCACGAGATCGCGGAACCCTACATCCGGCGCCGGGCCATCCGGCACCTCGAAAAGGGGCGGGTGGTGCTGTTCGCCGCGGGCACGGGGAACCCTTACTTCACCACGGACACCGCCGCGGCCCTGCGGGCCATCGAGATCGAGGCGGGGGCCGTGCTCATGGCGAAGAAGGGGGTGGCCGGGGTCTACGACAAGGACCCGGCGCTCTACCCCGATGCGGTGCTGCTGGATCGGCTGACCTACCTGGAGTTCCTCAACCGGGGGATCCAGCAGGTGGTGGACGCCACCGCGGTATCCTTGTGTATGGACAACAACATGGACATCTGGGTGTTCCGGCTGACGGAGCCGGGCAACGTGGAGCGCATCGTGCGGGGGGAGCACGTGGGGACCCTGATCGGAGGGGTGCCGTGATCCAGGAGGTTCTGGCGGATGCCCGCCAGCGGATGCAGAAGTCGGTGGAAGCCACTCGCCGGGAGCTGGCAGGGCTGCGCACGGGCCGGGCGCATCCGGGGCTGGTGGAGCACATTCGGGTAGAGTACTACGGCACCCCCGTCCCCCTCAACCAGCTGGCCACCATCACCGCTCCGGAACCGCGGTTGCTCGTCATCCAGCCCTGGGACCGGTCCGCCCTGCGGAACATCGAGAAGGCCCTCATGCAGAGCGACCTCGGCCTCCATCCCACCTCGGACGGAAACGTCCTGCGGGTGCCGATCCCGCCCCTCACGGAGGAGCGACGACAGGATCTCGTGAGGCTGGCCCGAAAGCTGGCAGAGGAGGGGCGTGTGGCCATCCGGAACATCCGTCGGGAGGCCAGGGAGACCATCGAGGAGCTGGAGGACGAGGGGGAGATCTCGGAGGACGAAGCCCGGCGTGCCCAAGAAGAGCTCCAGAGACTCACGGACCGGTTCATCGAGGAGATTGACGCCCTCCTCCAACGCAAGGAGGCGGAGATCCTGGAGGTCTAGGGTGCGGGACGTGCTGGGATATCCCCTGGACCAGGCCCGGGCTGAGCTGGAGGCCGAGGGATGGAGGGTGGAGGTCAAGCAGACCGCTCCGCCCCGGGCGGGACGGGGAGTGGGATGCCAGCGGGTGATCCGCCAGCGCCTCCGGGAGGGTGTGGTGGAGCTCGTGGTGAGCTGGGAGTGGTATGAGCGGCTTCCTCCGGCACCCGAAGGCCGCTGAGGTGGCCACCGCGTCTCGCGCTGACCCGACCTCTCTCCCGGATCGTGGATCCGTCCTCCGGAGTCTGGGACTGGATCCCCGCCGCATCCCCCACCATGTGGCCATCATCATGGACGGAAACGGCCGGTGGGCCAAGGCCCGGGGGCTCCACCGGATCGAGGGACACCGGGCGGGCCGGGAGGCCATCCGTCGCACGGTCCGTGCGGCGCGGGAGCTGGGACTTCGGATTCTGACCCTGTACGCCTTCAGCACGGAGAACTGGCGGCGTCCCCGGGAGGAGATCGAAGCCCTGTGCGCCCTTTACGAGCAGGTCCTGCGGGAGGAGACCCCGGAACTCGCTGCGCAGGGAGTTCAGGTTCGCATCATCGGCGATCGCACCCGGTTTCCCCCGAGCCTCCAGGAGGCCATCCAGTATGCGGAGGAGGCCACCCGACACAACGACGCCCTCGTGCTGGTGGGAGCGTTGAACTACGGAGGGCGGGCGGAGATCACGGGGGCGGTCCGGAAGATCGCGGTGGCCATCGCCTCGGGCCGGCTCCGGCCCGAGGAGGTGGACGAGGCGGTGGTGGCCCGGCACCTCCAGACCCACCCCCTCCCGGATCCCGACCTCATCATCCGGACCGCGGGAGAGCGACGGTTGAGCAACTTCCTCATCTGGCAGTGTGCATACACGGAGCTGTACTTCACGCCCGTCTTGTGGCCGGAATTCGATCGGGAGACCCTCGTGGCGGCCATCCGGGACTACCAGCGGCGGGTGCGTCGGTACGGTGGCCTCGATCCCGCGGAGTTCGATGGCGCGCCCGGTTCGGGATGCTAGGCCGACGACTCCTTACCGCGCTGACCGGCATCCCCATCATCGTGGTGGGGGTATGGCTGGGGGGGGAGGTCCTGCTGGTCCTGGTGGCGGCGCTCATCGTGTTGGGGCTCTGGGAGTTCTACACCCTCGTGGACCTCGCGGGGTACGCGCCGAGCCGGGCGGTGGGGGTGGTGGCGGGGGTTGCCCTGGCGGTCCTCGCGTACCTGGGGGAGCGACGGGGGGTACTCGCGGTCCTCGCGGCGGTGGTGCTGTACGTCCTCTCCACCCAGCTCAGTCCGAACCGCGGACGGGCTTTGGCCAACGCCGCGGGCACCATCCTGGGGGTCCTGTACGTGGGCTATTTCGCCACCCACCTGCTGCTGCTCCGGCAGCTCCGGCAGGGGATGGCGTTCACCTTCCTCGTGTTCGGAACCGTGTGGGCCACGGACGCGGCCGCCTATTTCGTGGGCCGATGGCTGGGCCGGCGTAAGCTCCTCCCCCAGGTGAGTCCGAACAAAACCGTGGAGGGAGCCACCGCGGGCGTGGTGTGCGGGGTGTTGGGGGCCCTCGCCGTGGGGATGGGGTTCGGGATCCCGCCCGGCATGGCCGCGGTGGCCGGAGCCCTCTGCAGCACCGCGGCCGTGGCGGGAGACCTGTGGGAATCCGCCCTGAAACGTGAGGCCCGGGTGAAGGACTCCGGTACCATCCTCCCCGGGCACGGGGGGTTCTTGGATCGGTTTGACGGCGTGCTTTTCGCGGCCGTGGTGGGCTACTACGTCTTCGCCACCTGGACGGGGGCCCTGTGAACCCGAAGCGCGTGGTGATCCTGGGTTCCACCGGTTCCATCGGCCGCCAGGCCCTCGAGGTGGCGGAGGCCATCCCGGACCGGGTGCGGATCACGGGGCTGGGAGCCCGGCGGGACGCGGAGACCCTCGGGGAGCAGGTGCGGCGTTTCCAACCGGAGGCGGTGGCCCTCAGCGATCCCGGGGCCGCGCAGGCCTTCAGGGCCTACGTGCCGGAGTTCCGGGGTGCTTTCCAGGTGGGGGAGGGGGCCATGGAGTGGCTCGCCGGGTGGCCGGAGGCGGATCTCGTGCTCGTGGCCCTCAGCGGCATCGCGGGTCTGCGTCCGACCCTGAGCGCCATCGAGGCCGGGCACGACGTGGCGCTTGCCAACAAGGAGACCCTGGTGGCCGCGGGTCACCTGATCCGTCGGGCGGTGGCGGCCCGGGGGGTTCGCCTGATTCCCGTGGACGGGGAGCACAGCGCCATCTTCCAGGTCCTGGAAGGGCGGGACCCCGGCACCGTGGCCAGGGTGGTGCTCACCGCTTCCGGAGGCCCCTTCCTGCGGCGGCCCCTCTCCTCCCTCCGTACCGTCACCCCGGAGGAAGCCCTGCAGCACCCCACCTGGCGGATGGGACCGAAGGTCACCGTGGACAGCGCCACCCTCATGAACAAGGGCTTGGAGGTCATCGAGGCCCGGTGGCTGTTCGACCTCCCCCCAGACCGGATCCAGGTGGTGATCCATCCCCAGAGCGTGGTGCACGGCATGGTGGAACTCGTGGACGGGACCACCCTCGTCCACCTCAGTCCCCCGGATATGCGGCTTTTCATCCAGTACGCCTTCACCTACCCCGATCGGGTGGGCGTGTCGTATGCTCGAATGGACTGGAGCCGTCCTCAGGCGCTCACCTTTGAGCCGCCGGACCCCCGACGGTTTCCGTGCCTCGGCTACGCGTACGAGGCCCTGGGACGAGGGGGAACGGCCCCTGCGGTGCTGAATGCGGCGAACGAGGTGGCGGTGGAGCGGTTCCTAAGGCGGGAGATGGCGTTCGTGGAGATCCCGAAGGCGGTACGGCTGGCCCTGGACCTACACGATCCCGTCCCGGATCCCTCCCTGGAGGAGATCCTGGAGGCAGACCGCTGGGCCCGGGCGCTGGTGAGGGGGCTTTGATGACGATCGCGCTCGCGGTGTTCGCGTTCGGACTCATGATCCTGGCACACGAGCTGGGACACTTCCTCGCGGCCCGATGGGTGGGAGTGGTGGTGCAGGGGTTTGCCATCGGTTTCGGACCGGCGCTGGTGCGGTTCCGCAGGGGGGAGACCACCTACCGGATCAACCTCTTCCCCTTCGGGGGATACGTGCGTCTGGCGGGCGAGGACTTCGAGGAGGAGACAGGCCCCGGCTCCTTCCGGTCAAAGCGGGTGGGTCAGCGGATGCTGGTGGTGGCGGCCGGGCCCCTGATGAACTTCCTGCTGGCCGTGCTCCTGCTGGGGCTGGTGGTCTCCGTGTGGGGCCTGCCCGCAGGGGTGACGAACGAGATCACGGAGGTCCGGCCCGGATGGCCCGCGGAGCGGGTGGGACTGCGGGTGGGGGACCGGATCGTGGCCATCAACGGGGAGGAGGTCCGCAGCGGGGAGCAGATGGTGCAGACCATCCACCGGAGCCCCGGACGGCCCCTCCGGCTCCGGGTGGAGCGGGAGGGGCGGGTGTTCGAGGTGACCGTCACGCCGCAGCTGGAGCCCCGGCTGCGGGTAGGGGCCATCGGCATCACGCCGGGGGTCCTCCGGCAGCGCCATCACCCTCTCTCCGCTCTCGTCTGGGCCACGGGGCAGACCGTGCGGTTCATGCGGGACATCGTGGTGGGAGTCGTCCACCTGGTGGCCACTGGGACCTTCCTCGAGGGGCTCGCAGGACCTGTCGGGGCGGTGCGCCTCCTGGGCGACGCGGCCCGGACGGGGCTCGATTCCTACCTCTTCATGACCGCTTTCCTCAGCGTGATGGTGGGCTTCTTCAACCTCCTGCCCTTTCCCGCCCTCGACGGAGGGCGACTCGCGTTCCTCCTCGTGGAGGCGGTACGGCGCCGGGCGGTGGATCCCCGGCGGGAGGGCTACGCGCACCTCGTGGGGTTCGCCCTCCTCCTCCTGCTCATCCTTGTGCTCACCTATCGGGACATTCTACGATGGGCTGGCGGCACTGGGTTCTAGGGGCAGAGGAGGGACGTGGTCGAGACCCTGGAGGTGGTCCTGCGTCTTGGACTGGCGGTCCTGCTGGGCGGCGTGGTGGGGCTGGAACGGGAAGCCCTGGAGAAGCCCGCGGGCTTCCGTACCCACATCCTGGTCGCCCTGGGAGCCACCCTGTTCACCCTCATCAGCGGCTACGGGTTCCGGGGAAGCGGGGCGGACCCCACCCGCATCGCGGCGAACGTGGTGGTGGGCATCGGTTTTCTGGGCGCGGGGACCATCTGGCGTCACGGCGTGGGGGTTGGGGGGCTGACGACCGCGGCGAGCCTCTGGACCGTGGCCGCCATCGGGATGGCGGTGGGAACCGGGCTGTACCTTCCCGCCATCCTCGGCACCCTGGCGGTGGTGGTCATCCTCCACCTCTTCCCCCGGATTGACGCCCGCCTGCTGCGACGGGGGAGCACCGGGGTGCTCCAGGTAGCCGTGCAGGACCGGCCCGGCCGGCTCGCGGACCTCTTCGGCCTCCTCGCCCGCCACCGGGCCACGGTCCTCGGCGCGGAGGTGGTGCAGGGCACGGATGGCCTCGTGCACCTCACCTTTACCGTGCGGACTCCACCGGAGGTGGACCGCGGCCGGTTGCTGGCCGCCCTCCTCGAGGCAGACGGAGTCCACCAGGCCCGCTGGATGTCCTCCTAGGGGAGAAGTCCGGTGATCCCGCTCCGTGACAGCGTTCCCGGCCGGCGAACCCCGGTTATGATGCTCACCCTCCTGGGGACGAACCTCCTCGTGTTCCTGTACACCGTGGGCCTGGGATCTCCCGAGGAGATCCAGGCCCTCTTCGAGACGTACGGCCTCGTGCCCGCGAAGCTCCTGGGTCCGGACCCGCCCTACTATACCCTCTTCACCTCCATGTTCCTCCACGGGGGTTGGCTGCACCTGGTGGGGAACATGCTGTACCTGTGGATCTTCGGGAACAACGTGGAGGACGCCACGGGCCACGTGGGGTTCCTGGTGTTCTACGTGCTGTGCGGGCTTGCGGCCGCCTTTGCCCAGATCCTCATCCAGCCCGCCTCCCGGGTGCCCATGGTGGGAGCGAGCGGGGCCATCGCAGGGGTGCTGGGCGGGTATCTGGTGCTCTATCCCCGAGCCCGGATCCTGGCCTTGGTTCCCCTAGGGTTCTTCCTGCAGCTGATGGAGGTCCCCGCCCTCCTCTTCCTCCCCATGTGGTTCCTCCTGCAGCTGGTGTATGGGATCGCGTCCCTGGGTGTGCGGAGCGAGTTCGGCGGGGGCGTGGCTTTCTGGGCGCACATCGGAGGGTTCGTGGCGGGCCTGGTGTGCATCCGGGTGTTCGCCCGTCGTCCCCGCAGATCCGGATGATCAGAGACCTCAGACGCGGGAGGGGTGAA
Source organism: Armatimonadota bacterium (assembly GCA_031460175.1). NCBI lineage: Bacteria > Bacillati > Candidatus Sysuimicrobiota > Candidatus Sysuimicrobiia > Candidatus Sysuimicrobiales > Candidatus Sysuimicrobiaceae > Candidatus Sysuimicrobium > Candidatus Sysuimicrobium tengchongense. Next base: position 221,229 of record JAVKGW010000002.1, on the reverse strand, counting down.
GATGACGGATCGCATCCTTGTGGAGTCGCTTCCCGGTCCTCCGGTCTCCGAGCACCAGATGGAGCTGGTGGAGCGGAAGGGGGTCGGGCACCCGGACTCCATCTGTGACGCCATCATGGAACAGGTCTCCGTGGAGCTCTGCCGGGCGTATCTGGAACGCACAGGCGCCATCCTGCACCACAACATCGACAAAGCCCTCCTGGTGGCCGGGGAGGCGGAGGTTCGCCTCGGGGGGGGAGAGGTCCGGGAGCCCATGCGCCTCATCTTCGGCGACCGGGCCACCTTCCGGCTTCAGGACGTGGAGATCCCCGTGCACGAGATTGCCATCGCCACCGCGAAGCGGTGGATCCGGGAGCACCTGCGGTTCGTGGATCCAGACCGACACGTGCGCTATGAGAGCCTCCTGCGCCCGGGCTCTCCGGAGCTCGTGGACATCTTCCATCGGGAGGAGATCGGGGCGAACGACACCTCCGCGGCCGTAGGCTATGCCCCTCTCACCGTCACGGAGCAGGCGGTGCTGGAGGTGGAGCGTTACATGAACAGCCCGGAGTTCAAGCGGACCTTCCCGGAGGCAGGGGAGGACATCAAGGTGATGGGAATCCGGATCGGATCCACCCTGCACCTCACCGTGGCCGTGGCCTTCGTGGACCGGTTCGTGGACAGCGAGGCCACCTACTTCCGACGGAAGGCCCACATGCAGGAGGCGGTCCTGGAATTCGTCCGAAGCCGGTGCCCCCTGGAGGTGAAGCTCACCATCAACAACGCGGACCAGCCGGGTCGGGGCCTGGGCGGGATGTACCTCACCGTCACCGGGACGTCCGCGGAGGGCGGGGACAGCGGGCAGGTGGGTCGGGGGAACAAGGTGAACGGGGTCATCGCCCTGAACCGGCCCATGGGCACGGAGGCGGCCGCGGGCAAGAACCCCGTCTCCCACGTGGGGAAGATCTACACCGTGCTGGCCCACCAGATGGCCCAGAAGGTGCACGAGGAGGTGAGGGGCGTCCGGGAGTGCTACGTGTGGCTCGCGAGCCAGATCGGGGAGCCCATCCACCGCCCGCGGGTGGCCGCGGCCCAGGTGATCCTCGCGCGGGGCGTGCAAAAGGGCCGGGCGTTCCGGCAGATCCGGGAGATCATGGAGCGGGAGCTCCTCCGCCTCCCCCAGCTCGTGCAGGACCTCGTGGCGGGGAAGTACGCCATGCTGTGAGAGGCGTTGACGGGGGGGCCGCGATTCCGGAGAATGAGGCTCCGGAGGTGACGGAGGTGCCGCTCTACGAGTACCGCTGTACGCACTGCGGACACCACTTCGAGCGCATCCAACCGGTGGGGGCTCCTCCGGAGCCGTGCCCGGTCTGCGGCGCACCCAGCCGGAAGGCGTACGGATCCGTGGGCCTCGTGTTCCGGGGCTCCGGGTTTTACCGTACGGATTACGGGCGGTCCTCGGGCGGCAACGAGGCGTCGCGATCCGAGCCCAAGGAGAAGGGGGAAGGGAAATCTGAGGGCGCGCCTGCGGGGTCGGACGCGGACCGGTAGAGCCTCCGGGTGGATCAAAGCGCTGGGGCGCACGGTGCTCGGCTGTGCGCCTCTTTTGCTCTTGGGATTCCTCCCCGCACCAGGCGAGGCTGCCTCCGCCCGCCTGCAGGCACGGGTGGGATGGGAGGGATGGGTGCGTCCCGGCTTCTGGCATCCCGTCCTCGTCCTCCTTCGGTCGTCCTCACCCCTGGACGGGTGGGTGGTGGTGGAGATCTCCGCGGGCTCCGGGAGCCGGCTGCGCTACCGCCGCCCGGTTCACCTTCCGGGCAATTCCCCGAGGGGGTTCCTGCTGACCCTCCCCCTCCTGGATCTCCGGGCTCCGGTGGGGATCTCCCTGGAGACGGAGGGGCGAACCGTTGTCCGCACCGCTGTGAGGGTGTCCTCCCAGCGGATAGCACAAGGCCTGGTGGCGGTGGTGGACCAGGAGGGGCGGGGCCCGGGCCGCCTTGCGGATCCCGGCCGGCGCACCGCGGTCGTGGTGCGGGAGCGGGATCTCCCGGAAGACCCACTGGCCTACACCTCCCTCGACGCTCTGGCGATCCGGACCCTGGAGGAACGCGAGCTGAACCAGCGACAGCAGGACGCCCTCAAGGCCTGGGTCCTGCACGGAGGTCGGGTCCTGCTGGAGCGGACTTTTCGCCCCTCCGGCCCCCTGGGAGTCTGGCTACGGGCGGTGGCCAGCTCCCCTGTCGGACTTGGAAGCGTCCAGCTCTGGGATCCCGCAGACCCCTGGCCGGAAGACCCAAGAGCTAGACCCCCCCGCAGGTCCGTGGAGTGGAGCCCACTGGAAGCGGCCCGGCCGCGCCCGCCCTTCGGGCTTGTGGCCTTGGGGCTTGCGGGCACATGGCTTGCCCTCTTCCTCGCGCTCCGGGCAGGGGCGCGGCACCCGGGGGGATGGATCGGGATCCCCGTGGCGGTCGGCGTCGCCACCGCCGGGCTTCTCCTGCTGGCCGCGGAGGTGCGCCGCCAGGTGACCCTTCCGGATCGCAGGTGGGTGACGGTGGTGGTGGAGGGGATCGCTTGGACGTACGGCGTCGCAAGCCACCGCTCCGCCTACGGGGGACCCGTATCCGCCGTGTTTCCTCCGGGCTCCTCCGTCCTCTTCCAGGGCAGCTTTCTGGAAGCGGACGTCTGGGAGGACACAGAAGGGGTCCGGGTACGCCTTCACCAGCAGCCCGCCCAACCCCTCTTCCTCCGGTGGGAGCGCGTCTCCGGGGAAGAACTCTCGGCGGAGGTAGATAGACAAGGCCGCTGGCTCGACCTCCGAGGAGGTCGCCTGGGGAGGAGCTGGCTGGTGTGGAAGGGCCGGGAGATCGAGTTCTCTGGCCTCCGGGAGGGGCGCACGCCCCTGGATCCCGGAGCGTGGCGACCCGTGGACGGCACCCGCCCCGGGATCCAGGAAGGGCGTCGGATGGTCCCCGCCTGGGATGCTATAATAGGTTTCCACCCGGTTCTGCTCGCGGAGTCGGGCGGCGGCTGGGTGGTTCTCGTGGCGGGCCTGCGATGATGGCGGTGGCACGGGGTGACCTCCGTGCCCGGCTCACGACCGCGAAGGGCGTGGCCGTGCTCGCCGTGTGGCTTGCGGTCCTCCACCTCCTCGCCCTGTTCGGCACCGCTCCCGATGGAAGCGCGGATCAGCCCGCCCTCGGCGTGGCCTCCTGGATCTTCCTCGCCGCGGTGAGTTTCCTGTGCGTGGCGGTGACGAGCGGGGAGGTCGCGATCCCGGGCGAAAAGGGGCTGCCGGATCTGGCCACCGCCTTCTTCCCTGCCCGCGAGATCGCCCGGGGCAAGGCCCTTGCCGGGTTCCTGTATGCCCTCCTCCTCTCCTTTCTGGCCCTGCCCGCCCTCGCGTTCCTCGCGGGTCTACGGGCCCTCCCCTGGACGGCGGCCGCGGGCCAGGTGGTGGCGGCGGTCCCGGTGGGATGGGCCTTTGCGGGGATTGGGACCTGGCTGGGGGGCGTGGTGGAGAACGACCTCCTCCGGTCCCTCGCGGTCTGGACTGTGGTGGGTGGGGTCCTGGGCTCTCTGTTTTTGTGGGCCAGTCCCTCCTCCCTCCAGGCTGTGCATCCCTCTGCCCCCGGGACCGTCCGGCTCCTGTGGGTCGGGGAATGGACGGTGGTGGGCACGGCGGTGTTCTGGCTGTGCGCCCGACAGGTGGAGCGCCTCCGGAGGAGTCCTTGAGCACCTTGGCCTTCCGGCCCCTGCACCACGCCCGGAGCCGCATGGCGTGGCAGCGGGCCGTGCGGCTGGCCAGCGTGGTGAGCCTGGGCGGACTCGGGTGGGGGATCGCCGTCCGGGCCCTCTCCCTGGCCTTCCCCTTGGAGGTGCGGCTGGGGTGGATCTTCGGGGGGAGTGCCCTCGCGGCCCTCGTGAGCCTCCTCGTGGGCCGCCTCCTCTTCGTTCCCTCGTTGTACTACGCGGCCCACCTCCTAGACCGGACCTGCGGGCTGGAGGACCGGTTGACGACGGCCCTCGGCATCGCCATGGGCCGGGTCCGTTCCCGGTTCCGGGACCAGGTGCTGGAGGAGGCGACTCAAGCCCTCCTCCGTGCGGACGCACGCCGCGCCGTCCCCATCCGGACGGCCCTGGATCCCCGGGTTCTCGTGCTGGCTACTGGGCTGTTGATCTGGGACCTGCTGCTGGGAGGGGTCACCCTCCCGGGGACTCCTGCCCGCCGGGTGCAGGAGGTCGTCCGGGCGGAAAGCCGGCGACTGGAACAGAGGGTGGGACAGATCGGGGAGAGGGCGCGGGCGCAGAGGCTGTCGCGCGCGGCGGAGCAGGCGGAGCGGGCTCGGCAGGTGGCCCGGACCCTGCGGCAGGGACGGGCCACGCGGCACGAGGCGGTGGGGCGGTTGCAGGCGCTGGTGCGCCAGGTGGAGGGTGCCCGCTCTCAAGCCGAGGAGCTGCTCAGGGAGGAAGCCAATGTTCCTCGGCTGCCCTCCCGGGAGGCTTTGGACCAGCGCATCCAGAGCTTGGAAGCTCTCCAGCTACGGTTGAGCACTGCCCCCTCCCCTCAAGAGCGGCGGCGGATCGAGGAAGCCCTCCGGGACCTGGTCCACAGCCGGGATCTCCCTCCGCCCGTCCGGGCCTCCCTCCGGAGAGCCCGCCAAGCCGTGCGACGATCGGATGGGCCCTCCGCCCTCCAGGCTCTTGGTCAGGCCCGGGAGGACCTCCGGGAGGTGCAACGCCTGGTCTCGGAGGTCGAAACCCTGCGGATGCTGGCGCGGGAGACGGAGGCGACCCTCCAACGCATCCAGGCACCGACGGAGACCCACACCGCGATGGAGGAGCGGGACATCGTGACGGGAGCCGTTCCCTTCCCCGCATCCCCCGCGGGCGCCGGGCGGGCCAGGGAGCGCCCTGGGCCGAGACCGGGGGGGCTCACGGAGGGCCCGGACGAGGGACTTCGGGCCGGGCAGGGGAGCGTGCGGGAGAAACTGGGGGAGCCCACGGGGCGGCTGGGGACCGGGCTCAGGCAAGAGCGCCTTCAGGGGAGCCCCGGAAGGGGAAAGCCTACCCTCGTAGAGGTGCCGGGTACGGGCGTGCGAAACCCGCCTCGGACCGCTCCCGTCCACGTCTCCCCCCTGGTGGTGCGGCGGTTGGACGAGGCCATGGCCCGCGAACGGATCCCCGGGCCGTATCGGGATCTGGTGGGGCGGTACTTCCTGGAGCTCGGACGACGGAGGGAATGAGGTTGGAGATCCACGAGTTTCAGCACCTCTATCGGAGGATCCGGTCAGAGGTCGGGAAGGTGATGGTGGGCCACGAGGAGCTGGTGGAGCTCGTCCTCGTGGCTCTGTTCGCGGGGGGACACGTGCTCCTGGAAGGGGTTCCGGGTGTGGGCAAGACGCTCCTCGTGAAGACCGTGGCCCGCGTGCTGAATCTGCGGTTCTCGCGGATTCAGTTCACCCCGGACCTCATGCCCGCGGACATCGTGGGCACCAACGTCCTCGTGACGGATGAGGATGGCCGCCGGCACTTCACCTTCCAGCCCGGGCCCGTGTTCAGCCAGCTGGTGCTCGCGGACGAGATCAACCGGGCCACGCCCAAAACCCAGTCCGCCCTGCTGGAGGCCATGCAGGAGCTGGCGGTGACCGTCTCCGGAGTGTCCTACCCTCTTGAGCGTCCCTTCTTCGTGCTCGCCACCCAGAACCCCATCGAGATGGAGGGAACGTATCCGCTTCCCGAGGCCCAGCTGGACCGGTTCTTCTTCAAGCTGCGCGTCCCGTATCCGGATGTGGACTCCCTCGTGGAGATCCTCGATCGTACCACGGGGGCGGTCCTCTCGGAAGCCGAGCCCGTGGCGGACGGCGCCACCGTACTGGCCATGCAGGCCCTGGTACGGGAGGTGGCGGTGGCTCCGCATCTCCTCGGCTACGTGGCCCGCTTGGTGGAGGCCACCCACCCGACGAGCCCCCGCTGCTCTGCCCTCGTCTCCCGGTTCGTGCGGTACGGCAGCAGCCCCCGGGGAGCCCAGGCCATCCTCCTCGGCGCAAAGGTACGGGCCCTCGCGGCGGGCCGGGCCCACGTGAGCGCGGAGGACATCCGGTCCGTGGTGCTGCCGGCCCTGCGGCATCGGATCCTCCTGAACTTCGAGGGCGAGGCAGAGGGGGTGGATCCGGACCGGATCCTTCGGGACGTCCTCGCCCACACCCCCGAGCTCGAGCCCGCGGAGTCCCTCCCGACGCCGTGAGCGCCCTCCTGCTGGATCCCGACTTCCTCCGCGAGCTGGAGCGCCTCACCCTCCTCGTGCGCCGGCGGGTCCGCAGCCGGTCCGGCGGGGATCGGCCCAGCGCGCTCGTGGGCCGCGGGGTGGAGTTCGCGGACTACCGCTCCTACCAGGTGGGCGACGACTACCGGTTCGTGGACTGGAACGCGTACGCCCGTCTGGACCGGCTGTTCGTGAAGCTCACCACCACGGAGGAGGACCTTGACGTCCACCTCCTTCTGGACGCGAGCGCTTCCATGGGGTTCGGCTCCCCGACCAAGATGGACTATGCGAAGCAACTGGCGGCGGCTCTGGGGTACATCTCCCTGGTGAACCTGGAACGGGTGGGCGTGGTGGTCCTGCAGGGCCGCCGCATCCAGGTGCTTCCGCCCCGCCGGGGTCGGCAGTACGCACACACCCTCTTCTCCTTCCTGGAGCAGGTCCGGCCGGAAGGTCCCACGGCCCTGGCCTCCGCCCTCGCGGACTACACCGCCCGCACCCGGCGTCGGGGCGTGGCGATCCTGCTCACGGATCTTCTGGACCCCGCGGGCTACGAGGAAGCGCTGAGACGGCTGCGCTACGGACGGTTCGAGACGTTCCTCGTCCAGATCCTCAGCGAGGAGGAGCTCTTCCCAACCCTCCGGGGAGAGCTGCGGCTGGTGGATGCGGAGACGGGGTCCGTCCTGGAGTGGACGAGTTCCCGGGAGAGCCTGGAGGCCTTCGTGCGAGCCCGGGACGGGTTCCTGGAGGCGTGCCGGCAGTTCTGCTTCCGGCACGGGATCGCCTACCTCCGGACCACCACCCGTGTGCCGGTGCGGGAGCTGGTGCTGCGCTACATGCGGGCCGCGGGACTGGTGCGGGGATGACGCTTCAAAATCCTTCTGCCCTGTGGTGGCTGGCGAGCATTCCCTTCCTGGTGCTCCTGTACCTCCTACGGCCCCGGCGCACGGAGGTGGTGGTTCCCAGCCTGCTCCTCTGGCAACGCTCGGCCAGGGAGCTGCTGGTGCGCCGGCCGGTCCGGCGACTCGAGCGCAACCTCCTCCTGCTGCTGCAGATCCTGGCGGTCTGCGCCGCCTCCCTCGCTCTCGCGCGCCCCCGCCTCCTCCTCCCCGGCGGCGTAGGGGCGGATGTGGCGGTGGTGATGGATCTCTCCCTGAGCATGCAAACCCGGGATCTCCCGCCCAGCCGGTTCGAGGCGGCCCGCCGCGGGGCCCAGGAGCTCCTGGCAAGGGTGGGACCCGGCCACGCCGCGGCCCTTCTGGGCGCCGCCCGCACGCCCCGCCTGATCCGCCCGCTCGGCCCTCCCTCCGAGGCCCTCAGGGCCCTCAGGGAGCTGGAGCCCACGGACGGAGAGGCGGATCTAGAAGGTGCGGTTCAGTTGGCGCGGGCCCTCGCCCGGCCGGGCCGCTCCTTGGAAGTCCACGTCTTCTCGGACCGGCCGGTTCCCGGAGCCGTGGCGCACCTCTTCGGCGGAGCTGCCCGCAACCTGGGGCTCGTCGAGATCCTTGCCTACCCCCGGGGGCCTGGCCGGCTACGGGTGGTCCTCCGGGTTCGCAACGACACCTCCGCACCCTCGCACGTCCCCCTTGGAGTGTGGGTGGACGGGAAGGAGGTGTGGCGGGCTCCGGTGGATCTTGCCGCGGGAGGGGAGCGGGTGGTGCGGCTCGACGTGCCGGAAGGGGAGGTGGTGGAGGGACGCCTGCTCGGCCGAGACGACCTGCCCGCGGACGACCGACGGATCGCCCTGGGGAGACGTCCCCTCCCCACCGTGCTGGTGGTGGGCCGCTCCCCCGCGTTCTTCCTGGAGGCCCTGCGGGCCATGGGGGTGCGGGAGGTGGCGCGGACCGACTCTCCGGATCCATGGCAATGGCCCCCCTCCGACGTGGTCATCGTGGACCGGGTCCCCGTGCGGGCGCTCCCGCCCGGCAACGCGCTCCTGGTCCGCACCGTCCCCAAAAACCTTCCGGTGCAGGTGGCCGGAATCGTCCGGGAACCGCGGGTGGTCCGCTTCCACCGGACGCATTCCCTCCTCCGGTTCGTGGACCTTTCGGAGGTGCGGATCCGGGACGCCTTAGCCCTGGAGACCCGGGCCGGGGAGGTGCTGGCGGAAGGAGCCGGCCCTTTGGTGTGGGCGTACGAGTCGGGAACCCACCGGGTAGTGCTGCTCGCCTTCGATCTTACGGGCTCGGACCTCGGCCTTCGGCCCGCGTTCCCCATCTTCCTGTCCAACGTCCTCGACTGGTTGGGCGGTCCGAGCCGGTCCGTGGTGCAGGCCGGGGAGGTCCTCACCTTTCCCGCGGGGGGGCATCCCGAAGCCTGGCTTGAGGGGCCCTTGGGCCCACGGCGCCTGCTGGCCGTGGCCGGCGTGTTCCGCACCCCGCCTCTGGATCGCGCGGGCATCTACCGCCTGAGGACGGGCTCTGGGACGGTGCGTACGGTCGCGGTGCAGCCCGCGGCGGAGCGGCGTCCCCTCGCGCCTCCCCCCACGGCTTCCCTTCCTTCCTTCAGGCCCGAGGAGACCCGTGCAGGAGGCCGCGACCTCTCCCGGGAGTTCCTGTGGGTCCTGTTGGGGCTCCTGGTGGGGGAGTGGGCGCTCTTCCTGAGACAGCGGGGTTCTGCGGCTCCTGGGGGGAAACGGTGATCCGCTTCTCCTCTCCCGCCGCCTTGCTCCTGCTCCTTCTCCTCCCCCTCCTGTGGCGGGCTTCCCGCCCTTTCCGGGTCGGCCCCGCCCTCCGGATGGTGGCCCTGGGATGCGTGGTGCTGGCCCTCGCGGGAACACAGGTTGCCGTTCCCGGGGGACCCATCTCCGTGGTGTTCGTCCTGGACCGATCCGACAGCCTTCTTCCGGAGGAGGCCGTGCGGGCCGAGCGGTTCCTCGCGGCTGCCACCAGGTTCCGACAACCGGGCGACCGGCTCGGCCTCGTGACCTTTGGCGGGAGGGCCGTGGTCGAGCAGGCGCCCACGGAGCGATTCGACCCCTCTCCTGCCTCCCGTCCGGATCCCGCGGACACGGACATCGGGGCTGCCCTGGACCTCGCGCTCGCCGCCCTCCCGGAAGAGGGCGGTCGGCGGCTCGTGCTTCTGAGCGATGGGCTGGATCTGCGGGGCAAAGCGATGGAGGCCGCGCGTCGTGTGGCCGCGGCCGGGGTGCCCATCTTCGTCGTGCCGTTGCGGTCCGCCTTCGACCGGGACGGGGCGCGCATCGAGGATCTCCTGACGCCCGCGGAGGTTCGGGCAGGGGAGCGGTTCGAGATCCAGGTCCTCCTCTGGTCCTCCCGGCCGCAGCGGGCCCGCCTGGAACTCGCAGCCGGGGGACGCCGGGTGGCCCGCAAGGAGGTCCGGCTGACCCAGGGGTGGACGGCGGTACCGTTCACCGTGAGCGCCCCGAGCGGGTGGCTTCCCCTCCGGGCCGACCTGTTTCCCGAGCAGGACGGGGTTCTGGAGAACAACGTGGCGGAGGCGTTCGTCCGGGGGCACGGGGTGCCCGAGGTCCTGTACGTAGGGTCCGGGGACCTTCCCGGGGTCCTTCGGGCTCAAGGCCTGCGGGTGGAAGAGGCGAGTCCGGAGCGGCTTCCGGGCAACGCCGCCTCTCTGGCACGGTACGAGGCCGTCGTCCTGGACGATGTCCCCGCCCACCGGCTCTCCCGGGCCCAGATGGAGGCCCTGCGCGCGTACGTGGCTTCCCTGGGGGGAGGACTGGTCGTCGCGGGAGGGCCACACGCGTACGGGCCCGGAGGCTACGCGGGAACCCCGCTGGAGGAGGCGCTGCCCGTCTCCGCAGATGTCCGACACCGGGTGGGGCTCGTGCACGCGGCCGTGGTCCTGGTGCTGGACACCTCCGCCAGCATGGCGGGCCTCAGCAACGAGCCCGCCAAGGTGGAGCTCGCGAAGGAAGCGGCTCGGAGCGTCCTCGACTTCCTCGGGGAGCAGGATCTCATCGGGATCATCGCCTTCGACCAGGAGTACCGGTGGCTGGTCCCCCTCACCCCGGCCCGGGATCGGGATCGGATCGGAGAGCGGGTGGCCCGGCTGCGCACGGGCGGAGGAACGGACATGTGGCCGGCCCTGCGGGCCGCGGCAGAAGCCCTCAGGGAGGTTCGGGCCCGGGTGAGACACGTCATCGTCCTCTCCGATGGCCAGACGGATCCCGGGGATTTCCAGGGCCTCGCCCTCCGCATGCGCGGGGCAGGGATCACCCTTACCGCGGTTTCTGTGGGCCGGGATGCGGACGTCCCCTTCATGCGCCGGCTCGCGGAGTGGGGGGGAGGCCGGCACTACCATGCCCGGGATCCCTACACCGTCCCGCAGCTTCTGACCGCGGAGGTCACCCTCACCCGCCGGGCCTACCTCGTGGAGGAGCGGTTTGTCCCACGGCAAACCGACACCGCCCTTCTCCCCGGGATTCCCGCAGTCCCTCCCCTGCGGGGATACGTGGCGACCTCCCCGAAACCCGCAAGCCAGGTCTACCTCCTCTCCCCATATCGGGATCCTCTCCTCGCCTCCTGGCGGTACGGGTTGGGGCGGGCAGTGGCCTTCACCTCGGATACGGGGGTTCGGTGGGCGGTGGAGTGGCGGCAGTGGCCGTACTTCGCCGCCTTCTGGTCCCGGGCAGTCCGGTGGGCGATGCGATCCCACATGGAGCCCCTGGACGTGCGGGTAAACTTAAGGGGCGCTGCCTTGGAGGCGGTGGTGGACGCCCGGGACGCGGAGGGCAACCCACTCGACGGACTCACGGTGACGGGCACCCTGGTGGGACGGGAGACGCAGCGGATCCGGTTCATGCAGGCCGGGCCCGGGTGGTACGAGGCGCGCGTCCGGCTCCCCGGGCCCGGGACCTACGCCCTTGGGGTTTCCGCCTTCCTCGACGGGCGGAGGGTGGGGTCCTCCACGGTCCCCGTGGTGCTCCCCTACTCGCCGGAGCTGCGGTATGGTTCCGACGGGACGTCCCTTCTGGAACGGATCGCGGAGGTGACGGGAGGACAGGTGGTACGGCACCCCGCGGAGGCCCTCCGGCGGGACCCTTCCGCCCAGACCCGCCGGAATCTCGCAGACCTGCTGGTGGGGGTCGCCCTCGGCCTCCTCTTGGGGGAAGTGGCCATCCGCCGGATCCCCGCCCTCCAGGCCGCGTGGCGGTGGATGGCCTCCCGCCTCCGCGGGTCGGGGAGGCAGGAAGAGGACCGGGCGTACGAGGAGGCGGATCGGTGGAGGTTCCCGGAGGAGCCTCTGCCGGCCTCCACGGAGGCGCTCACGCGCCTGTACATCGCCCGGCTGAGGCAATCCAGGGATGAGCAGGAGGAAGCATGAGGGCGGTTCGCGCGGATGTGGGCGTGTTCGGAGGTTCGGGGTTCTACCAGCTCCTGGAAGAGGTGGAGGAGTACCGGGTGGAGACGCCCTACGGTCCTCCCAGCGACGCGGTGACCATCGGACAGGTGGGCACCAAGCGCGTGGCGTTCCTGCCCCGGCACGGCCGGGACCACAGCATCCCGCCCCACCGCATCAACTACCGGGCGAACCTGTGGGCCATGCGGGAGCTGGGCGTGCGGTGGATTTTCGGGCCCTGTGCGGTCGGCAGCCTCCAGCCCCACATCCGGCCCGGGGACTTCGTGCTGTGCGATCAGTTCGTGGACCGCACCCGGGGGCGGGCGGACACCTTCTACGACGGTCCCATCACCACGCACGTGAGCGCCGCGGATCCCTACTGCCCCACCCTGCGGAAGCTGGTGGCGGAGGTGGCCCGGGAGCAGGGGCTTCCCCTGCACGAGCGGGGGACCGTGGTGGTGATCCAGGGGCCCAGGTTCAGCACCCGGGCGGAGAGCCGTTGGTTCCAGGCGCAGGGGTGGGAGGTGATCAACATGACCCAGTATCCGGAGGCCATCCTGAGCCGGGAGCTGGGAATCTGCTACGTGAACATCTCCCTGGTCACGGACTACGACGTGGGCCTGGAGGGGAGGGCGGACGTGGAGCCCGTGAGCGCGGAGGAGGTGATGCGCATGTTCTCGGCGAACAACGCAAAGCTGCGCGCGCTCATCCTGGAGGCCATCACGCGGCTGCCCGAGGACAACACCTGTCCCCTCTGCCCGAACGCCCTGGATCGGGCCCGGGTGGAGGCGCGATGAGCCGCGAAACCCCAATCGGCAGGAGGTGAGGCGATGCCGGGAGGAAGGAGCACCGCGGACCCGCCGGGCCGCATCCTGGGCATGGTGGTGTTCGTGGTGGGGGTACTCCTGCTCATCTACGTCTTCTACTCCGCGTACGCGGAGCTGGCGGCCGGCGCCCTGAGCCGGCTCACCTCCCCGGCCCCGCAACAGGGGCCGGATCTCAACCTGGTCCTGGCCCTGTTGGTGCGCGCCCTCTTCCTCTTCCTCCTCGGGTACCTCGCCTCCGCCATCGCGGGGCGGGGGATCGGAATGTACCAGGCGGCCCGAGCCCCGGAACCCCAGGAGTGAGGGAGAATGCGGGAGGTGGACCTGCGCAGCGACACCGTCACCCAGCCCACGGAGCGGATGCGGGAGGCCATGGCGCAGGCCCAAGTGGGGGATGACGTGTACGGGGAAGACCCCACCGTGCGTGCTCTGGAGGAGCTCGCCGCGGAGCGGATGGGAAAGGAGGCGGCCCTGTTCTGCACGAGCGGCACCATGGCGAACCTGGTGGCCGTGCTCACGCACACCCAGCGGGGAGACGAGGTGCTGTGCGAGGCCACCGCGCACGTCTACGAGCACGAGCGCCAAGGCCTCAGCGCGCTCGCGGGAGCCGCCCTGCGTCCCATCCGGGGCGAGCGCGGCTGGATCTCCCCGGAGGCCCTGCAAGCGGCCTTGCACCCCGCAGGTTCCCACTCCCCGCCTCCGCGCCTCGTGTGCCTGGAGAACACCCACAACCGGGCGGGAGGCGTGGTCCTCTCCCCGGATCGCATCGCGGCCACCACCGCCGCCGCCCACCGGGCGGGGCTCGCGGTGCATCTGGACGGGGCCCGCATCTTCAACGCCGCGGTGGCCCTGGGAGTCCCCGCGAGGGCTCTGGCGGAGCCGGTGGACTCCGTGATGTTCTCCCTCTCCAAGGGACTGAGCGCACCCGTGGGCTCCGTGCTGTGTGGCGACAAATCCTTCATCGAGCGTGCGCGGCGCTGGCGGCAGGTGGTGGGCGGCGGGATGCGGCAGGCGGGGGTGCTGGCCGCCGCGGGAATCGTGGCCCTCCAGGAGATGGTGGACCGCCTCGCGGAGGATCACCGACGGGCCAAGGCGCTGGCCAGGGGACTCTCCCGCCTCCCCGGCGTGGAGGTGGATCCGGACCAGGTGGACACGAACATCGTCCTGGTGCGGGTGGAAGGGGATGCCCGCGCGCTCGTCGCCCGGCTCGCGGCCCAGGGCGTTCTCTGCTTTGCCCTCTCCCCGCATGAGATCCGGCTCGTCACCCACCGGCACATCTCGGATGAGGACGTGGCCTGGGCGGTGGAAGCCTTCCGACGGGTCCAGGCCTTCGCGTGAAATCCCGAACGAATTTGCGAAAAGGGAGGAGGAATTCTCGCACTCCCTGCGTATACTTCTTACAAACCAAACGGAAAGGAGGTAGCCGAGCCATGGCGGCGAAGAAGGCGGCCAGCAAGAAGGCCACCGCCAAGAAGACCTCCGCCAAGTCCACGGCGAAGAAGAGCGCGAAGAAGAAGCGGTAACGCTTCCCCGAGCGCTCGTGCTTGCCTCGGGACCTTCCACGGTCCCGGGGCTTTTCTGTTTTAGAACCGGTACCGCAGGCCGATCCCGTACGAGGGCTCCCGGAGCACGTCCCGCAGGTGCAGGCCGATGGCCAAGGCGGGCTGGACCGCGTGGTAAAGGGAGAGGTGGAGGGTGGGGCGGTTGAAGTTCGTGAGGTCCAGGGCAACCCGCCACCCCCCTTCACCTTGGTAGTCGAGTCCCATGCCCACTTGGGAATCCACAAGCCCCACCCGCCACGCCAGGGCATCCGTGAGGCGGAACCCCGCCTGGAGCTGCAGCAGGTTCTCCCGTCCCACGTCGTGGATCCCCAACCGGTAAGAGCGGCCCTCTCCCGGGGTCACCCAGAGGTCGAGATCGTGGCGGAGCTGGGTCCGGGTGTTGTACCACACCGCGTAGGTGACGTGCAGGTTGGGGAGGAGAAGGATCCCCTCCTGGACCCGCTGCAGGATGGGGGTGAAACCCTCCACGGTCCGCTCGATCTTGCCCATCACTTCGTCCACCCGGCGGGCGGCCGTGCGCGCGTCTGCGAGAACTCCCCGGGCCTCCCGCAGCCGTGCCTCGTTGATGAGCCCCTCCTGGAGATCGCGGCTCATCTCCTCCACGCGCCGGGCGGTCCGCTCCACGCTGGCCGCGGTGCGCTGGGCGGCGAGGATGGCCTCCTCCGCGGAGGCCACGGAACGGCGGATCCGGGAGGCGGTTTCCCCCCGGGCGGTGACGTCCTCCGTGAACCGGCGGATCTCCTGGGCGGTGGCCCGGAGGTCCCGCGCGAAGTCCCTCAGGCTGCGGGCGGCCTGGGTGACCTCCGTCCCGACCTCCTCCGCCACCCTCTCCACGTGCCTGGTCGTCCGCTCCACGGACCGGCCCGCGCCCTCCAGGTGCTCCGCGGTTCGGATCAGTCGGGCCCGGAGCCGGGGATCGGCCACCGTCTCCTGAACGGCGCCCACGGTCCGATCCAGACGCTCTACCACGCCCTGGGCGGATCGCACGAGGCGGCGCACATCCCGCACCGCCGTCTCCACCTCCCTCGCGAGAGCCTCCACCCTCCGGTAGAGGTCCTCCACGGTGAAGGCCCGGTCTCCCGGGACCACCGCCTCCGGCGGGATGGATTCAGCTTCCCCGGAGGGGAGGATGGCCAGGTAACGGTTTCCCAGCAAGGTGCTGCTGGCGATCTGGAACCGGGATCCCGCGGGGATACGGATCTCGGGCCGGACGCGTACCCGCACCGCGGCCCGGTGATCGGGGGTGAGGCGGAGGGCGCGCACCTCCCCCACCGGCACCCCGGCCATGCGGACGGGAGTGCCGGGACCGAGCCCTTCCGCGCTCTCGAACACCACGGTGAATTCATACCCTCGTTCGAAGAGCGGAATCCGTCCCAGGAATCCCGCCAGGGCTCCCAGCAGCAAAAGACCTAGCAGGACCGCGAGCCCGACCCGGGCTTCCGGCTTCATGACCTTCCCTCCTCTTCAGGGCGGGTGGGCAGTCGGCTCGCGCGGAGGAACTCCACCACCAGAGGGTGATCCGACCGCCAGAGGGTCTCCGGAGGGCCCACGAGGATGAACCGGCCTCCGTCCAGCACCGCGATGCGCTGGGCCACCCGCAAGGCGGTCAGGAGGTCGTGGGTGACCAGCACCGTGGTGGTCCCGGTCTGCTTCTGGACACGGAGGATGAGTTCGTCCACCGCGCGGGCGGTGACCGGGTCGAGTCCTGCCGTGGGCTCGTCGTAGAGGAGGATGCGGGGCTCCAGCGCCAGGGCCCGGGCGATGCCCACCCGCTTGCGCATGCCTCCCGAGAGTTCCGCCGGCATCCGATCCTTCGCGCCTTCCATGCCCACCAGCTTCAACTTCTCCAGGACCTTTTCCTGGAGGGTACCCTCGTCCATCCGGCGGTGGCGGCGAAGGGGGAACGCCACGTTCTCCCCCACGGTGAGCGAGTCAAGGAGGGCGGAACCCTGGAAGACCATCCCCATCTGCATGCGCAGGGCACCCAGCTGCGGGCCGCGCAGGGTGTGCACCGGGTGCCCGTCAATCCGGACCTCGCCCAGATCCGGCTGCAGGAGGCCCACCATGTGCTTGAGGAGCACGCTCTTGCCAGCACCGCTGGGCCCCAGGATGGCCACGGACTCTCCGGGCTCCACCACGAGCGAGATGCCCCGCAGCACCGCTTGCGTTCCGAAGGATTTGTGGAGGTCTACCACCTCGATGCGACCCTCCAGGATCATGGCTCCACCGCTCAGAACAGCAGGAGGTCCAGGAAGTAGTTGAGGACGAGGAGGAGCACGATGGCGGTCACCACGCTGCCCGTGGTGGCCCGCCCCACCCCCTCCGCGCCGCCGGAGGCCCGCAGCCCCTTGGTGCAGGCCACGAGGCCGGTGGCCGCCCCAAAGGCCGCAGCCTTTCCGAGCCCCTTGAGCACATCCGTGAAGTCCAGGAACTCCCGCACGGAGCTCAGGTACATGCTCCCCGGCACCCCCGCGAGGACCGCGACCACATAGCCCCCCAATCCGCCCACCGCGTTCGCCAGGAGGACCAGGACGGGCAACATCCCCACCAGGGCCGTCACCCGGGGCAGCACCAGGTACTCCACGGGATCCGTGGCCATGACCTCCAGGGCGTCCACCTGCTCCGTGACCTTCATGGTGCCCAGTTCCGCGGCGAACCCTGCCCCCACCCGGCCCGCCACGGTGACCGCGGTGAACACGGGAGCCGCCTCCCGGGCCATGGACACCGCCACAAGTCCCCCCACGAACCCTTCGGCTCCCATGGCCAGGAGCTGCCGGGCGGTCTGGAAGGCGAGGACCATGCCGGAAAAGGTCCCGGTGAGCAGGACCAGGGGGATGGACTCCACGCCCGCCCGGTCCATCTGGCGGAGGGTCTCCCGGCCCTCCCACCGGAAGCGGGCAAGGGCCCCGAGGACCCGCAGGAGGAGCAGCGTTCCCGCGCCCAGCTCCTCGAGCCAGCCCAGCACAACGCGCCCCATCGCCTCCCAGAGGGACGGCCGTGACCTGGCTTGACGGACCTCCACGCCCATGTTAGGGTGATCGCGGCTCGGGTGCGCGCAGAAGCCTGGCGATTCCTTCCGCGACGGGGATCCCATGCCCGCGTGATGGGACAGGGAGATTCCGCGCGGGACACATCTTGCGGGCGGCTTCTGCTGCCCGCTTTCATTTTACCGGGATCATGGGGGCATCCTCCGAGGATGCCCCAAGAGAGGGAGGGGAGAGCATCCATCGGGAACCCCGGGTGAACGAACGGATTCGAGCACATGAGGTCCGGCTGATCGGGCCGGGCGGAGAGAATCTCGGGATCGTTCCCATCCACGTGGCCCTGCAGCGGGCCCGGGAGGCGGGGTTGGATCTGGTGGAGGTCGCGCCTCAGGCGGATCCGCCCGTGGTCAGGATCATGGACTACGGGAAGTACAAGTACGAGCAGAGCAAGCGGGACCGGGAGGCGCACCGCAAGACCCGGATCATGGAGTTGAAACGGATCCGGATGACCCCGAAGATCGGAGATCACGATTTCCAGACGAAGGCGAAGATGGTCTACAACTTCCTGCAGGAAGGGCACAAGGTGAAGGTGGAGATGTGGTTCCGGGGCCGGGAGGCGGTGCACCCGGAGCTGGGTCGCATGATCCTGGACCGGCTCACGGAGTACGTCTCGCCCATCGCCACCGTGGAGCGCCCCCCCTCCATGGAGGGGCGAAACATGGTGGTGGTGTACAACCCGGCCCGGCGGTGAGGAGGCTGGAGGATGCCCAAGGCCAAGACCCATCAGGGCACGCGCAAGCGGATCAAGGTAACGGGAAGCGGCAGGCTCCTCCGCCGGCGTCAGGGCGGAGGGCATCTGAAGGAGAAGAAACGGGCCCGGCGGCTGCGCAGCCTCGCCCAGGAGGTGCCGGTGGCACCCCAGGACACGAGGCGCATCCGGGCCCTGATCCCGTACGATCTGGAGTGAGGGGAGCGGAACATGCCGAGGGTGAAGCGGGGAAAGACCGTACGCCGCCGCCACAAGAAGATCCTCAAGCTCGCCAAGGGCTACTGGGGCAAGAAGAGCCGGTGGTTCAAGCTGGCAAACCAGTACGTGATGCGGGCCCTCCGCAACGCGTACCGGGATCGCCGGCAGCGCAAGCGAGATTTCCGACGCCTGTGGATCGTCCGCATCAACGCGGCTGCCCGCCAGCACGGCCTGTCGTACAGCCGGCTCATGCATGCCCTGCGCCAGAACGGCATCGCCCTGAACCGCAAGGTCCTGGCGGATCTGGCGGTTCGGGATCCCCAGGCATTCGCGGAGATCGTCCGCAGCGCCACGGCCCGTCCGGGGTGATCACCAGCCCCAAGAACCCGCACATCCGGGAACTCCGGGCCCTGGCCCGTCGGCGGGAGCGGTGGGCCCAAGGCCGGTTGGTGGTGAGCGGGATCCGGCTCGTGGAGACCGTTCTCCGGGTGGGGGGACGGGTGGAGGAACTCCTGGTGGCAGAACCCCTGCCGGAGCTGGAGCGCCTGGCTCAGCGCACGGGGGTGCGGATACTCCGGGTGGGGCCGCGGGTGATCGAGGCCCTGGCGGACGTGGAGACCCCCCAACCCGTATGCGCGGTGGTCCGGATCCCCGAGGTACGCTCCCTCTCTGCCCTCCGGTGGTCCCGGCTCGTGGTGGCGGACGGGATCCAGGATCCGGGAAACCTCGGGGCCCTAATCCGCACCGCGGACGCCGCGGGGTTTGACGCCCTGGCCGTGCTCGAGGGGACCGTGGATCCCTTCCACCCGAGGGCCGTCCGCGCGAGCGCGGGTTCCTGCTTTGCGCTTCCCATTGCGCGGGCCACGCCGGAGGAAGTGCGGGAGGGGCGGGTGTATGTGGCGGACCCGAGGGGGGAGGTGGATTACCGGGAGGCAGACTACACGCCTCCCGTGGCCCTCGTGTTGGGCAGTGAGGGGAGCGGGCCCCGCCATCCCTGGCCCCTTTCCTCCCGGGTTCGGATCCCGATCTACGGCAGGGCGGAATCCCTAAACGTGGTGGCCGCGGCGGCCGTGCTTCTGTACGAGGCCCGGCGCGGTGGCTGAGGTCATCCTGCCCCTGATATACTTCAGAAGACCGCGCACGTCCGGGGGAGAAAGCGTGGAGCAGGAGATCCGGACCCTGCGGGAGGAGGCTGGGCAGGAGATCCAGCGGGCCGAAAGCCCGGAGGCCGTGGAGGCCGTCCGGCGCCGATATCTCGGCAAGCGGGGGCGGCTTACCCAGCTGTTGCGGGGTCTTGGAAGTCTTCCTCCGGAGGAGCGGGCCCGGGTGGGTGCCCTCCTGAACGAGACCAAGGCGTGGCTCGTGGCCCAGCTGGAAGCTCGGGCGGAGGTGGTCCGGGCGCTCGCCCTGGAACATCGGCTTCGCGCGGAGGCCATAGACGTCACCCTTCCCGGCCGCCGCCCCATCCCGGGACGGCCGCACGTCCTGGGCCGGACCATTCAGGAGATCCTGGAGATCTTCCGGTCCATGGGATTCGAGGTGGTGGAGGGACCGGAGATCGAGACGGAGGAGTTCAACTTCCGCCGACTGAACATCCCGGAGGACCACCCCGCCCGGGACATGCAGGACTCCTTCTACCTGGACCGTGAGCACCTCCTGCGGACCCAGGTCACCGCGGTGGACGTGCGGGTGATGGCGGTGCGCAGGCCTCCCCTCCGGGTGGTGAGCATCGGCCGGTGCTACCGCCGGGATGCCCTCGATGCCACCCACGCGCCCGTGTTCCACCAAGTGGACGGCTTCCTGGTGGACGAAGGCGTGCGGTTCTCGGACCTCAAAGGGGTGCTCTCCCGGTTCGCGCGGGAGATGTGGGGGCCCCAGACCCGGGTCCGCTTCCAGCCCTCCTACTTCCCCTTCACGGAGCCCAGCGCGGAGATCGCGGTGTATTTCGGCGGCCGGTGGCTGGAGATCGGAGGATGCGGGATGTTCCACCCCCGGGTTCTCGAATTCTCGGGGATCGATCCCGAGCGGTACACCGCCTTCGCCTTCGGGCTCGGCGTGGAGCGGCCGGCCATGGTCCGCTACGGCATCGGGGACATCCGCCTCTTCTGGGAGAACGACCTGCGGTTCTTGAACCAGTTCTAGGAGGGCGGGATGCGGGTTCCGTGGACCTGGCTCCGGGAACTGGTGCGCACCTCAGACCCCCTCGACCCCGAGGCATGGGTGGAGCGGTTCCCCATGCTGGGGCTGGGCGTGGAGGCCGTGGAGCGGTGGGGGGACGACTGGGTGTTCGACCTGGAGACCACCACGAACCGGCCCGACTGGTTGGGGATGGTGGGGATCGCCCGGGAAGTGGCGGCCGCCACGGGTGGGGAGCTGTTGGTCCCCTCCGTGGCCCTGGAGGAAGAGGATCCTCCGGCCCAGACCCTGGCCTCCGTGACGTTCGAGGATCCCGACCTCTGCTACCGGTACGTGGCCCGGGTGATCGTGGAGGTCCAGGTCGGCCCGGCCCCCCGGTGGATGGCGGACCGCTTGGAGAAGTGCGGGATCCGCAGCATCAACAACGTGGTGGACATCACCAACTACGTGATGCTGGAGCTGGGTCAGCCCCTCCACGCCTTCGATTACGAGGGGATCTTGGGCGGCAGGATCGTGGTGCGGGCCGCCCGAGCGGGAGAGCGGCTCGTGACCCTGGACGGGGTGGAGCGGGTGCTGCCGGAAGGGGCGCTCGTGATCGCGGACGCGGAGCGACCCGTGGCCCTGGGCGGGATCATGGGGGGCGCGGACACCGAGATCCGGCCCACTTCCCGGCGGGTGCTGCTGGAGTCCGCGTGGTTCAACCCCGTGGCGGTGCGCCGCACGGCCCGGGCCGTGGGATTGCGTACGGAGGCGAGCACCCGACACGAGCGGGGGGGTGATCCGGAGCGCGTGCGGGTTGCCGCCGCCCGCGCCGCGGAGCTCATGCGCCGCTATTGCGGGGGCCGGGTCCTACGCGGCGAGGTGGACGTTTACCCCAACCCGGAATCACCCCGGGTGGTGGCCTTGCGGTACGGGCGCCTCCGGAGGGTGTTAGGGGCCGAGATTCCCCGGGAGGAGGCCGAGGAAATCCTCAGACGGCTGGGATTCGATCTGGAGAGCCTGGAGGACCGCGCCCTGGTTCGGGTTCCCTCCCACCGCCGGGACGTGGAGCGGGAGGAGGACCTCATCGAGGAGGTCGCCCGGTTGTGGGGCTACGACCGGATCCCGGAGACCATGCCCGTGGCTGAGATGGGAGTGGGAAGGCTCCCCGAGGAGCTCGCGCGGGAGCGGGAGGTGCGGGAGACGCTGCTGCGCGGCGGCCTCACGGAGGTGTTCACCCTTTCCCTCCTCCACCCCCGGGACCTGGATCGCGTCCGGATTCCGCCGGACCACCCGCTCCGGAAGGCCCCCAGGCTCCTGAACCCCCTTACCGAGGAACACACACACCTCCGCACCACGCTCCTTCCGTCCCTCCTCGAGGTCCTGCGCACGAACCGCGCCCGGGGAATCCCGGACGTGCACATCTTCGAGATCGGCCGGGTGTACTTTCCCTCCGGGGAGGGGTGGGAGGAGCGCAAGGTGGTGGGGATCGCCCGCATGGGCCGGGTGCTCCTGGGTCGCTGGAACCTCCCGGAGGAGTTCGGGGAGACCACCTTCTACCACCTGAAGGGGGTCCTGGAGACCCTCCTGGAGGAGCTCCACATTCCCGATTGGCGTCTCGTGCCGGAATCCGCTCCGTGGCTCCACCCCTACCGCGCCGCCTCCCTGTGGATTGGAAGAGAGCGGATCGGATGGATGGGGGAGGTGCACCCACAGGTGGCGGAGGCCTATGACCTGCGGGGAAGGGCGTATGTGGCAGAGGTGGCCCTCATGCCCCTGCTCGCGCACACCCGACCTCCGCAGCTCCGCCCCCTCCCCCGCTACCCCGCGGTGGATCGGGACCTCGCGGTGGTGGTGCGGGAGGGGGTGACCGCGGCGGAACTCGTGGAGGAGATCCGGAGGTCGGGAGGGCCGGTGCTGGAGGCGGTGGAGCCCTTCGATGTGTACACGGGACCCCAGGTCCCTGCGGGCCACAAAAGCATCGCCTTCTCCCTCCGGTTCCGATCCCCGGACCGCACCCTGGAGGCCCGGGAGGTGGAGGCGGTCCTGGAAGGGATCCGCCAGGGGCTGCGACAGCGGTTCGGAGCCCGGATCCGGGGCGCGTAGAACGCAGGAACTCCCCGCGGTGCCGCGAATCCTGCGGTGGAGGGAGCGGCATGACGTGGGTGGACTGGATCATCCTCGCCCTGACCTTGCTCATGATCCTCTCGGGGCTTCAGCGGGGTCCGCTCAGGACCCTGCTCGAGACGTGCTTTCTGGCCCTCGCCTTCGGGCTCACGAGCCGGTTCTACAAGGCCGTGGCGGAGGCCCTCTTCGGCCGGGACTTCCCCTGGCCGGACTGGGCGGCGACCTTGACCTTTCTGGCGATGCTGGTGGTGCTCGTGGTGGTGGGCAACTATCTCACCGCGGCCATAGCGGGTCGCAAGGCGGCCACCGGGATCCGGATCCTTCTGGGGGGGATTGTGGGGGTGCTGAAAGGAGCCGTGCTCTCCATGGTCTTCCTGGTGTTCCTGCTGGCCGCGCCCTTCCGGGCCGCGGTACGTCCGGATGTAGAGCGATCCGTGCTCGCGCCCTCCATAGCCAGCTGGGAGGCGGCTGCGGTGCGGAGCCTCAACACCGTCCTTCCCTGGAGGATCCCGGAGCTGGGGCCCGGGGGGGAGTCCTTCTGAATGAAGAACCTGGAGCTGGCGTCCCTGCTCAACGAGATCGCGGACCTGCTGGAGCTGAAAGGAGAGAGCCCCTTCCGGGTAAACGCGTACCGCCGGGCGGCCCGGGCCCTGGAGAGCCTGACGGAGGACGTGGAGGAACTGGCGGCCCGTGGAGCCCTGGAAGAGATCCCCGGGGTCGGGAAGAGCATCGCGGAGAAGATCCAGGAATACCTCCGCACGGGGAAGATCGCCTATCACGGGGACCTGTTGCGGGAGCTCCCCGCGGGCATCACCACCCTCCTGCGGATCCCGGGGCTGGGGCCGAAGACCGCCATGCTCCTCTACCGGCACCTGGGGATCACCACCCTCGAGGAGCTGGAACAGGCCGCACGGTCCGGGAGGTTATCGGGCCTTCCCCGGATGGGCCAGAAGACGGTGGAGAACATCCTGCGGGGGATCGAGCAGGTGCGCCGGGCGGGAAAGCGGCTCCCGCTGGGAACCGTGCGGCCCTACGCTCAGGAGATCGTGGCACGGTTGCAGAGGCTGCCGTCCGTCCGTGAGATCCACGTGGCCGGGAGTCTCCGCCGCATGAAGGACACCATCGGCGACATCGACATCCTCGTGACCAGCAGCGCCCCAGAAGAGGCCATGGAGGCCTTCGTGCGGATGCCGGAGGTGGGGGAGGTGCTGTCGCACGGCTCCACCCGGAGCAGCGTGTTGCTCCGGGTGGGGGTCCAGGCAGACCTGCGGGTGGTGGAGCCGGTCTCCTTCGGCGCGGCCCTGCAGTACTTCACGGGAAGCAAGGAGCACAACATCCGACTGCGGGAGCGGGCCGTGCGGATGGGCCTCAAGATCAACGAGTACGGGGTCTTCCGGGGAGAGCGGCGCATCGCGGGCCGGACGGAGGAAGAGGTGTACGCCGCGGTGGGACTTCCCTGGATCCCGCCGGAGCTGCGCGAGGATCAGGGGGAACTGGAGGCCGCGGAACGGGGGGAGCTTCCGGACCTGGTGACCCTTCGGGACATCCGGGGCGACCTCCACATGCACACCCGGTGGAGCGACGGGGCCGCCACGGTGGAGGAGATGGCCCGGGCCGCCCGGGAGATGGGCTACGAGTACATCTGCATCACGGATCACTCCCAGAGCCTGAAGTTCGCAGGCGGGGTGACGGTGGAGGATCTCCGGCGGCATATCCGGGACGTGCGACGGCTCAGCGAACGGCTGGAGGGGATCACGGTCCTCATCGGCTCCGAGGTGGACATCCTCCCGGATGGGTCCCTGGACTACCCCGATGAGGTCCTGGCGGATCTGGACGTGGTGGTGGCCTCCGTGCACACGCACTTCCGCATGGAGGCTCGCGCCATGACGGAGCGCATCGTGCGGGCCATGCACAACCCCTACGTGACCATCCTCGGGCACCCCACGGGCCGGCTTGTCCAGCAGCGGGACCCATACTCCGTAGACGTGGAGCGGCTGGTGGAAGCGGCCCGCAGGACCGGCACCATCCTGGAGGTGAACGCGGCTCCGGAGCGGCTGGATCTGAAGGACGTGCACGTGCGACTGGCCAGAGAGCACGGAGTGCTGCTCTGCATCAATACGGACGCCCACAGCCCTGCACAGCTCCGGCACATGGAGCTGGGCGTGGGCACCGCCCGCCGGGGATGGGCAGAGGCGAAGGACGTGGTGAACACCCTGCCGCTTCGGAAGCTCCTGGAGGTCTTGGGCCGCAAACGTCCTGCCGCCCGCGGGAAGCGCTCCGGATGATCCCGGGACGTTCCCTCCGTCCCCTTCCCCGCCCCTTCTTCGCCCGCCCCACCCTGGAGGTGGCGCCGGAACTGGTGGGAGCCCTCCTGGTGCGCCTCCTTCCCGAGGGCGTGCGGCTGGTGGGGCGCCTCGTGGAGGTGGAGGCGTATCTGGGACCGGAGGATCCCGCAAGCCACGCCTACCGCCGTACCGCCCGCAGCGCCATCATGTGGGGCCCTCCGGGGATCGCCTACGTGTACTTCACGTACGGCAACCACCATTGCATCAACGTGGTCACGGAGCCGGAGGGCAAACCCGGGGCCGTGCTCCTGCGAGCCGCGGAGCCCATGGAGGGGCTGGAGGTCATGCGGCGGCTCCGGGGTGTGGAGGAGGTACGGCTCCTGTGTAGCGGTCCGGGCCGCCTCACCCAGGCCTTCGGCATCGATCTCTCCCATCATGGAGCGGATCTCACGCAGCCAGGCCCCCTCTACCTTGCCGCGGGAATTCCCCCCCGCCGCCTTCTCACCACCCCGCGCATCGGAATCCGGCGTGCTCGGGACCGCCCCTGGCGGTTCGTGGACCCCGAGAGCCCCTTTCTCTCCCGGCCGGTATACAATGGCGCGGGGAATTAGGGATGGATGAGCGCACCCTCCGGGTTCTGGAATTCGAAAAGATCCGGGACCGCCTGCGGCAGCTTACGGAGACCGCGGTGGGCACAGAGCTTGTGGCAGAACTCGGGCCCACCGCGGATTTCCGCGCGGTGCAGGAGCGGCTGCAGGAGACCGCGGAGGCCCGGGAGCTCTTGCGGGCGGGCGAGCTGTCCCTGCGCGGGGTGTACGACCTCCGGCCCCTTCTCGCCCGGGTCCGGGTGGGAGGAGTGCTTTCGCCGGAGGACCTGCTCCGGGTCCTGCACACGGTCCGGGTCGCCCGGAGGGTGAAGGGGGGAGTCCTTTCCCGGGCGGAGCGGGTGCCGCAGTTGTCCGCCCTGGTTCGGGACCTGCCGACCTTCGAACCGCTGGAGGCGGAGCTGGAGCGGGCCCTCGGGGAGGACGGCCGCGTGCTGGATTCCGCGAGCCCGGAGCTCGCCCGGATCAGAAAACAGCTGCGGGCCACGGAGCAGGAGCTGCGCACTCGGCTGGAGGAGCTCCTCCGCTCCCCCCGGTGGGCCCGGATGCTGCAGGATCCCATCATCACCGTGCGGGGCGACCGGTACGTGGTGCCCGTGAAGCAGCAGTACGCGCACCAGTTCCCCGGGATCCTCCACGACCAGTCCGGTACCGGCCAGACCGCCTTCATGGAGCCGCTGGTGGCCGTGCAGCTCGGAAACCGCCTCCGGGCCCTGCGGGGGGCAGAGGAGCGGGAGATCCAGCGGGTTTTGGCCTGGCTCTCGGAACGGGTGGCGGCCTGCGCGGTCCCCCTGGAGGAGGCCGTGCGGAGATTGGCCCGACTGGATCTCGCCCTCGCCAAGGCGCGCCTGGCGGAGGAGCTGGACGCGGTGGATCCGGAACTCCTGCCGGAGCCGCGGCTGGAGCTGGTGGAGGCCCGACATCCCCTCCTCGTCTACGCCCACCGGCGGGATCCGCAACGGCCGGTGGTTCCCATCGACGTGTGGCTGGGAACGGATTTCCGTACCCTTCTCCTCACGGGCCCCAACACGGGGGGGAAGACCGTGGCCCTGAAGACCATCGGCCTGTTGCAGCTCATGCTGCAATCAGGGTTGTTCGTCCCCGCTTCCCCCCGTAGTCGGATGGGCGTGTTCCCCCAGATCTTCGCGGACATCGGGGATGAGCAGAGCATCGAGCAGTCCCTCTCCACCTTCAGCGGCCACATGCGGGCCATCGTGGACATCCTGCACCGGGCCCGGCCCGGTGCCCTGGTCCTTCTGGACGAGATCGGGGCGGGCACGGACCCCGCGGAGGGCTCGGCCCTGGCCCGAGCCGTCCTGGAGACCTTACACGAGCGGGGCTGCCGGGTGGTGGCCACCACCCATTACGGGGAGCTCAAATCCCTCGCTTACAGCCTGGAGGGCGTGCAGAACGCCTCCGTGGACTTCGACGCGGAGACCCTGCGCCCCACCTACCGGCTACGGATCGGAGTTCCGGGAAGCAGCCACGCCTTCATCATCGCCCAGCGCCTGGGGCTCCCTCCGGAGATCCTGGACCGGGCGCGGGAATCGCTCGGGCGGAAGATGGTGGAGATGGAGACCGTGCTGACGGGGTTGAACGAGGACCGGCGGCGGATGGAGTTGGCCCGGGCGGAGGCGGAGCGGTTGCGCCGGGAGGCGGAGGAGGAGCGAGCACGCTACGAAGCGCTGCAGGCGCAACTCCGGTCAGAGCGGGAGCGGCTGCTCGCCCGGGCCCGGGAGGAGGCCCGGGAGCTCCTGGAGCGGACCCGGGAGGAGGTCCGGAGGGTGCTCGCGGAGTTGCGGGAGGAGCGCCGGGCTCAGGTGGCGCAGGAGGCCCACTCCCGGCTCGCGGAGCTCCAGAAGGCCTTAAGGGCCGGGCAGGCCTTGGAGGCGGGGGAACCCGTGGAGACCGTGGTCCCTGGGGATCGGGTGCGGGTAGCCTCCTTACGGGCCGAGGGGATCGTGGTGGGCGTTACGGAGCGGGATGAGGTGGAGGTGCAGGTCGGACGGTGGAGGGTTCGGGTCCCTCGGGCGGACCTGCGGCTGCCCACCGGTCCCGCACCGTCTTCCCAGCCGCGGATGCCCGCACAGCGGGCTTTTGCCGTGGAATCCGCCGCCCGTCTGGATCTCCGGGGAATGAAGGCGGACGACGCGGTCTACGAGCTGGAGCGGGCCCTGGACACCGCGCTGGTCCGGGGCGTGCGGCGCCTGGTGGTGGTGCACGGCAAGGGCACGGGGGCCCTCCGGCGGGCCGTTCACGAGGCCTTGAGCGCCCACCCAGGCATCCGGTTCCACCTGGCTCCCCCGAGCGAGGGGGGAGAGGGGGTGACCGTGGTGGAGCTCGAGCCGTGAGGATCGTGCGCATCGAGGTGTACGGGTACGAGCTCACCTACCGCCACGGGACCTACGGGATGTCCGGCGGCCGCGTGGTCCGCACCTTGCCCTCCACCGTGGTGCGGATCCTCACGGACGAAGGACTGGAGGGGTGGGGGGAGGTCTGCCCTCTGGGTTCTACCTACCTCCCGGCCTTTGCGGAAGGAGCCCGGGCCGCGCTCAGAGAACTCCTTCCGCCTCTCGTGGGTCTGGACCCCCGGGACCTCGCGGTCCTTCACCGACGCATGGACAGCACCCTGCGGGGATTCGCGTTCGCCAAAAGCCCCGTGGACATGGCGTGCTGGGATCTGGTGGGGAAGGCCACGGGGCTTCCCGTCTACCTGCTGCTGGGCGGACGGTGGCAGGAGCGGTTTCCCCTCTACGTGGCTGTTCCGTTGCGGGACGCCGGGGAGATGGCGGACTTCGTGCGGGAGCAACGTGCTCTGGGCGTCCGTCGGTTCCAGCTGAAGGTCGGCACCGCGCCTCAGGAGGATCTGGCCCGGGTGCGGGCGGTCCTGGACGTCACCGGGGAGGAGGAGGTGGTGATCGCGGACGCGAACGGAGCGTACCGGTTGCACCAAGCCGCGGTGCTCTCCCGCCTTCTCGCGGGAGTGGACCGTGTCATCCTCGAGCAGCCCTGCCCCACCCTGGAGGAGTGCCGGGCACTCCGCGGAGGAGCCTCGCTCCCCTTGATCCTGGACGAGGTGGTGACGGACGTGCGGGAGGTGCTGGAAGCCGTGGGAATGGGGGCGGTGGGGATCAACCTCAAGATCAGCCGGTTCGGGGGTCTCACCGGATCGCGCCTCGTGCGGGACCTGGCGCAGGAACTGGGCCTCTCCCTCATCATCGAGGACACATGGGGGGGAGACCTCGTGACGGCGGCCGCAAGCCACCTGGCCGCCAGCACCCGGCCCGAGGCGTTTCTGGCGGCCTCTTTCATGAACGACTGGGTTCTGGAGCACGTGGCGGGGCATCAACCCCGCTCCCAGGGCGGGTTCGGGGCCCCGCCTCCGGGGCCGGGTCTTGGGGTGGAGGTGGATCGGAGCGGGCTGCGGCTGCTGTTCGCCACGGAGGGGGAAGGGGGATGAGAGGGACGACGAAGATCGGATGGTTGGTCCGGGCGGGGATCATCGCGGGCGTGTACGCGGCGGTCACCGTATCCCTGGGGGAGCTCGGCTACGGGCCCGTGCAGGTACGGGTTTCCGAAGCCCTCACCGTGCTCCCCTACCTGGACCCCGTCTCCGGAACCCTGGGGCTGGCGCTCGGGGTGTTCATCGCGAACCTGCTGGGCCCGTACGGACTGGTGGACGTGGTGCTGGGGACCCTCCTCAGCCTGGGGGCGGCCCTCCTCACCGCCCGTATGCCTAGGGCGTGGCTTGCGCCGCTTCCCCCGGTGGTGGTCAACGCCCTGGGCGTGCCGCTTTACCTCCAGTTCCTCGCGGGCGTGCCGTACTGGCCCACCGTGGGCACGGTGTTCCTCGGCCAGCTCGTGGCCTGTTACGGGATCGGGTACCCGCTGCTTCTGGCCCTCCAGGCCCGGCCGGAGATCCTGGGCTGGCCCTCCCGGAGGCCGCGATGACTCCCCGGCCCTCTCCGGAGGCGCAGCTGGCGCTTTTGCGCCGGGGTGCCGCGGAGATCGTCTCGGAAGAGGAGCTGCTTGAGAAGCTGCGGGAGGGTCGGCCGCTCCGAGTGAAGCTCGGGCTGGATCCCACGGCGCCCGACATCCACCTGGGGTTCGCGGTGGTCCTCCGGAAGCTGCGGCAGTTCCAGGACCTGGGGCACGAGGCCATCCTCGTGATCGGGGACTTCACCGCCCTCATCGGGGATCCCTCGGGCAAGAAGCAGACCCGGCCCATGCTCACCCCGGAAGAGGTGGAGCGCAACGCCGCCACCTACCGGGCGCAGTACAGCCGCATCCTGGATCCCGAGCGCACCCGGGTGGTGTTCAACAGCCAGTGGCTTGCGCCCATGCGGTTTGCGGACGTGATCCGGCTCGCCAGCAAGGTGACCGTGGCCCGGGTGATGGAGCGGGACGACTTCACGGAGCGCTGGCGGGAGGGGATTCCCATCGGCCTTCACGAGCTCCTCTACCCCCTCTGCCAGGCGTACGACTCCGTGGCCCTCCGGGCGGACGTGGAGCTGGGAGGCACGGATCAGAAGTTCAACCTCCTCATGGGGCGGAACCTCCAGCGGGAGTTCGGCCAAGCCCCGCAGGTAGCCTTCCTCATGCCGCTTCTGCCGGGGCTGGATGGCGTGGAGAAGATGAGCAAGTCCCTGGGCAACTACATCGGGATCGCGGAACCCCCGCAGGAGATGTACGGGAAGGTGATGTCCCTGCCGGACGCCCTCATGCCCACCTACTTCGCGCTGTGCACGGAGCTTCCCGAGGAGGAGATCCGAACCCTGGTGGAGGGCCTGGAGCGGGGCGCGGTGCACCCTCGGGACGCCAAACGCCGGCTCGCCCGGGAGATCGTGCGCCTCTGGCACGGGGAGGAGGAGGCCCGGGATGCGGAAGAGGCCTTCGACCGGGTCTTCGCCCGGAAGGAGCTCCCAGAACAGATCCCGGAGGTCTCCCTCCGAGGATCGGAGCTGGTGGAGGGACGGATGCCCATCGTGCAGCTCGTGGTCCGCGCGGGACTCGCTTCCAGCCGCAGCGAGGCACGGCGGCTCGTCCTGCAGGGGGGGGTACGGGTGGACGGGACACGGTTGGACGACCCCGAAGCGCGGGTGGAGGTTCGGGAGGGCATGGTGCTCCGCGTGGGCAAGCGTCGGTTCGCCCGCATCCGCCTGAGGGAGTGACCCCGTGGCCACCGCGTGGATCGGGACCTCAGGGTTCAACTACCGGCACTGGGTGGGGGTGCTCTACCCGGAGGGTCTTCCCTCCCGCCGGTGGCTTGCGCGCTACGCGGAGCACTTCAACGCGGTGGAGATGAACGTCACCTTTTACCGTCTGCCGCCGCGCAGGACCTTTGAGGCCTGGGCCCGAGAGGTTCCAGAAGGGTTCCGGTTCGTGCTGAAGGGAAGCCGTTTCATCACGCACCTCCGCCGTCTGCGGGAGGTCCAAGAGGCCCTGGACCGGTTCTTCGCGCACGCGGAGCCCCTGGGAGATCGCCTGAGCTGCGTGTTGTGGCAGCTCCCGCCCCGCTTCCCCGCGGATGCGGAGCGGCTGGGGGCGTTCCTGGGCTTGCTCCCCTCCTCGGTCCGGCACGCCTTCGAGTTCCGGGATCCCTCATGGTTTTCAGAGGCCGTGTACCGCCGGCTGGAGGCAAGGGATGCCGCGGTGGTGGGGGCAGACTGGCCGTTTCAGGTGCTGCTTCCCGGGATGCATCCGCAGCCCCTCGAGCGGTCTCCGGTGCGGGTGCCACACACGGCCCGCTGGAGCTACCTGCGCCGCCATGGCCCGGGATCCCTCTACGGCAGCGGTTACACCGAACAACACATCCGGGCGGATGCCACCTGGATCCGAAAGGAGCTGGAGGCCGGACGGGACGTATACGTGTTTTACAACAACGACGTGGGAGGTCACGCGGTGCGCGACGCCCTCTCCCTCGCGGGGCGGGTGTGGGCGGAGGTGTCCAGCGCATGACGGAGTACGCTCCCTCCCCGGCCCTCCGACGCCGCGCCCGGACCGTGGACCGCCTGCTGGAGGCCTTCTACGGACCGCCTCGAATCCGCCCGGTCCGGGATCCGGTGGGGGTCCTCGTGCGCGCGGTCCTTTCCCAGAACACCTCCGACCGGAACAGCGACCGGGCCTTTACCCGGTTGCGGGAGCGCCTCCGGACGTGGCGCGCGGTGCGGGACGCGCCCCTCCGCACGGTGGAGGCCCTCATCCGGCCCGCGGGCCTGAGCACGGTCCGGGCCCGCCGCATCCGGACCCTCCTCCGGGCGCTCCCAGAAGCAGGAGGTGAACCCTCCCTGGACTTCCTCCGGAGTGCCTCCCCGGAGGAGGCGAGGGCGTGGCTGCTCGGACAACCCGGGATCGGACCGAAGACCGCGGCCATCGTGCTCCTGTTCGGCCTGAGGCTCCCTGCCTTCCCCGTGGACACCCACGTGTACCGGGTGACGCGGCGGGTGGGACTCGTGCCCTCCGGGATGTCCCGAGAGGCCGCGCACGGGTGGATGGAGGCCCTGGTTCCGCCCGAGCGGTACGCCCCCTTCCACCTCCTGCTGGTGCGCCACGGCCGGGAGATCTGCCGGGCCCACGCGCCCCGGTGCACGGGGTGCCCCCTCCGCAGAGCCTGCGCGGCCTATGTCGGCCGGACTTCTCCCCAACCTGCTCCCCCGGGGCCCCCGCGAGCTGGACTTTGACGGATTCTCCGGACTCGCTACAATGGGCCCTGCGAGGTGATGGGGATGATCCGACCGCCCATCGAGGTGCTGCTGGAGCGCGTGCCCAACAAGTACGCCTTGGTGATGCTGGCTGCGAAGCGGGCCCAGCAGCTGGGCACGGGCCAGCTGCCGCTTGTGGACGTCGATTCCCAGAACCCGGTCACCATCGCCCTCGAGGAAGTCGCGGCCGGGCGGGTCCGGCCGGAGTGGCCGCGGGAGCCTCTCGCCATTTTCCGGGACGTCTAGCGAGGTTCCAGGATCTCCTCCGCGGGAGCATACGGGAGCCCGTGGGCCTCGGCCACACCCGGATGGGTGAGGGCACCCTCCACCACGTTGAGCCCCCTCCGGAGCGCCGGGTCCTCCCGGCAGGCCCGGATCCATCCCTTGGCCGCGATCTGCAGGGCGTAGGGGATGGTGGCGTTGGTGAGGGCCACGGTGGAGGTCCGGGGGACAGCTGAGGGCATGTTTGGAACCGCGTAGTGAACCACCCCGTGCCGGACGTACACGGGGTCGCGGTGGGTGGTGGGCCGGATCCCCTCCACGCACCCGCCCTGGTCGATGGAGACGTCCACGATGACGGACCCCGGCTTCATGGCCTTCACCATCTCTTCCGTCACCAGCCGCGGCGTGCGCGCCCCGGGGACCAGGACCGCGCCCACCAGCACGTCCGCGTACGCCACCGCCTGCTCGATGGTGTAGGGGTTGCTCGCCAGGGCCTGGAATCTGCCGTGGAGCACCTCATCCAGGAACCGCATCCTCCGGGGGTTTTTCTCGAGAACGGTGACCTGAGCGCCCATGCCCAGTGCCACCCGCGCGGCATTGGTGCCCACCACGCCGCCCCCCAGGATGACCACCGTGCCCGGCGCGACACCGGTGACCCCTCCCAGGAGCGTCCCCTTCCCGCCCCCCGTGCGCTTCAGGTGGTAAGCGGCCTCCTGGACGGCGAGCTTCCCGGCCACCTCGCTCATGGGGGTGAGCAGGGGCAGTTCCCCGTCCGGGAGCTGCACGGTCTCGTAGGCGATGGCCACCGCTCGGGAACCGAGCAGGGCATGGGTGAGTTGCGGATCCGCGGCCAGGTGCAGGAAGGCGAACAGGACGAGTCCAGGCCTCAGATACCGGTACTCCTCCGGGAGGGGCTCCTTCACCTTCAGCACGAGGTCTGCGCCCCACACCTCCGCGGGGTCCCGGATCACCCGGGCACCCCGGCGCCCGTACTCCTCGTCCGAGAACCCGCTGCCCTCCCCGGCTCCCGCCTCGACGAGGACCTCGTGGCCGGCCTCCACCAGCTGCATCACGCCCGCGGGCGTGATCCCCACCCGGTACTCCTGCTCCTTGCGCTCCCTGGGCACTCCGATCCGCATCGCGGCCTCTCCTCCTAA
Source organism: Armatimonadota bacterium (assembly GCA_031460175.1). Classification (NCBI taxonomy): domain Bacteria; kingdom Bacillati; phylum Candidatus Sysuimicrobiota; class Candidatus Sysuimicrobiia; order Candidatus Sysuimicrobiales; family Candidatus Sysuimicrobiaceae; genus Candidatus Sysuimicrobium; species Candidatus Sysuimicrobium tengchongense. The sequence goes on along the minus strand of JAVKGW010000002.1, from coordinate 188,123 downwards.
CCGTTTCCGCCTGCTTCCTGGCGATCCGCTACCATGGTGCCGTGGAGGTTCCACCGGCTTCCTTCTGGCTGTGGCCCGCTCTCCTGCGAGGCGTGCTCCTCTTCCTCCCCGGGCACGCGGTAGACGTGGCCACCTTCCAGTCCTGGGCCGTGCGGATGGCCCAGACCGGCCCCCTCCGCTTCTACGCTCCGGACACCTTCGTGGACTACACCCCCGGTTACCTGCTGGTGCTGTGGCCCGTGGGGATCCTGATGCGGCTTGTGCCACAGGCCGGGCCGGTGCTCGTCAAGCTCCCCCCTGCCCTCGCGGACTTCGCGGTGGCGGGATTGGTGGCGCGACTGGGCGGGGCGCGGGCGGCCTCGTGGTACCTGTGGAACCCCGCGGTGCTCTGCATCGGGGCCCTGTGGGGGCAGGCGGAGAGCGTGGCCGTGGCCTGGCTCCTCGGGGGCTGGTGGGCACTGCAGAGCCGCAAGGCTACCTTGGCGGGAGCGCTCCTCGGGTTCGGGATCCTCACCAAACCCCAGTACGCCCTGGTGCTGCCCCTGATGGGTCTTTGGGGGATCCGTTCCAGGGTACTGCCTCGGGAGGATTGGGGACGGGTTCTGGCAACCGGAGCCGCGGCCGTGGTGCTCCCCTCCCTCGGGTTTGGCTTGACGCCCACACGGCTTCTCGCCCTGGTCGTCCAGGCCGTCCGGGTCTACCCCTACGGGTCCGTCAACGCCCTCAACCTGTGGCACCTCCTCGGGTTTAACTGGAAATCCGATGCCATCCCGTGGATGGGCATGCCGGCGAACGTGTGGGGGCTGCTGCTGGTGGGCGCGGTCGGAGGGATCGTCCTGTGGCGGTGTGCCCGGGAGGGAGGACCTGGGTCCTATGATCTCGCCGCGGCCGCCCTCTTCCTGGGCGCCTTCACCCTGGGCACCCGGATGCACGAGCGCTATCTCTTTCCGGCCCTGCCCTTCGGGCTCCTCGCCTGGGGCCGCGGGCGGATCGGGCTTCCACCGGTCGGCGCCCTCACCTTCCTGCTCTTTGTGGATCTCGTCTACGGCCTCGCCTACCTGAGCACGCACCCCGCAACCCGTACCCCCTTTACCCACGCGGTGTGGAACCTCTTCCTCCCCCCCGTGACCACCGTCCTCTCCCTCCTCCATCTGACGGCGCTGGGGTGGATGCTGGTTCTCCTGACCCGGAAGCCTGCCTGAGCTCCCGTCGAAGCCGCCACAGCTCCTGTAGGGCTCGGAGGATCACCCGCAGGCTTGCCCCGCCCTGTCGGCCCCACCGCCGGGGGTAGTGCGGGACTCCTACCTCTACGATGCGGGCTCCTAAGGCTGCGGCCCGGCAAAGCAACTCCGTGCTGATGAAGGCCCCATCGCTTCGCAGGGGCAGGCGCTGCACCACTTCCCGACGCAGGAGCTTGAAGGCGCAGTCCACGTCCCGCACCCGCACCCCGAATCCCCACCGCACCAGCAGGTTCCAGGCCCGGCCGATGAGACGACGATGAGGCGGGTCCCGACGTCGAAGCCGGTAGCCCACGATGAGGTCCCCTCGATCCGTGTGGAGAACGAGCCGGCCCAGATCCGCGAGATCGAACTGCAGATCCGCGTCGCTGAAGAACACCCACTCGTACCGGGCGACCGCAAATCCCGTGCGTAGGGCCGCTCCATAGCCCCGGTTCCGCTCGTGCTGCACGAGCCGCACGCGAGGGTCCTCCTCCATGAGGCGGCGCACCACCTCCGCGGTGCGGTCCGTACTCCCGTCGTCTACCACGATGACCTCAAACGTCTCCGCGTACGCGGGCAGCACCTCGAGTGCCCGCCGGACGGTTTCCTCGATGTTTCCCTCCTCGTTGTGGGCGGGAAAGAAGGCACTCAGGGAAGGCTTCATACCCATGTGGGCATCCAGATCCACCACCGCAGCCACCGGGCGGGCACGGGATAGGCCACGAGAACCGGCAGCTGGAACGCGAAGACCATGGCCACCACGAGGAGGTACGCTCGCTTCCACTTCCTTCCCATCCGCCTTTCCACCGCGTCCAGGGCCTCCGCGATGGCAAGATACGCGAAAGGGAGGGCGGGCAACATGTGATAGACGAAGAGGAGCCGGCCGATGAAGGCATAGGGGAGGTAGGACAGGAGGAATCCCGCGAGGATGAACGGGTCCTCTGGGCGGCTCTTGCGGGCCGTGCGCCAGGCCACAAACCCGACCGCAGGGAGGATGGCCCACCACACCATCGGGTTTCCCACCGCGAAGATTCCCGTCATGATCCCCGCGTGCGCCTCGTAGTGGTACCACATGGGCCGCAGCAGGAGCGGCCAGCTCCACCAGCGGCTCGCGTACGGATGGGTGGCCACCAGGGTGCTGTGGTACCGGTACATGTTCTCGTGGAGGCGCAGAAGATCCCCAAGCGTCTCCCCCCGCAGGAGGTGGGGGAGGTAGGAGGCCGTGTAGGGGACCGCGGGGAGGAGCAGCAGGGCCGCGAAGTTAGCCCCGGGAGCCGCGAGTTCCCCTCTTCGCCAGGCGAGGAGGCTAGCGACCAGCAGGATTCCCGCGCTCGTGAGCCCCGTCCACTTCGTGGCCATCGCCGCGCCCGCGCAGAGCCCTGCGGCGAGATACCATCCCGGGCGGCGGGTGCGGAGGGCCGTCCACCACGCGGCGTAGGCGGCGGTGCCGAAGAGCAGGAGGAAGATCTCGGGCTTTGCGATCCGGGACTCCACCAGGAGCAGGCTGTCCCACGCGCCCAGGGCCGCCACCGTGAGGCCCTTACGGGAATCCCCGAGCACCGCGCATCCCAGGGCATAGAGGGCCGCCACCCCCAGCACCCCCGCCAGGGCGGATGCGAACCGCCACCCCCACGGGGTGAAGCCGAAGGCCCGGATGCTGCCCGCCACGAGGAGCTTGGAGAGGGGCGGGTGGGTCCACTCGTAGATGGGGCGGCCCGTGAGGTACTCCTGGGCGGTCCGGGCGTAGTAGATCTCGTCGAAGAACTGCTTGGGGGGCTCCCCGAGCCGCCAGAACCGCAACACGGCGGCCGCCAGCAGGAGGAGCACCATTCCCCAGACCGGGCGCATCGTCGCTATTGTAGCCATTCCCTTCCGGTCTTGGCTTCCTCCCCGGGGCGGAGGGTGATAAAAAAGAAGGGGGCGGCGTAGCTCAGAGGTCAGAGCACGCGGCTCATACCCGCGGTGTCGTGGGTTCGAGTCCCACCGCCGCCACCAACGGCAAAGACGCGCGGTTTCGCGCGGACCGTGAACCCCGGAAATGGCGTCTTCGGTGTCCGTGGATCGTCTGATCGCCCGCATCCAGGAAGCGGTGACGGAGTACCGCCTGTTTCCACCCGGTGCGCGGATCCTGGTGGCATGCTCCGGTGGGGCCGACAGCACCGCCCTCCTTCACATCCTGCGGCGTTTTCCGGACTTCTGGGGCCTGCAGCTCGCCGTGGGCCACGTGCACCACGGCCTTCGCCCGGAGGCGGATGAGGACGCGGCCTTCGTCCAAGCCCTGTGCGCGCAGCTCGGGGTTCCCTTTCACCTGGCGCGCCTGACGGATCTCAAGCCACAGGACCCCAACCTCGAATCCCGGGCCCGGGAGGCCCGCTATCAGGCCCTGGGCCAGATCGCGCAGGCCGTCGGTGCCTCCGTGGTGGCCACGGGCCACACTCTGGACGATCAGGCGGAGACGGTGCTCCTCCGGCTGGTGCGGGGTACGGGCGTGGCGGGGCTCGGGGGAATCCTGCCCCTCCGACCCCTTCGGCCAGGGGTCGCGGTCGTCCGGCCCTTGCTGTGGACCCGACGCCAGGAGCTCCGGGCCTTCCTCTCCGCCCTCGGCCTCTCCTGGCGGGAGGACCCGACGAACGCGGACCTCGCGCGCCCGCGCAGTCGGATCCGACATCTCATCCTCCCCCTGCTGGAGAGGGAGAATCCGCGGATCCGGGAAGCCCTGGCGCATCTGGCGGAGATGGTGCGGGCGGAGGAGGCGTGGTGGGAGGAACAGCTGGAGACCCTGCGGGAGACCCTGGTGGCCCGCAGAGGGGAAGGGGCCTTGCGGGTGGACCGCCTGGGTTTCCAGGAACTCGCCCCCGCCCTCCAGCGGCGGCTGCTCCGGGCACTGGTCGAGGAGCTCGGAATCGGAGCAGATGTCACGTTCGTTCACGTGGAGCGGATCCGTCGCGCGGTCTTGCGGGGAGAGACGGGGAACGAGTTCATCCTGCCGCACGGGGTGCGGGTCCGGGTGGCCCGGGAGGTGCTGATCGTGGATCGGGGGGACACGGGATCTCGTCCGCCCGTGGAGGTGCCGCTTCCGGTGCCCGGAGAGGTGCTCAGCACGGAGCTTGGGCTTCTCGTGGAGGCGAGGATCGAGCCGGTGGAGGGAGCCGGGGCCGTACAGGGGGAGTGGGAGGTGGAACTGGACCCCGCGGTGAGCGAGCGGGGGTTGGTCCTCCGCAACCGCCGGCCCGGGGATCGGATCCGGCTCCGGGGGGGGCATCGCAAGGTGCAGGACGTCCTTACGGAGGCCGGGGTTCCCCGGTGGGAGCGGGATGGGGTGGGAATCGTGGCTACCCGGGATGGAGAGGTCCTCTGGGTGATCGGCTACTGCGCGGCCGCCCTCCCTCCCCCCCGGGAGGGCAGATGCCTGCGGATGCGGGCGTGGCGGCTCGAAGCGGGCGGCGGGGGCTCGGGGTGTTATAATGGGGCGGCCGGAGGTGGCCGGTAGGAGGAGAGCGTGGCGAACCGGTACCTACGCAGTCTGGTGATCTGGTCCCTGGTGATCACCGTGGTGCTGTTCGTCCTGGTGCCCATGTACCGGAGCACCCGGACGACCTCGCATCAGGTGGACTTCAGTCAGTTCCTGAGCTGGGTGGAGGCGGGCCGGATTCGGGACACCGTGGTGTTCAATGAGGATTCCAGCACCATCTACGGCACCACCCGGGACGGACAGCCCTTCCGCACCACCTACTCCCGGGAGACCACTCCGGAGATCCAGAAGATGCTGCGGGAGCGGCGGATTCCCTTCCGCATCGAGGCGTCCGCCCGCAACTCGCCCTGGCCCAACCTCCTCGGCAGCTTCCTGCCCGTGCTTCTGATCATCGGGCTGTGGTTTCTGATGATCCGGCAGGCCCAGTCCGGCAGCAACCAGGCCATGTCCTTCGGGAAGAGCCGGGCCCGGCTCCACCACGAATCCAAGACCCGGGTGACCTTCGAGGACGTGGCGGGCGTGGACGAGGCCAAGGAGGAGCTCCAGGAGATCATCGAGTTCCTCAAGCACCCCAAGAAGTTTCAGGCCCTGGGCGCCAAGATCCCCCGAGGGGTTCTCCTGGTTGGGCCGCCGGGTTCCGGCAAGACCCTCCTGGCTAAGGCGGTGGCCGGGGAGGCCGGAGTCCCCTTCTACTCCATTTCCGGTTCGGAGTTCGTGGAGATGTTCGTCGGGGTAGGGGCGAGCCGGGTCCGGGACCTCTTTGACCAGGCCAAGAAGAGCGCGCCGTGCCTGGTGTTCATCGACGAGATCGACGCGGTGGGCCGGCAGCGGGGGGCTGGGCTCGGAGGCGGCCACGATGAGCGGGAGCAGACCCTGAACCAGCTCCTGGTGGAGATGGACGGGTTCGACCCCAACGCGGGCATCGTGGTCATCGCGGCCACCAACCGGCCCGACATCCTGGATCCCGCCCTCCTGCGTCCGGGCCGCTTTGACCGCCGTATCGTGGTGGACAACCCGGACACCAAGGGGCGCAGGGCCATCCTGGAGGTCCACCTGCGGGGCAAGCCTCTCGCCGAGGATGTGAACGTGGAGCTGCTCGCCAAGCGCACCCCGGGGTTCTCCGGCGCGGACCTCGCGAATCTCGTGAACGAGGCGGCGCTGCTGGCCGCACGCCGCAACAAGCGCAGGATCACCATGGCGGAGTTCGACGAGGCCATCGAGCGGGTCATCGCGGGACCGCAGCGCCGCAGCCGGGTGCTCTCCCCCCGGGAGCGGGAGCTGGTGGCCTACCACGAGGCCGGGCACGCCCTGCTCCGCAAGCTGTTGCCGCACGCGGATCCGCCCAGCAAGGTCACCATTGTCTCCCGGGGCATGGCCCTGGGCTACGTGATGGGGATGCCACCGGAGGACCGGTACACCCGCACCCGGGCGGAGCTCCTGGACGAGATCACCGTGGCCATGGGCGGCCGGGTGGCGGAGGAGCTCGTGTTCGGGGAGATCACCACCGGGGCGGAGAACGACTTCGAACAGGCCACGGACATGGCCCGCCGCATGGTCACGGAGTACGGGATGTCGGAGAAGCTGGGCCCCATGTCCTTCGGCAAGCGCCACGGTCCCATCTTCCTGGGGCGCGACCTGGTGGAGAGCCGGAACTACAGCGAGGAGGTGGCCTACGAGATCGACAAGGAGGTGCGGCGCATCATCGACGAGTGCTACACCCGGGCCCGCTCGACCTTGGAGGCCCATCGGGACAAGCTGGAGCGCATCGCCCGCACCTTGCTGGAGAAGGAGACCCTGGACGCGGAAGAGCTGGATCGCCTGGTGAGCGGGCAACCCCTGGAGCCCGTATCCACCCCTCCGTCTCCGCCGGCTCCTCAAGCGGCTCCGGAGCCCGTGAGGCCTGTGGCTCCACCCCTTCCGAGCCTGCGGCCCAAGCCGGAGGCCGGGTAAACGGAGATCCGTCCCGCACGGCCCCACACGGGATTTCTACAATAAACAGGCGGAGGTGGTCTGCATGTCCGCCCAGTTGCTGACCCGACGGGAGATGCTTAGGACCGTAGGGGCGCTTGTGGGGGCGAGCGCCTTCCGCCTGCTCGCGCCGTACGCGTACGCGGGAACCGCTGGGCAACCCCCGCTCCGGGTAGGACTGCAGGCCCACCGCACGGGGATCGGGGCCGTGTACGGGAAGTGGTATGAACGCACCGCCCGGGCCGCGGTGCGGACCCTGAACGCCCGGGGAGGCATCGGAGGTCGGCCCGTGCAGCTGGTGGTGGAGGACGACGGTACGGATCCCAAGCGCGGGATCGAGGTGGTGGAGAAGCTCGCCCTGCAGCACCGGGTGGACTTCATCTTCGGCACCCTGTTCTCCAACGTGGTGGTGGCATCTGCTCCCCGGGCCGCGGAGCTGAAGATCCCGTACCTGGTGGTGAGCGAGGGTTACCACGTGCCCAGCGGGAGGCTCAACCGGTGGACCTTTCAACCCGGAATCACGGATGTGCGATCCCAGGTGACCGCGGTGGCTCCCTGGATCGTCAGGAACCTCGGCCGGCGCATCGCCATGATCTTTCCGGACTACGCCTTCGGCTACGACCATCGGGACTTCTTCACCGCGGCCGCCCGCCGCCTGGGCGCGGAGATCGTGGCGCTGGTGCCCATTCCCCCCACGGAGACCAGCTTCACGAAGTACTTCCCCAGGATTCCCCGCAATGTGGAGGTGGTCTACCACGTGATGGTGGGGCCCGCGGTGCTCACCTTCGTCCGGGAGATGGGGGAGTACTTCGGCCGACGCCGACCGCAGTTCTTCGGCTTCATCGATTCCCTGGAGGGGGTGGACCTCGCGAGCCCAGGCCTGGAGTTCCTGGAGGGCACCTACTTCTGGGAGGCCCTTCCCCGTTACGCGGGGCAGTACGACACCCCCTGGGAGCGGGCGTTCCGGGAGGCGGTGGGGGTGGATGCCAACGGTGCCAGCAAAACGGATCCCCGGGACGTCTCCACCTACTCCCACATGTTCGGAGTGTGGGAGACCCTGTTCGTCATCAAAGAGATCGTGGAGCGCAGCGGCTACCGCAACCGGAACCTCCGGGACTACCGCGCCTTCATCGAAACCCTGGAGGCCACGGAGCGATTCGAGGAGGGGCTCGGCCACCCGCAGGGGCCCAAGCGGTTCGTGGGCCAGATCCATCAGGCCTTCGGACAGCAGTTCATCTCCCGGGTGGAGGGCCGGAAGCTGCGGGTGGTGCACCGGACCCGCATCGAGGACAGCCTGTACCCGCCGGAGGCGGACTACCGCAGGCAGTCCCTGTAGCTCCCCGCATGCCCTTTCCAGGGCCCCTTGCCCTCGCCCTCCTGGACGGGACCACGAACGGGCTCCTGCTGGCCCTCACCGCGGTGGGCTTCTCCCTGAGCTTTGGGATCCTGCGCATCGTGAACGTGGCCCACGGCGAGTTCTTCATGCTGGGCGCCGTGCTCGCGTGGGCGGTCGTCACGGTCACGGGAAGTTTCCCGTTGGCCCTGCTGCTCGCGCCGGCTGCAGTGATGGCCCTGGCCGTCGGGGTGGATCGGCTGGTGCTCCGCCCCCTCCGCTACGCGGCCCAACCCACCGTGGTGGCCACCCTGGGGGTGCTCTACGTGCTCCAGCAGCTGACCCTCCTGCTGTACGGTCCCGAAGCCCGAGGGATCGCCGCGCCCTTCGGGGGCACCGTGGAGTTCCCGTGGTTTGGGTACTCCGGTTACAAGCTGGCCATCGCGGGCCTGTCCGCGGCCCTCCTCTCCGCTCTGGGCGTCCTGCTGCGGGGCACGGATCTGGGATTGGTGATGCGGGCCACCCGGCAGGATCCGGAGATGGCGGTTGCTTTGGGCGTTCCGGTGGAGCGGGTGTACACCACGGTGTTCGCCCTCGGTGCAGGGCTGGCCGCGGTGGCGGGAGTTCTGGTGGTGCCCGTGCAACAGGCCCACTACCTCATGGGTCTCGATGTCCTGCTGCTCTCCTTCGTGGTGGTCATCCTGGGAGGGCTGGGGAGTCTCGGGGGAACGGTGGTCGCGAGCCTCCTCGTCGGGTGGATGGACGGGTTCATCTCCTTGTTCTTCACCCCCACCCTCGCCCGCATCCTCGCCACCCTGGTGGTGGCCTTGGTCCTGGTGGTGCGGCGGGGAGGGCTGTGGGACGAGCGGGCGGGATGAGGGTGCAGGCGCGCCGGGTCTGGGGCCTGCACCTCGGGGTCCTGGTGGGCCTGGGCGTGCTGCAGTTCCTCCTGCCTCCGTACCACCACGGCGTCGTGACCCGGATCCTCCTGTTCGGCACGTACGCCGTGGCCTACAACCTCCTACTGGGCTATACGGGTCTATTGAGCCTCGGGCACGCCCTCTATTTCGCCGCCGGTCTGTACGGCGCCGGGCTCCCCGTGTACTACCTGGGTCTAGATGCCGTAGGGGCGTTCTTCGTGGGCATGCTCGGGAGCATGGCGGTCGCGGCCCTGCTGGGAATTCCCGCCCTCCGCACCGCGGGGCTAGCCTTCTCCATCGTGACCCTGCTGTTCGGACAGACGGGGTATCTCCTGACCCTGTACTTCAACCGGATCACCTGGGCCGACCAGGGCCTTACCCTCCCCGTCCAGGTCCCTCCTCCCCTCCGCTACAACCTCGCCCTGCTGCTGTTCGGGAGCGCGCTTCTCGGCACCCTGTGGCTCGTGCGATCACCCTTCGGCCGGGTATTGATGGGACTGCGGGAGCACGAGGAGCGCACACACCTGCTGGGATACGATCCCTTCCTCTACCGGTGGACGGCGCATCTCCTCTCCGGCGCCCTCTCCGGAGCCGCGGGGGCCGCCTATGCCCTGCTGTTCGCCTACGTGGGGAACGCCTTCGCCTCCGTCCTGTACTCCGTGTACCCCTTGCTGTGGGTCCTGGTGGGCGGGGCGGGCACCACCCTGGGGCCGCTGCTGGGCGTAGCCCTCGTGACGTACACGGTGGAGGCGGCGAGCGGCCTTCTGAACGCGTATCTCGTGGTCGTGGGGATCGCCCTCGTCCTCCTCATCCGGGCCTTCCCTCAGGGGATCCTGGGGAGCCTACGGGATCGGAGGTGGCGGTGGCTCCCGTGAGGCCGATGGTGGAGGCGGTTAAGGTCCGGCGCACCTTTGGGGGGATCGTGGCCGTGGACGATGTGGACTTCCGGGTGGAGGTGGCAGAGATCCGGGGCCTCATCGGCCCGAACGGCGCAGGCAAGACCACCCTCGCGAACCTCCTCACCGGCCGATTGCGCCCCACCTCTGGCCGCGTGTACTTCGAGGGGGAGGAGATCACCTTCCTCCCCCCCCACCGCCGCGTGCGGATGGGCATCGTGTGCACCCTGCAGATCCCCTCGGTGCTGCGGGGCCTGTCGGTGTTCGAGAACGTCCTGCTCGCCCTCCAGCGGACCGAGCTCCGCCGCCCCCTCGACTTCCTGCGACCGCAGGAGGAGGCTTTGAGGATCCGGGTTCGCGCGGTGCTGGATGCGGTGGGGCTGGGAGATCTGCGGGAGGAGCGCGCGGGGGCCCTCCCGTACGGCCACCAGCGGCTCCTGGAGCTGGCCATGGCGCTCGCCCTCCGGCCGCGCCTTTTGGTGCTCGACGAGCCCACGCAGGGCCTGAGCCCCGAGGAGATCGACAACTGGATCGCCTTGATCCGTCGGGTGGCCCAAACCACCACCGTCCTCCTCATCGAGCACAACCTCCCCGTGGTGCTGGAACTCGCGCACCGGATAACGGTCATGGACCGAGGCCGCATCCTCTTTGAGGGGACCCCCAGGGAGGTGGAAGAGGAGCCCGCGGTGCAGCGGGTGTACCTGGGAGCGGGGGGATGAGAACCCTGCGCGTGGAGGGGCTGGTCTGCGGATACGGGGGTGCGCCGGTCCTGCGGGGAGTCTCCCTGGAGGTGGGTTCCGGGGAGGTGGTGGGACTCCTCGGCCGCAACGGCGCGGGCAAGACCACCCTGCTGCGGGCCATCATGGGACTGGTGCGGCCCGTGCAGGGTCGCGTCCGGCTGGACGGCGTGGAGCTCACGGGACTTGCCCCTCATGAGATCCCCCGGCTCGGCATCGGGTACGTCCCGCAGGGTCGTCGGCTTTTCCCCGAGCTGACGGTGGGCGAGAACCTGCGGATGGGGCTGCGGGTTCGGGGTTCGGAGGGGGAGGCCCTGGCGTGGGTGCTGGAGCTGTTCCCCGTCCTGCGGGAACGGTGGGATCAGCCTGCGGGAAGACTGTCTGGCGGCGAACAGCAGATGGTGGCCATCGCCCGCGCCCTCTGCCTCCGCCCGATCCTGCTCCTCCTGGACGAGCCCCTGGAAGGGCTGATGCCCGGGATGGTCCAGCGGGTCCTGGAGGTGCTCACCCACCTCGCCCAGGAGGGGGTGGGGGTGCTGCTGGCGGAGCAGCGGGTGGGCTCGGCCCTCCGGGTTCTGCACCGCGGGCTTCTCCTAGAGGGCGGACGCATCCATCCCCTCGGCACCCAGGAGGAGATCTCCCGCGAACCCGAGCGCCTGATCCGCGCACTGGGCGTGCGGCGATCCCCGCGTTAGCTCACTTTCCCCGAGTGGCCTCGGGCTCCATGGGACCGCCCAGGTAGGCGCTCTGCACCGTGGGGTCTGACCGCAGATCCCGGGTGGAGCCGCTCCGGACGATCCGTCCCCGTTCCAGGACGTACGCCCGGTCGGCCACCGCGAGCGCCGCCCGGGCATTCTGTTCCACCAGGACCACGGAGAGCCCCTCAGTGCACAGCTTCCGCAGGAGCCCCAGCAATTCCGAGACGATGAGGGGGGCGAGTCCGAGGAGGGGCTCGTCCATCAGGAGCACGCGGGGTTCCCCCATAAGGGCCCGTCCGATGGCCAGCATCTGCTGCTGTCCGCCGGAGAGGGACCGGGCGGGGGCCCGTGGACGCTCGGCCAGCGCGGGGAATAGGGAGAACACCAGGCGCAGCCGCTCCTCCATCCGGGACCGCGCAAGCCCCCGTCCGAATCCGCTCAGCAGGAGGTTGTCCCGCACGCTGAGGGTGTCGAAAAGCTGCCGGCGTTCTGGGACCAGGGCCAGACCGCACCGAACCCGATCCTCCGTGGAGAGCGCCCTAAGCGATCGGCCATCCAGCAGGACATCCCCGCGATGGGGGAGAAGGCCCAGGATTGCCCGGAGCAGGGTACTCTTGCCGGCCCCATTGGGGCCGATGATGGCCACGAGCTCCCCAGGGGTGCATTCCAGGGTGGCACCCCGGAGGGCCTGCACGGGCCCGTAGGAGGCGTGGAGGTCGTACACCTGTAGGTGTCCCCCGGTGTTTCGGGCACTTTCCAGACTCCCGCGATCCCGGGAGGGCTTCATGCCTGTGCCCTTCGGCTCCTCCGAAGGTGATTGGGTCCTGCCGTAGTGATCTCCGCCACGTCAGGACCCAGGTAGGCGGAGATCACCTCCGGGTGCGACCGGACCACCGCAGGGGGACCCTCCGCGATGCGTCGTCCCTGGTGCAGAACCAGGACCCGATCCGCTGTCTGCAGCACCATCTCCACGTCATGCTCCACCAGTACCACCGTCACACCCTCCGCGCGGATCTCCCGGATGAGTCGGGCCAGCTCCATCCGCTGCGCCTGGCTGAGACCGGAGGCGGGCTCGTCCAGCAGGAGGAGACGGGGTTGGAGGGCCAGGGCCCGGGCGAGCTCCAGCAGACGCAGGGATCCGAAGGGGAGGTTCTCGGCGGCCTCGTGAGCTTCCGCGGCGAGCCCTAACCGATCCAGGAGGGCTAGAGCCCGACGGATGGACCAGACCTCTTCCCTGTGGTTGAGGCCCATCAGGGAGGTGAGGAAGCCCGCTCGCAGGTGGAGGTGCATGCCGAGCCGCACGTTGTCCAGCACCGTGAGCTCCCACACCACCCGGGGGGTCTGGAAGGTACGCGCCACGCCGAGGGACGCGATGCGTTCGGGGGACAGCGCATGAACGGAGGATCCAAACAGGGCAATGGTCCCGGCGGTAGGGCGGAGCAGGCCGGTGATCAGGTTCAGCACCGTGGTCTTCCCCGCTCCGTTGGGTCCGATGATGGCGTAGATCTCGCCCGGGTGAACGGCGAAGGAGAGATCGTCCACCGCCACGAGTCCGCCAAAGCGCTTGGTCAAGCTCCGGGTCTCTACCACGGCGTCTCCGGTGTCTTCAGGGCCGGGAGGATCCACGGGTGTCGGGACGAGCGGCGAGGGGGCTGGATGCGCTGATTGGGCCCAGCGCTCCGGTGCCGGGCGGCGCGTCCAGCGGGCGAGGAAGGGCCACAGCCCCATGGGCGCGGCGATGACCGTGGCGGCGAGGAGGAGGCCATACACCACGGCTTCGTACTCTGCGGACGCTCCCCCGCGGAAAAACCGGGGGAGCAGGCTGCGGAGCAGCTCCCGGAGGAGGGTGACGACCGCGGCTCCCAGCACTGCACCCGGAAGGTGATGGATGCCGCCGAGGACGCCCATGACCAGGATTGCGATGGAGAGTTCAAATCCGAAGGGGGAAGGACTCACGAACCCGAGTTCGTAGGCGTACAGGCCGCCGGCCACTGCGGCGCACCCGGCGCTGTAGGCAAACAGCTGCAGCTTGTAGCGGGTCGGCGGAATCCCCAGACTGACCGCGGCCACCTCGCTTGCCCGGATGGCCGCCAGCGCCCGCCCCACCCGGGAGCGCAGCAGATTGTGGCCGAGCCAGAGGGAGAGGAGCACGAGTCCCCAGCTCAGGTAGTAGTAAGGAAGGGTTCCCTGAAGCGCGCCGAAGGGGCCCAGGTGAAGCGGTGGAACCCCGCTCAGGCCGTTCGCCCCACCCGTGAGGGACTGCCAGTTGCGCAGGACCACCTCCACCACCACGTTCAGGGCCAGGGTTCCCAGTACCAGGTAGTGGCCACGCAGGGCCATCACGGGCGCTCCCAGGATGAAGGCCAGGGAAGCGGCCACCAGTACGGCCATCCCGAGGGCGATCCAGGGATCCCATCCCAGCCGGACGGTGAGGAGCGCCGCGGTGTACGCCCCGATGCCGTAGAAGGCCGCCTGTCCCAGGGAGACCTGACCAGCCTGGCCGGCGAGCATGGCGAGCCCGATGGCCAGGACCGCGTGGAGCCCGATAACGAAGGGAACGGTGAGGGAGAGACGATCCCGGAGGACCCAGGGCAAAAGGAGCAGGAGCAATAGACCTCCTCCCCGGAGGAACCATGCGCGGTTCATTCGGAGAGAACCTCCTCTTTCACCAGCACGCCCTGACGGAGAGCCAGGACCGCTCGGGTGAGCAGGGCAACCACGAGGACCCCGAAAGCGATGGCGTCTCGATAGCCGGAGGGGAGTAGCCCGGCCACCAGAGACTCCACGATGCCGAACAGCAAACACCCGAGCACGGCTAGTGGATAGCTGGTGAGCCCCGCGGCCACCGCGCCCACGAACCCCTTGAGTCCCAGCATCAGTCCCATGTCGTAGGTGGCGAGGGTGAGCGGGGTGATGAGCACTCCCGCGAGGCCTCCTAGGGCTCCGGCCAGGGTCCAAGCGATGGCACCCATGGTCTGGGGACGGATGCCCATCAGGCGCGCGGCGAGCTCGTTGATGGCGCAGGCCCGCAGGGCCTTGCCGTACAGGGTGTACCCGAAGAACCCGTACAGGACCATGAGGGCCGCCACCACGGTCCCCAGAATCCACAGGCTCTGGCGGGCCACCACGGCGCCCAGGATCCGCAGAGGGGCTCCCTGAGAGAAGGGCGGGAGCGCGTAGGGATCCGTTCCCCAGACCAGCAGCAAGAGGCCTTTGAGGGTGAGGTGCATGGCGAGGGTCACGATGATGAGCACGAGGGGGCTTGCGGTGCGGACGGGACGGATCCCACCGAGGTAGGTCAGCAATCCGAGCAGGGCAGACGCCGCGGTTCCTGCGGGGAGGACAACCTCCGCCGGCCAACCGGCGCTTGCCAGGGTCGCGGCGAGGAGGGCCCCCAACGCCGCGAACTCCCCTTGGGCCACGTTTACCGCACGGGTAACGGAGTAGATGACCACGAGACCCAATCCCAGCAAGGCATAGATGGCTCCGTTGACGACCCCCACGGCGATGAACTGGGTGAGCTGCTGACCGAGGCTCATGACGAGGGTTCCACGAACTGGCCGGTGAAGCCCTCGACCGCGCTCCCTTCCTGGAACCAGCTCTCGGGGGCTGCTTGCCCCCAGAGAGTCTGGCGGCGGGGGTCACGCAGGTGCCAGCGGACCGGTTCGAACTCGGGATCCACAGTGAGGTAGTCCGAGGTGTACAGCTCCACCCGGTGGCCGTCTGGATCCCGGAGGTAGAGGAACATGGCGTTGCTGATTCCGTGTCGGCCGGGCCCACGTTCCAGCTGGTGGACACACCGCGCGGAGGCCAGGATGTCCGCGGCCCGCAGGATTCCGTGGACGTCCTGCACCCAATAGCCGATGTGGTGGAGACGGGGTCCCGGACCGGAAGTGAGGGCGAGGTCGTGCACGTTCCCTTTCCGCTGGAGCCAGGCCCCCCACAGCTGGTCGTGATCGTCCACGGTATACTCCGTCAGCCGGAACCCCAGCACGTCCATATAGAACCGCACCACCTCCGGCACCTTCGGGCTGAAGAGGTTGAAGTGGTCCAGCCGCTGGATCCCGGGCCCTCGATATCGGTGGTACTCCTGCAGGAGGGGAGGGTGGCGGCTGGATCGCCGGTAAAAGGCCACGGGAAATCCGAATGGGTCCTGGATGCGGACCATGTGGGGGCGTTCGAACTCCTCCTCCTCCCGCCACGGGAGTCCGAACCCTTTGGCCATCTCGATGGCCGAGTCGAGGTCTTTCTCCTCGGCCACCTTGAAGGCGATGTGCCGAAGCCCAGGACGGGGGTGCAGCTGGAGCTTCAGGCTCCACTCCCGCTCCTCGTATCCCCGCAGGTAAAGGGCGTCGGGGCCCTCATGCAGGATGGAGAAGCCCAGCAACTCCACGTAGAACCGACGGGCGGCCTGGAGATCCGAGACGTAGAGGACCACGTGTCCTGCCCGGACGACTCGCGGCGCTCGGATTTCCATCCCCCCACCCCGTGGGTTGACAACAGACAACAACCTGGCTAGGTTTATAGGCGAAATCCTATAGGATTGTCAATATGAAACAAGGCGGGAAGTACGCGGAGGCCTACCGGCGCATCTATGAGCGCATCCTGCGGGGAGAGTACGGGCCCGGCTACCGCCTCAGCATCGAGGCCCTCGCCAGAGAGTTCGGGATGAGCCCCACCCCCGTACGGGAAGCCCTCCGGCGCCTTCAGGCGGAAGGGGTGGTCACCTACGAGCGCTACCAAGGGGCCCGGGTAGCTCAGGTGGACGAACGGGCCTACACCGAGACCCTCTCGTTGCTGGCCCTTCTGGAGGGGTACGCTACCGCCTTGGCTGCCCCCCGACTTGCCCCGAGGACCCTGCGGGAGTTGCGACGCATGAACGAGCGCATGCGCCAGGCGATGGCCTCCTTCGATCTTCCCCTCTTCGATCGCCTCAACCGTCGGTTCCACATGACCCTCTGCGCGGGATGTGATCACCGCTACCTCCTGGAGCTTCTCCGGGCCACCTGGAACCGCATGGACACCATCCGCCGCAGCATCTTCCCCTTCATCCCGCACCGAGGGCTGGACTCGGTAAAGGAGCATGACCGCTTGGTGGACCTCATCGAGCAAGGAGCGGATCCGCTGCAGATCGAGCGCTTCGCACGGCAGCACAAGCTCCGCACCCTAGAAGCCTACTTGAGATGGAAAAGGCACATGGACGCCGAGGAACGCGTGCGGGGGGAGAGATGGGAAACGCTCGTCGAAGCGCGTGAGGGGACACGATGAACTTGCAACGTCTGCGGGGTTCCATCGTCCCGCTGGTCACGCCCTTCCAAAATGGACAGCTCGACGAGGAAACCCTTCGAGACCTCATCGAGTGGCAGATCGCTTCCGGAAGCCACGGGATCTCCATCGGGGGCACCACCGGGGAGGCCACCTCCCTCACCCTGGAGGAGCGAGAACGGCTCATCCGCATTGCCGTTAAGACTGCGGCCGGGCGGGTTCCGGTGGTGGCAGGGGTGGGAACGAATCATCATGAGGAGACCCTTTTCCTCGCGCGCCGGGCGGAGCGGTGGGGGGCGGATGCGCTTTTGGTCCTGGTGCCCTACCACGTTCGTCCAACGCAGCAGGGCCTCTACGAGCATTTCCGGGCTGTGGCGCACGCTACGGAGCTTCCGGTGATCGTGTACAACATTCCGGGACGGACCGGAGTGAACCTGGAAGTGGAGACGCTGGCGCGACTGCGTGAGGATTGCCCGAACCTCGTGGGAGTGAAGGAGGCGAACCGGGACTTCGAGCACGTGAACCGGGTCCTCTACTACTGCGGGCGCGACTTCCTACTCTACAGCGGGATCGAGCTCCTGTGCTATCCCATGCTCGCCATCGGAGGCGCTGGTTCCATCAGTGCCACTGCCAACCTGGTTCCCGACCGTGTGGCGCGCATGCACGATCTTTGGTTCTCCGGTGACTGGCAAGGCGCCCTCGCACTTCACTATGAGCTGCTGCCCTTAAACGACATCCTGTTCATCGAGACCAATCCGGGACCCCTCAAGTACGCCCTGGGTCTCCTCGGGAAGATCGTCCCCGAGATCCGATTGCCGCTCGTGCTGCCGACCGAGGAGAACCGGCGCCGCATCCAGAGGGTGTTGCAGCGGTACGGGTTGCTTGAGGGGGAGGGAGACTCGAACGGATGAAGCGCGTGCGGTTCGCCGCGGAAGGCGCCGTCCACGAGGGAACCTTCAGGGAAGGGGCGCTCTACGATGCGGGAGGACGCGGGTACGATCCAGATCGTGTGGTCTGGCTTCCGCCCGTGAGCCCCACGAAGGTCCTCGGAGTTGCCCTGAACTACCCGGAGCACGCCGCGGAGTTGGGCATGCGAATTCCGGACGAGCCGCCCCTGTTCTTCAAGCCCCTCTCCTGCCTCGTGGGACACCGGGCCCCGGTGGTCTACCCCCGGGGGGTTGAGTACCTGCACTACGAGGTGGAGCTGGCGGTGGTCATCGGCCGGCGGTGCCGCAACGTGCAGCCCGAAGAGGCCCTGCGGGTCGTTCAGGGGTACACCATTGCCAACGACATCACGGCCCGCGACTTCGTGGGGAACTTCTACCGGCCTCCCGTCCGGGCCAAGGGATACGACACTTTCGGCCCTGTGGGGCCCTGGTCGGTGGAAGGGGAGATCGAGGATCCTCACGACCTCGAGATGCGGGTGTACGTGAACGGGGAACTCCGGCAACGGGGGAACACCCGAGAGATGCTCTGGAAGGTTCCTCGGCTGATCGCCTGGGTCTCCTCCTTCATGACCCTGGAGCCGGGGGACCTGATCCTGACGGGGACGCCCCGGGGGATCAGTCCGGTGCGGCCCGGGGACGTGATGCGGCTGGAGATCGAGGGGATCGGGGCCCTGGAGAACCCCGTGGTGGGCGAGGAGATCGGCCCCTACGCATGAGAGGAGAGACATGCGGGTCGGGCCCGTGCGGCACTTCATCGGAAACGAGTTTGTGGAGTCACAATCCGGACGCACCTTCTCCACCCTGAACCCTACGACAAACGAGGTGATCACGGAGGTGGCGGAGGGAAACGAGGTAGATGTGGACCGTGCGGTGCAGGCCGCCTGGAAGGCCTTCCACGAGGGCCCCTGGCCGCGGATGCGGGCGGAGGAGCGTGCGGGGTACCTGCGTCGGGTGGGCGAGCTGATCCTGAAGCACGCGGAGGAGATCGGGGTCCTAGAGGTCCTGGACACGGGGACGCCGATCTCACAGGCGGGAGGCACTCAGATCCCGCGCGCTGCCGAGAACTTCTTCTTCGCGGAGATGGCGTCCCGGATCCTGGGCATCACCTACATGAAGCTCGCGGAGATCATCCAGGAGGCAGATCTGCCGCCCGGGGTGTCCAACGTGGTGCAGGGCTACGGGGAGACCGCGGGCGCGGCCCTGGTGGCGCACCCGCAGGCCTCCTTGATCTCCTTCACCGGGGAGAGCCGCACGGGCGTGGAGATCCTCCGGAACGCAGCGCCCACCTTGAAACGGTGCTCCATGGAACTAGGGGGAAAGAACCCCACCATCGTGTTCGCGGATGCCGACCTGGATCGTGCCCTGGACGCTGCGGTCTTCATGGGCTACTCCCTCAACGGGGAGCGGTGCACCTCCGGATCCCGGCTGCTGGTGGAACGGCAGGTGTACGATACGTTCCTGGAGCGGTTCGCGGCCCGGGTGCAGGCACTGCGGGTGGGGGATCCGTTTGACCCTGCCACCGAGGTGGGTCCCCTGATCCACCCGGAACACTGGCAGCGGGTGCGTGGGTACGTGGAGCTCGCCCGTGCGGAGGGCGCCACGGTGCTCGTGGGAGGAGATCGTCCGGAGAACCTGTCCCACGGCAACTACCTCCAGCCAACCCTCATCGTGGACGTACGGCCGGAGATGCGGGTGGCCCGGGAGGAGATCTTCGGGCCCGTGGTGGTGATTCCGTTTGAGGAGGAGGAGGCCCTCCGCATCGCCAACGGGGTACGGTACGGACTCGCGGCCTACCTGTGGACCCGGGAAGTGCACCGGGCCCACCGGATCGCGCAGGCCCTGGAGGCGGGCATGGTCTGGGTGAACTCCCACAACGTGCGGGACCTGCGAACTCCCTTCGGAGGGATGAAGCACAGCGGGATAGGACGTGAGGGAGGCGAGTTCTCCTTCGAGTTCTACTGTGAATACCAGACGATCCACGTGGCCCTGGGAGGACACGCCATTCCCCGGATGGGCATGCGGGCGTAGGGCAAACCAGGGGGTGAGGGGGGTTGCCGGCGCGGGCGGGGGCGGAATACCTGGAAGGACTTCGGCGGCGGCCGCGGGAGCTCTGGTATGCGGGCCAACGGGTGGAGGATCCCACAGAACATTCCGTCTTCGCGAGGATCACCCGGAGCATCGGGGCCCTGTACGACCTACAGCATTACCCCGATCTGCGGGAGGAGATGACATACCCCTCGCCGACCTCTGGGGAGCGGGTGGGGCTGTCCTTCCTGATCCCCAAGACGCAGGAGGACCTCGTCCGCATCCGCCGGATGATGAAGCGGTGGGCGGACTTTTCCGGCGAGTTCATGGGCCGCACCCTCGATTACCTCAACCGTGCCCTCGTGGGGTTCGCGTCAGCTGCCGCATACTTCGCCGTGAGCGATTCCCGCTTTGCCGAGAACGTCCTGCGGTACTATGAATACGCGCGGGAGAACGATCTCTGCTTGACGCATACCCTGATCCATCCCCAGGTGAACCGATCCGTGGGGCCTTCCCAGCAGGCGGACCCTTATCTCGCCGCGCGGATCGTGAAGGAGAACACAAGGGGCATCGTGCTCCGGGGAGCCCGGATGCTGGCCACACTCCCCGTAGCAGACGAGCTCCTGTTGTTCCCCTCCACCCTCCTGCGGGCGGGCATGGAGGACGCCCCGTATGCCTTCGCGGTGGCGGTGCCATGCGATGCTCCGGGACTGCGGTTCCAGTGTCGGGAAAGCTTCTGGTACGGGCGCCCGACTTCCGACCATCTCCTCAGCGCTCGGTTCGAGGAGATGGACGCCGTGGTGATCTTCAAGGATGTGTTCGTTCCGTGGGAGCGAGTCTTCCTCCTCCGGGACGTGGAGCGCTGTAACCAGGCGTTTGCGGAGACCGGAGCAGTAGCCTTCATGGCCCATCAGATGGTCACGAAGAACGTGGCGAAAACGAAGTTCATTCTCGGAGTTGCTTCCCTGGCCGTGGAGACCATCGCCATCGAGCCCTACCAGCACGTCCACAAGAAGATCGCGGAGATCATCATCGTCCTGCAGGCCATGCGGGCCTTCCTGCGAACGAGTGAGGTGGAAGCCCAGCCCAACCGGTGGGGAGCGCTGGTGCCCGCCTGGCCTCCGCTCAATGCGGCACGGAACCTTTACGTCCGGACGTATCCGAGGCTCGTGGAGATCCTGCAGCAGCTGGGCGCCAGTGGATTCATGGCCATTCCCACGCGGGGGGATCTCGAAGGACCCATGGCTCCTCTGATCCGGCGCTACTGCCAGGCCGCCCGGGCCGAGGCCACAGACCGAGTTCGGCTTTTCCGACTGGCTTGGGACATCGCTCTGAGCGCCGTCGGTGGGCGTCAGGTGCTGTACGAGTGCTTCTTCTGTGATCCCGTGCGGATGGCGAGTGCCATGTTCCAGACGTATGACCGGAGGCCATACATGGAGCGGGTGCGGGCCTTTCTGGAGGAGGCGGAACGATTCGCTCCGGAGCCCCCGGAGGAATCCAGAACCGTGAATTGAACGTGATGGGATCCGTTTGGGAAGGGAGGGGGTAGAATGCGGTTTGTCGGTCCGAGATGGATGCTCCTCTTCGGAGCTCTGTGCGTGGTCTTCGGAGTGGCCCCGGTGGGCATGGGGCAGGTGCGGGAGATCGTGGTGGGGGTGGTGGTGGACATCACGGGCCCTGCGTCGTCCCTGGGGGTCCCGGAGCGGAACACGGTGCAGCTCTATGAATCGGACTTCGGGGGGGTACAGGGGCGCGGAGGCGCGGTGCGGATCCGCTGGGTGGTGACGGATGGAGAGACGGACGTGACCCGAACGGTGGTGGCAGTCCGACGTCTCATCGAGGAGGAGCGGGCGGCGGCCATCATCTGCTGCACCACTTCCCCGGGAAACCCTGGCCATCTTGAGCACCGTGACGAACGCAGGGATCCCGACCATCTCCCTCGCCTCAGCCCGGGCCATCGTGGAGCCTGTGGATCAGCGCTTCTGGGTCTTTAAGACCGCGCACGATGGACGGATGAACGTGGACCTGATCACCGCCCACATGCAGACGCTAAAGATCCGCCGGGTGGCCTTCATGGGAACGAACGATGCCTTTGGGCAGGATGGGGAGCGAGAACTGGATGCATTCGCCCCGCAGCGGGGGCTGGAGGTGGTGGCCAAGGAGTACTTCCCATATGGAGCCACGGATGCCAGCAGCCAGGCGGTTCGGGTGCTCACGAGAAACCCGCAGGCCGTGGTGATCTGGGCTGTACCCCCCGCCGCAAACGTGGTGGTGCGAAACCTGCGAGACCTGGGCGGCCAGCTCTCCCTGTACCTGAGCCAGGGAGTGGCGAACCGGACGTTCCTGGAGCTGGGAGGGCCAACGGTGGAAGGAGCCTATATCTCCGCGGGAAAGATCCTGGTGGCGGAGCAGCTGAACGTGAACGATCCCCAGCGGAAGGTCCTCCTGGAATACATACGCCGGTACGAAAGCCGGTTCGGTCCGGGAACCCGAAGTGCCTTCGGGGGCCACGCGTACGATGCCATGCTCATCCTCCACCAGGCGGTGGAGCGAGTGGTGGCCCGTGGATTTGGGAACGCCGACCTGCGACAACTTCGCCGGACCATCCGGGACGAGATCGAGGCCGGGACCAAGAACCTGGTGGGAATCGGAGGGGTCTTCAACTTTAGCCCCCGGGACCATGTGGGTCTGGACCCGCGGCGGTCCATGGTGATCCTTCAGGTGCGCCGGGGCCAGTGGACGTGGGTTCGGTTCTAGATCGGAGGGAAGCGCGTTGACGACAAGACGGGCCGGGGAGGCGAGCAAAGAACAGGTGGCCTTCATCGGTGTGGGGAACATGGGAAGCCGGATGGCTCGCCGCCTGCTGGCCGCGGGCTGTTCCCTCCGGGCGTATGACCGACGACGGGAGGCGACAGAGGCCCTCAAGGAGGCAGGCGCCCGGGTTGCGGATTCGGCCGCACATGCAGCGAAGGAGGCCGACTTCGTCCTCCTGAGCCTGCCGGATCCTGCGACGGTACGGGAGGTTGTGCTGGGAGATGGGAGGGTGCTGGACGCCATGCGTCCGGGGACGATCCTGGTGGACTTCAGCACGACAGACCCAGGGACTGCCCGGGCGGTGGCTGCCGCCGCCGCCGCGAGAGACATTGCCGCCCTGGACGCGCCCGTTAGCGGAGGGGTGGAGGGCGCGGAGCGGGGGACCCTCACCATCATGGTGGGCGGCGAGCACCCCGCCTATGAGCGCGTCCGGCACCTTCTCAAGCACTTAGGGTCTCGCGTGGTGTACGTGGGGCCTTCGGGGAGCGGGCAGGTGGTCAAACTGTGCAACAACATGGCCGCGGCGGCCGCCATGGTGGCAGCCACGGAAGTCCTCCTCACCGGAATGGCCCATGGGCTTCCCCTGAGGATGCTGGTGGACATCCTGGGGAGCGGCACCGCCCAGAGCTGGGTCCTGAACTATCTGGGACGCGAGGCGTTTCAGAGCTCATATGAGCCAGGGTTCGCCCTGGGCCTGTTGCGGAAGGACGTGGAGCTGTTCCTTCACATGGCGGAGGAGGCGAGGATGACGGCCCCGGTGTGCGGGCTCGTGGTGCAAGTGCTCCGGATGGCGGCGAACGTGGGGTACGGGAGCCGAGACGTGGCGGTGCTCGCTGAGGTGTATCGGTCGTGGAACTCACACGTTTCCCCATCCCTGTCAGGAGGAGAGCGATGAACCATCTCGTAACCTGGGCAAAGGTGGATCCCCACCGGGCGCACGAGCCGGATCAGCCGGAGGCCTTCAGCGGGACGGTCCGGATGCAGCGCATCCACGAGGCGTCAGGGCCCGGCAGCATGGAGCTCGTGGTGGTGTTCTTCGAGAACGGTGCCAGGACCCGGCCGCACGTGCACTCTACCGAACAGATCCTCTTTTTCATGGAGGGAGAAGGGGTGGTGGCCACCGAGGCGGAGCGACGGCCAGTGGGGCCGGGCGACATCGTGGTGATCCCGGCAGGAACCTGGCACTGGCATGGCGCGAACAAGGGGGCGAGTGCCTGGCAGATCTCGATCCGGATCCCGGGTCCCACGGACTGGAATGCACCGTTGCGGGATTGGCTCGAATGGTGAAAGGAGAAACGGCGATGCGGAGGTGAAGGCGATGCCTGCAGGGACCCATCGGACACTCGAGGACATCGTGAAGTCTGTCGGGAACATTGTAGACTTCCTCCGGAACAATTCGACGGGTGCCTACGTGTTCGTCAACGTGCCTCGGGAGTTCACGAACTGGATCGAGGAACAGGAATCCTGGCGGCAGACGGTGGCCTTCTTCGACCAGACGCACCACATGGAAGACCTCTACATCCGGGGTCCGGATGCGGTCAAATTGCTTGAGCACCTCGGGGTAAATCGCTTTCGAGGCTTTGAGCCCGGGATGGCGAAACACCTCTACGTCTGCAACGAGCGAGGGTACATCGTGGGGGATGCGGTTCTCTTCTACCTGGAACCGGAGCTCCTGCAGCTGGTGGGCCGCCCCATGGCCCACAACTGGGTGCAGTTCCATGGGGAGAAGGGCGGGTACCTGGTAGAGTTCGAACGGGACGAGCGGAGCGCGGTGAACCCACGGGGGCGCCGGAAGGTATACCGGTACCAGCTCCAAGGGCCCAATGCGATCTCGCTGTTGGAGAAGCTGAACGGAGGACCCCTCCCGGAGATCCCGTTCTTCCACATGGGATGGATCACCATCGCGGGTCGGAGGGTCCGGGCCCTGCACCACGGCATGGCGGGCGTGGCGGGACTCGAGATCTTCGGGCCATGGGAGGAACGGGAGGAGGTCCGGGAAGCCATCCTGGAGGCGGGAAAAGAGTTCGGGCTCCGACAGGTGGGAACCCGGGCCTATCCTACAAACACCCTCGAATCCGGATGGATTTCTACCGCCCTCCCGGCCATCTACACCGGAGAAGACCTGAGAGGGTACCGGGAATGGTTACCCGCCACCAGCTTCGAGGCCACAGGATCTTTGGGAGGCAGCTTTGACTCCAAAAACGTGGAGGATTACTATCTGACGCCCTTCGACCTGGGGGCAGGGCGACTCGTGAGGTTTGATCACGAGTTCGTCGGACGGAAGGCCCTGGAGGAGATGGCGAAAGAGCCCCGGAGGACCAAGGTGACCTTGGTGTGGAATCCGGAAGACGTGCTTCGGGCCATCGGCACGCTCTTTCAGAAGGGAGCGCGCGCGAAGTATATGGAATTCCCCCTGGCGAACTACGCCGTCTGGCCCTACGACAAGGTGCTGGACGAGCACGGAGACGTCATCGGGTTCTCCAAGTACACAGGGTACAGTGCGAATGAGCGGGCCGTGCTGTCCCTGGGCGTGGTGGACGTTCGGTACAGTCAGCCCGGCACCCAGGTCACGGTGGTATGGGGAGAGGCGGGCGGTGGAACCCGGAAGCCGGCGGTGGAGCGCCACGCGCAGGTGGAGATCCGCGCCACGGTAGGCCCCACTCCGTACTCGGAGGCCGCACGGCAGTACCGGGCAAGGGTGGGGATCCGGTAAATCCCGTTTTTAGCATCTTCCCCGCTTGACGGGATGCGGGCCCTTGCGTACAGTAAACCTAGCCATGGGCATGCGACGGGTTGATCTCTGCCTCTCCCGCTGCCAGTGCATCTGTCCTGGGCGGAAGGCGGTCTGTGCCCGTCGGTCGGCGGGCGCCTGATCCCTTCCGCGATTCCCCCTGAGTTCTCCGAATAGGATTTGCCACCCCCGCGGCCGGGGGGGGCGGGTTTGCCCCCGGGCCGGGAGGGATATGGCCGTACCTGGAGGTGGATCCGTGATCGCACCACACGGCGGAGAGTTGGTCCAAGGTGTTGTACATGGAGAGCTCGCGCAGGCCCTTCGGGAAGAGGCCCGCCACCTTCCAACGGTGCTTCTTGCGCCCAAGGAGGCCGCGGACGCGGTTCTCATTGCCACGGGGGCCTATAGTCCCCTGCGGGGCTTCATGACGCAGGAAGCGTACCGCTCCGTGGTGCACGAGATGCACTTGCCCGATGGCCTTCCCTGGACCCTGCCCGTCACCCTGCCGGTTCCGGAGGAGCTCGCGCGCCGGATCAGCCCAGGCGATCGGCTGGCCCTCCAAGGTCCAACGCTCCTGGCGGTGATGGAGGTGGCGGAGATCTACCGCCGGGACCCGGAGCAGGAAGCGCGGCTCGTCTTCGGCACCACGGACCTCCGGCATCCGGGCGTGGCGAGGCTTTTGCGGGAGTCGCGGTGGCTTGCGGGCGGAGCGGTTTGGCTGGTGGACCGGCCGCCGCCCGCGTTCCCGGGACTTGAGCTGGATCCGGCCCAGACCCGGGCTCTGTTCGCGCGGGCGGGATGGCGCACGGTGACCGCGTTCCAGACCCGCAATCCCATCCACCGGGCCCACGAGTACCTGCAGAAAGTGGCCCTGGAGGTCACGGATGGATTGCTGCTGCATCCGCTGGTGGGCGAGACCAAGGGGGATGATCTTCCGGCCGCGGTGCGGCTCCGCACCTACGAGGTGCTCCTGGCCCAGTACTACCCCCGGGATCGGGTGCTTCTCGCGGTCTTCCCTGCGGCCATGCGCTACGCGGGACCGCGGGAGGCGGTCTTCCATGCGCTCGTGCGCAAGAACTACGGGTGCACCCACATCCTCATCGGCCGGGATCACGCGGGGGTGGGCGGGTTCTACGAGCCGTACGCGGCCCACCGCATCTTCGAGCGGTTCGATCCGCAGGCCATCGGAATCGTGCCGCTCTTTTTCGGGGAGGCCTTCTACTGCTCGCGGTGCGACGGCATGGCCACGGAACGCAGCTGCCCGCACCCGCCGGAGGCGCGGGTGAACCCCAGCGGCACCTGGGTGCGGGAGCTCCTGCGTTCGGGACAGCTGCCGCCGCCGCAGGTGATGCGGCCGGAGGTGGCCCGGATCCTCATGGAGCACTTTTCCGGAGTCCAGGAACAACCCACACAGGGCGTGCGGTGAGGGGAGGGAAACCATGGCAGTACAGGTCACCGGTACGGGACAGACGGCGGAGGTCACCTGGGAGCTCGTCCTCAAGCGCAACTCCATCGAGCGCCTCAAGCAGGAGAAGTTCCCCCTCGACATCGTCCACGAGCTCCCGGAGCTCATCGCGCGGGGGTACGAGGCCGTCCCGGAAGAGGACATCGTACGGCTCAACTGGTGGGGCCTCACGCACGACAAGCCCAAGGTGGGCACCTTCATGGTGCGCATCAAGGTCCCGGGCGGCCGGATCGCACCCGAGCAGCTCATCGCCGTGGGCCGGATCTCCCAGCGGTACGGCCGCAACTACGGGGAGCTCACCACACGCCAGGGGATCCAGCTCCACTGGGTTCGGCTGGATCAGCTGCCGGAGGTGCTCCAGGAGATCCAGGCGAGTGGCCTCACCACCGTGGGCGGGGAGGGGGACACGGTGCGCAACGTCACGAGCTGCCCCGTGGCGGGTGTGGACCGGGAGGAGCTGTTCGACGTGCAGCCCGTGGTGGCCGCGGTGGCCCGCTTCTTCTATGGGAACCGTGCGTACAGCAACCTCCCCCGCAAGCACAAGTACACCATCAGCGCCTGCCCCGCCCAGTGCAACGCCCCGGAGATCCACGACGTGGCCCTCGTGGGCGTGCTCAAGGACGGCCGGCCGGGATTCGCCGTGCGGGTGGGCGGCGGCCTCTCCGCCACGCCCCGGATCTCCCGGGACCTCGGCGTGTTCGTGCCCGCAGAACCCATCGAAGGCGTCATCGAGGTCCTGCGGGCCATCACGGACACCTGGCAACACAACCTCCGCTACCGCCTGAGTCGCGCCAAGGCCCGCATCAAGTTCCTGGTGGACGACTACGGCCCGGAGGGCGTGCGGGCCATGGTGGAGGAGAGGTTGGGCCGCAGATTGGAGGACGGTGTCGCTCCGCCGCCCATGCGGGACACGGATCATCTCGGCATCCACCCCCAGAAGCAGGAGGGGCTGGTGTACGTGGGGATCCCGGTGCCCATGGGATGGGTGCGGGGGGATCAGCTGGTGGCCTTGGGCGAGCTCGTCGGGGAGTTCGGCGGGGACGCGCGCTTTACCCGTATGCAGAACATCATCCTCACCGGCGTGCCTGAAGGTGCGGTCGGGGGAGTGGTGGAGCGGTTGCGGCGGATCGGGCTGGACCCGGATCGCAACAGGCTCTACGGCCGGTCCATCGCCTGCACGGATCACCAGTTCTGCAACTACTCCGTGGCGGAGACCAAGGGGAAGCTGCGGGAGATCCTCGAGGTGCTGGAGCAGCGGTTCGGGGAGGCCGTGGAGGACCTGCGCATCTACACGGATGGATGCCCGCACGCCTGCGCCCATCACTGGGTTGGGGACATCGGGCTCCAGGGCACCACCACCCAGCACCCCACCAAGGGCGTGCGGGTGGAAGCCTACGATGTATGCCTGCGGGGCGGGCTCGGGACGAAGGCCGCCATCGGAAAGCCGATCCTGCGCCGCATCCCGGAGGACCAGATCACGGAGGTGGTCTGCCGCCTGGTGGAGGCGTGGCTGCGGGAGCGAGCGGAGCACGGCCCGGGCTACCGGTTCCGGGACTTCGTGGACGCCCATCCGGACGAGGCCCTCCAGGCCATGGCGCTCGGCCAGCGCACCCAGGAGGAGGCTTGCCGGCGGCCCGTGGTGCGCATCCCCGGCATGTTCCTGCCCTTCACGGACGGCGCGGACCGGGTGGAGGTGGAGGCGAAGACGGTGCGGGAGGCCCTGGAGATCCTGAAGGCGCAGTTCCCACAGCTGGCCGCCCAGCTCCTTACCCCGGACGGCCAGGTCCACCCCTCCATCAACCTCTTCGTGGACGAGGAAGACATCCGGGGACTACAGGGGCTTGAGACTCCGCTCCGGCCCGGGCAGGAGCTCACCATCCTGCCCGCCCTCTCGGGCGGATAAACGCGAGGAGGTGCCGGAATGCCGCGGCAGCTAAGCTTCGATGACCTGGAGATCGGCGAGATCGCCGTCGAGCTGGACGACCGCTCCCCGCAGGAGGTGATCGCCTGGGCCCTCGAGACCTTCGGGGACGGCGTGGCGGTGGTCACCGCCTTCCAGGCGGAGGGGATGGCCGTCCTCGACATGGCGGCCCGCATCCGGCCGGACGTGCGGGTGATCACCGTGGACACGGGCCGACTCCCGCAGGCCACCTATGCCTTCATGGACCAGGTGCGGGAGCACTACCCGCAGGCGCGGTTCGAGGTGCTCTTCCCGGACTACCGGGAGGTGGAGGCCATGGTGCGGCGGCACGGTGTGAACCTCTTCTACCGGTCCGTGCCCCTGCGGCTGCTGTGCTGCCAGGTCCGGAAAGTGCGGCCTCTGGTGCGGGCCCTGGAGGGGTTGGATGCGTGGATCACGGGGCTGCGCCGGGAGCAGTGGGCCTCCCGGGCCAACATCCGCAAGGTAGAGCTGGACCACGACCACGACGGCATCGTGAAGGTGAACCCGCTCGCGGACTGGACCAAGGAGGAAGTGTGGGAGTACCTCACGACCCACGGGGTCCCCGTACATCCCCTCTACGAGGGGGGCTACACCAGCATCGGCTGCGATCCCTGCACCCGGCCCATCCAGCCCGGGGAGGACGACCGGGCGGGCCGGTGGTGGTGGGAGGTGGGCGCGCCCAAGGAGTGCGGCATCCACTGCCCCATCGAGACGGGCGGGTTCGAGCACGAGGCCCATGCCATCCTCAAGGAGGCCCACGGCACCGCCCTGGAACCCGCAGGAGGGCGGGCGGAATGACCGAAGTCCGCATCCCCCTTACGGAGGAAGAGGCCCGGCTGGTGGTGGAAGAGGCGGAGGCCCTGGGCCGGGCCGTTCGGGAGCCCCAGCGATCCCAGATGCTGCGGCTCGTGGAGCACGCCCGCGCGGGGGAAGTCCCGCCGGACCTCGTGGACCTGCTGGAAGGGCTTGCGGTCATGGTGCTGCAGACGGGCCGGGCCCGGGCTCGGCTCCATGCGGAGGGGGAACGCCTCTGGACGGCGATGCTTTTGCGCACGCCCCGGGGTCAGGCCCTGCAAGCTCAGGTCGAGGAGGTAAACCGGGCCCTGCGGGCCCTGCGCGGCGTGCGGCTGGAGTCCGTGCGGGTGGAGATGCGGACCCTGGGCCACTTCACCCTCAACCTCCGGGCCGACGGCATCGGGCTCAACCTGGCCGTGCGGGCGGACGGCGTGCAGGTGGAAAGCGTGAGCGTGGAAGGGAGCGGAAACACCCCTTCGCGCCGGGGCCTATGCGTGTGGCTCACGGGACTTCCCGGATCCGGCAAGACCACCATCGCGCACCAGGTGGCGGACCGTCTGCAGCGGGAAGGCCATCCCGTGGAGATCCTGGATGGGGACGTGGTGCGCCAGCACTTCTCCAGAGGCCTCGGGTTCAGCCGGGAGGACCGGCTCGAGAACATCCGGCGGGTGGCATACGTGGCGGAGCTCCTGGTCCGCCACGGTGTGGTGGTCCTGGTGGCCCTGGTCTCCCCGTACCGGGAGGCCCGGGAGGAGGCCCGGAGACGCATCGGCGACTTCCTCGAAGTCTACGTGCGCTGCCCGCTCGAGGTGCTCATCGCGCGGGATCCAAAAGGACTCTACGCCCGGGCCCTGCGGAGCGAGATCCCGAACTTCACGGGACTGGATGATCCGTACGAGCCTCCCGAAGCCCCGGACCTCGTGCTCGACACGGACCGGGAGCCGCCGGAGGAGAGTGCCCGGAAGGTGCTGGAGCTCCTGGCCCACCACGGATACCCGATGGGGATGCGGGGATGACGCCGCGGGTCCTCGTGCTCGAATCCCGCATGCCGGAGATCCTGGCGACGCTCGGACGGCGGGCCGGGTGGGAGGTGGTCTGTGCTGCTGCGGTGGTGGAGGTGGACGCAGATCCGGAGGAGGTGCGGACACCGCTTGAGCGGTTGTGCCAGCGGGAGGTGGACTGGGTGGTGCTGCAGACGGGAGCCGGGGCCGAGCGGCTGTACCGGATCGCGGAGCATCTCGGGCTCGGACAGCCCTACGTGGAGGCCCTGCGGACGGTTCCCGTCGCGGTCCGGGGCCCCAAACCCGCCGCGGTGCTCCAGCGATGGGGAATCCGCCCCACCCTGGCCGCGCCAAGCCCCTACACGACCGCGGAGCTGTGCGCCGCCCTGGATTCCGTGCCGCTCGCGGGGAAGACGGTCTTCGTGCAGCACTACGGCGAGGGAAACGAACCCCTCCGCGCGTACCTGCTCGGCCGCGGCGCCGCGGTGGTGGACGCCCAGCCCTACCGCTGGGCGCTTCCCCCGGATCCCCGCCCGCTTCGGGAGGCCGTGCGGGGCCTTGTGGAGGGGGCATTTTCGGCGGTGCTGGTGACGAGCCGGCCGCAGGTCACCCACCTCTTCCGGGTCGCGGAGGAGCTGGGGTGCGCGGAGGCCTTGCGGGAGGCCCTGAACGGACGCGTGACCGTGGCCGCGGTGGGGCCTGTTTCGCGGCAGGCCCTGCTGGACCGGGGCGTTCCGGTCTCCGTGGAGCCCCCCCACCCGAAGATGAAGCCCCTCATCGAGTCCCTGCGGGAACACTTGCGAGGTGTCGGGGGATGAAGGCGGTGTACTACCCGGTGATGCTGGATGTGCGGGGGAGGCGGTGCGTGGTGGTGGGTGGGGGTGCCCTCGCTGAGGGGAAGGTGGTTCAGCTTCTGGAGGTCGGTGCAGAGGTGGTCGTGGTGAGCCCGGAGGTGACCGACCGGATCCGCCGGTGGGCGGAGGAAGGTCGGTTGAGGTGGGTGGCGCGGCCGTACCGGTGGGGGGATCTGTTGGGGGCGTGGCTGGGGATCTCGGCGTCGGAGGATCGGGCGACGAATGCCGCGGTGTGGGAGGAGGCGGAGGCCCGGCGGGTGTGGCTCAACGCGGTGGACGACCCGCCTCACTGCAGCGCGATCGCGCCGGCCGTGCACCGGGAGGGGGATTTGGTCGTTGCGGTCTCCACGTCGGGGAAGGCTCCGGCGCTGGCGGTGCGGTTGAGGGACCGGTTCGCCGCACAACTCGGGCCGGAGTACGGGGCGTTTTTGGACCTCGTGGGCGAGGTGCGGGAGGAGATTGCCCGGCGCGTTCCGGTGTTTCGGGAGCGGGTGGCGCTGTGGTACCGCATCGTGGACTCGGAGATCCTGGAGCTGCTGCGCCGGGGGGATCGGGAGCGGGCCCGGGTGCGGCTTTGGGAGCTCGTGGGGGGAGGGGGATGAGGGGCAAGGTGTACCTGGTGGGGGCCGGCCCGGGCGATCCTGAGCTCATCACGGTGCGGGGGTTACGGGTGCTGCGGAGGTCTGAGGTGGTGGTCTACGACCGGCTGGTCCACCCGTGCCTGGTGGAAGAGGCGCCTCCTGAGGCCGAGCGGGTCTTCGTGGGCAAGGACGCTCCGGGGCACCGCCTCCCGCAGGAGGAGATCAACCGGCTGTTGATCGAGCGGGCCCGGGCGGGGCTGTGGGTGGTGCGCCTGAAGGGGGGAGACCCCTTCGTCTTCGGCCGAGGGGGGGAGGAGGTGGAGGCGTTGCGGGCGGCCGGGGTTCCGTACGAGGTCATTCCGGGGGTTACCGCGGCGGTGGCGGTTCCCGCGGCCGGGGGCATCCCCGTGACGCACCGGGCCTACGCCTCCGCCTTCGCGGTGGTGACGGGGCACGAGTGCGAGGGGCCCTCGGACCTGGACTGGGGGGCGTTGGCGCGGGTGCCGACCCTGGTGGTGCTGATGGGGTTGCGGCGGCTTGGGCGGGTGGTGGATCGGCTCTTGGGTCACGGGGCGGATGCGGGGGTTCCTGCCGCGGTGATCAGCCGGGGGACGCTTCCGGGCCAGCGGGTGGTGGTGGGGCGGCTTGAGGAGATCGTGCGGAAGGTGGAGGAGGCACGACTCGAGCCGCCCGCCACGCTGGTGGTGGGGGAGGTGGTGCGCCTCAGCCCGTGGTGGACGGAGCCGGTGGGAGAGGCTCCCTGCACCCTGGCGTCCAGGGGGGAATCCGGGCGATGAGCGGAGAAGCCGCGTGCTGTCGCTCGTGGTCCTGCTCGCCTTCGGCGCGGGGTTCCTGGACGCCGTGCTGGGCATGGGGTATGGGACCATCCTCGCCCCGCTCCTCCTCCTCTTCGGCTACCGCCTCCCGGAGCTCGTGCCCGCCCTGCTCCTCTCGCAGTTCGCGGCGGGTCTGGTGGGCGCGCGGTTCCACCACCTGAACGGCAACGCGTCGTTCGCGCGGGGTTCCGTTCACCTGAAGGTGGCCCTGGTGCTCATGGGCGCGGGCCTTGCCGGGGGCCTCGGAGGGCCGTGGCTTGCCCGGCAGGTGAGCGAAGGAACGGTGCGGATCTACATGGGGCTGATGATCCTCGGCCTCGGGGGTTGGCTCATGGTGGGCCAGAAGGTCTATCGGTTCTCCTGGGTGCGGCTTGTGGCTTTGGGAGTCGTCGCCTCGGTGAACAAAGCCCTCACCGGCGGCGGATACGGGCCGCTTCTCGCGGGAGGGCAGATGGTGGCAGGATTAGATCCCAAGGCCGCGGTGGCCATCACGAACCTCGCGGAGGCGGTGGTGTCCCTGACCGCGCTGAGCGGATACGCGTGGTGGTTCGCCGCCTCCTGGCGGTGGGACCTGGTGCTGGCGGTCACGGGCGGTGCCGCCCTGGCCGCGCCTCTGGGCGCCCGCGCCGTGCGCATTGTGGGCGCGGAGGCGCTGCGCACCGTGGTGGGGGCCGCGACGGTCTGCCTGGGGTTCCTCGCCCTGCTGTCCGTGCGGGGGGCCTGACCGGACTATCCTCCCAGGACCAGGGCCGCTCCGACCACGGCGGTGACGCTCCCGGTTACCAGGCGCGCCCCTCCCGGATCCTCCCCCCGCAGCATCCACCGGCCGAGACCGATCACCAGGAGGACCTGGAGGTTGTAGAGGGCCGCGGCGTTGGCCACGGGCGTGCGGTGCACCGCCGTGGTGAGGAACAGCAGGGCAACGCTGTTGAACCCGCCGCTGGCAAGCACATCCGGGCGGCGGAGGTACCGCCAAACCGCCTCCGGCCAGCGCCACGGCCGCAGGAGCACCACCTGGGCAGGGATCGCGGCGCACGCGCCCAGAAAACCGCCGAGGGGGACTGAAGGGGTGATCAGGAGACCAGCCCGGCGGGCGGTGTCGCCCACCGCGAAGGCCAGCGCCGCGCTCACCGCGGTCATTACCCCGGCCCAGTTCGTGTCCTGCTCCCACCCCTCCCGCTCCGTCACCACCACCCATAGTCCGGCGGTGACGAGGGCGATTCCGAGCAGCTGCGCCGGCCGCGGGAGGTCCCGCAGCCACACCCAGCCCACCACCGCGGAGAACACCGTGTTGCTGAGCCGGACCGCGGTGGACCGGCCCGCACCGATCTGCTTCACGCTCAGGAAGGCCAGGTTCCGACCCAGCATGCTGGCCACGAGGCCCGCGAGGAGGAACAGCACCACGGACTCCGGACGGAGCATCTGGCCTTTCCCCCGTGCCAGCTCTCCGACCGCCAGGACGCCAAAGGTGGTGAGATCCCCAAGAAGACTCGCCAGCACCCCGATCTCGGGGGGCGCCGGGGGCCGCCCCCCCGCACCCGTGGTGAACCGGCGGGTGTAGACGGCGCTCAGCGCGAACGCGAAGGCCGCGAGCAGGGCGAACGGTTCCCCCCGCAATCCGAACCTCCTGGAACCGGATGACTGCGAGTATTGTACCCGCAGGGACGCGGTCCGTTCCTGAACCCGGTATCCTGAGAGGAGATCCTTCCCCGGAGGGAGCCGCATGGACGGTGCAAACCGGAAGCCGCCCCAACAGACGCCTGCGCAACCGCGGTCTGTAGCCATCCCGGCCGCCTACAGGCGGTCCTTCGATCCGGAGCGCTTCCGGTGGGAGGGGATCGAGCCCACGGTCTACAAGTTCCGCGCGGGAGAGGTTCGGGGCATGGGCTGGCGGGGTGTGCAGCGGCTCACCCTCACGAGTCCCCGGGAGGTCCCCGCGGCCTTCGAGCTGCGGTACTTCGAGATCGAGCCCGGAGGGTATAGCAGCTTCGAGAAGCACCGACACGTGCACTTCATCCTGGTCCTGCGGGGTCGGGGCCGGGCCGTGGTGGGCACCCGGATCTTCGATCTCGCGCCCTACGATCTCCTGTATGTCCCGCCCCTCGTGCCGCACCGGTGGGTCAACGAGGGAGAGGAGCCCTTCGGGTTTCTCTGCCCGGTGGACGCGGAGCGGGACCCGCCTCAGCCGCTGGACGACGCGGAGTGGGAGGCCATCGCCACCGACCCCCTCACCGCCCCGTATGCCTTTTAGATCATCTCCACGAGCACCTTGAGGGCCGGCCCTCCCGCCCGCGCGGTGCGGTAGGCCTCGGGAGCCTGACGGAGGGGGAACCGGTGGGTGACGAACTCCGCGGCTCGGATCACGCCCGTTGAGATCCACCGGAGCGCCTCCCGGGTATCCCGGGGCCCCGCAGAGTACGACGGGAGGAGGGTGACCTCCCGGAAGAAGAGCGCGTGTGGGTCTAGGGGAAGAGGGCTTCCGGGCGGGAGGGGGGCGTACAGGAGGATCGCGCCGCCCGGGCGGACGGCCCGGGCGGCGGTGGCCCATGCGTCCGGGGAAGCCGCGGCCACCACCGCGAGGTCCACTCCCGCCGTTTCGATCGCCTCGGGTTCACTCACCGCATCCGCCCACCCCCGGGCCCGCTCCCGGCGCTCGGGCGCCGGATCCGCAGCGAGCAGCTCCCGGGCACCCAACCTGCGGGCAAGTTTTCCCAGGACCTGCCCGGAGAACCCCGCACCCAGCACCAGGATCCGGGTACCCCGAAGGCCCTGTCCCTGCGCGCCGAGTCCGCGCAGGAGCCCTTCCGCCCGCCGCAGGGCCTTCACCGCGCACGCCACGGGCTCGATAAGGGCCGCGTCGTCGAATCCCACTCCCGGTGGGAGCCGCAGGGTGTCCCGTTGCAGGATCTCCGGAGGGACCCGCACGTACTCCGCCATCCCGCCTGGTTCGATGCGGCTTGCACGCCACGCGGTGCAGTGGACCTCGTCCCCTCGATGGCAGGCCGCGCACGCCCCGCAGGGGGCGTGGTGGTGCACGAACACGGCTTCCCCAACCCGCCAGCCGGTCACCCCTTCGCCCAATGCCGCGATCTCCCCGCTGAGTTCGTGGCCGAACACGAAGGGGATGCGGGGAGCCACGTACCACTCCATGAGGTCCGAACCGCAGATCCCGCAGGCCCGTACCCGGACCACCGCCTCCCCGGGGCCGGGCCGCGGGGCGGGGAGGTCCTCGAGGGCCACCTGGCCCGGTGCCCTCAGCACCGCGGCTTTCATGGTGGCCGGGAGGGGGTTCATGGGGCGCCCGGGAAGAGGGCCACCTTCAGGGCGTCCATGCCTCGGTCCAGCTCCTCGAAGACCGAGACCACCTCCTGGAGCGGCCGCCTGTGGGAAACGAGGCGGATCAGCTCCCCCGCGGCCCGTGACAACAGCCCGTACGCCCCCAGGGCGTCCTCCGTGGTGTAGTGGAAGGAGCTCGTGATCGCGATCTCGTCGTAGTGTAAGCGGCCCGCGTCGAATCGGACCTGGGTGTTCCGGGCGAGTCCCCCGAAGAGGAGCACGCGTCCGCCGGGCCGGACCAAGTGCACCGCTTCCTCCCAGACCTCCCGTCTCCCCGTGCACTCCACCACGGCTTCGAACCCCTCCGGCCGTCGGATCCACAGCGCTTCCATGCACTCCTCGAGGCTCCCCTCCACCACCTCGGCTCCCAGTTCCCGGGCGCAGAGGGCCCCCCTTGGACGGCGGGCGACCACGGTGAGGCCGCGGACGCCGTTTACCTTCAACACCAGGGTGAGGAGGATTCCCATGGGGCCTCCTCCCACCACCAGGACGTCGTCGGGAGTCCCCAGCCGCTTTGCACCCCGGACCGCACACGCGAGGGGTTCCAGGAGCGCAGCCACGGTCTCCGGGACCCCCGGGGGGATGACGAAGAGGTGGTGTCGCACGATGTCCGCGGGAAGGCGCACGTAGTCCGCGTAGACCCCCAGCGCCATCCGGTGGGATTCAAAGAGCCGGTGGCAGAGGTTGCCGCGTCCCTCCTCGCAGCGGGAGCAGGCACCGCAAGGAGCCGTGGGAAGCCACACCACCCGCTCGCCCACCCGCCATCCCTCCACCCCTTCCCCCACCTCGGCGATCTCCCCCGCCCCCTCATGACCGAAGGGGCCGGGTACGGGGATCCGCGGGTGACCCTGCCGGTAGGTTTTGAGATCCGTGCCGCAGGTGAGGGCGACGCGGGTCCGGACCACGACCTCCCCTGGGCCCGGCTCCGGCACCGGTGCCTCCCGGAGCACGAGCCGCCGCGGGGCTTCCAGGTAGGCCTGTCGCATGGAGGTGGGCTTCCCCTGATCCAACTCTCCTGCCATGCTACGGGGAGAGGTCCCTGAGTTCAAGGGAAGCGCGATTCCTGCAGGAGCCTGGACGGTTCTGTACGTAGTTAAGCCAGGATGTGATCGCGGAACGGGAGGGATCTGTCGGTGCGCGAACGTAGCCCTTCCTGCAGAATCTGCTTCTGCCTTGTGATGGGGCTCCTCCTGGCTCTGCCGGCCCCTCTCTCCGCGCAACCCCGCTCCCTCACCGTGGACCTCCTCGTGTACGGGGCCACGCCGCAAGGGGTGACCGCGGCCGTGGCCGCGGCCTCCCGGGGCGTTCGGGTGCTGCTTGCGGAGCCTACGGGATCGGTCGGGGGTGTCTTCTCCCGGAGCTGGCTCAACACCGTGGATTTGACGTGGGATCGCCGGGGGCATCCCCTCTACGGCGGTCTCACCGCGCAGTTCGTGCTGAGGATCGGGAGCCGGGATGGCCTGGACGTGGAGCGGGCGGAGCAGGTGCTCAGGAGCATGCTCTCCGAGGCCTCCGTGGTCCCCCGTCTGGGGTGGAGGCTGGTGGGTGTTCAGGGAACGTCCCACCGTCTGGAAATGGCCTCCTTCGCGACACCGGGCGGGACGGTGGAGGTGCGGGCCGCAGCCTTCCTGGACGCCACGGACCTCGCCACCCTGGCGGCTGCGGCGGGTGCGCGCTTCACGGTGGGACGGGAGGACACGGGCTTGGATCGGCGCCAGATGGCGGCATCCCTGATCTTCCGGCTCGGGGGCCTCTCCTGGGAGCGGGTGGGATCCCGGGCCTGCCCACGCCGTCCGTGCCCCATGGGGAGCGGCCGGGTCGGCCGGATGATCTGGGGGTTCAACGACCTTGTGGCCCGGTACGTCCCCAGCGATCCCGAGCGGTTTGCCCTTCGAGGGTTGGAGCTCGCCCTCCAGGACGACGGCACGGTCCTCGTGAAGGGGTTGCAGGTGTTTGGGGTGGACGCCACCGATCCGGAGAGCTCCCGCCAGGCCTACCTCCAGGCCCAGGCGGAGGTGGGGAGGGTGGTGCGTTTCCTCCGGCGTATCGCTCCGGACCTCTTCGGTTCCGCAGAACTCCTGGGCGTGGCCCCTTCCCTCTACGTCCGGGAGAGCCGGCACCTGGTCGGCCGCTACCGCCTCCGGGCGGACGACGTGCTGTACGGCCGGGACTTTCCGGATGCCCTCTCCCTGGGCGGGTACCCCATGGACGGCCAGAGCTACATCGCCGGCGAACCTCCCTACCTCCCCGGGATCCCCGCTCCTTACGGAGTCCCCCTCCGGTGCCTCGTGCCGGACGGGTTCACCAACCTCCTGGTGGTTTCTCCCGCGGCCTCCTTCGATTCCGTGGCCGCCTTCTCCGCCCGGGTGGTGCCCCTCCAGATGAGCCTCGGGGAAGCCGCGGGGATCACCATCGCCTTGGCCCATGCCCTGGGGCGTCCTCCCACGGTTTTCCTGGAGGATTCTCAGGCCCTCCAAACCCTCCGGCGGGCCCTCCAGGCGGCGGGCATCCGCCTCAGCGCTCCCAGACCTCCCGTCCCCGAGGACGTGCTGGACCCCGGATACCCGGAAGCGGTGGAACTGCTCCGGCGGGGGCTTTTCAACGGTTCCTACCGACTCCGGGGAGGACTCCACCTGGACCGCAAAATGTCCCTCCGGGAGTGGCTGGAGAACTTGGAGCACTTCCTCCGGGCCCGCGGGAGTCCCGCGGCCCTGGAGACGCTGCTGGCGGTTCGCTCGGCTTCCTATTCCACCCTGGGGTATCCCCTCTCCGTCTCCTCCGCGCTCTCGCTTCTGCGGGCCCTGGGCCTTCCGGGAAGCATCTCGACGACGGGCCCCTATCTTACCCGGGGCCAGGGCGCCGCCCTGCTGTGGAGCGCGATCCGCAGCGCCTTCCTCCCCGCCGCGGAGCGGGGGCCGGCCCGCGCACCCGAGTGCCGGGAAGTCCTGGGATTGCAGGTCTGCGTGGGCGGGTCGGAGGGGCGACGGTAGGCGGGGAGGCCCGCGGCGTTGACGGTCGGACCGGACCGCGTGGTAGAATTCCGGGCAAAAGCGGGGAAGGGGAGGAGTACCGCGGGTTCCGGCGCCGCAGAGAGTTCCGGGGATTGCCCGTCCCGACCGGGCGGGCATTTTTGTTTGTTCAGGGAGGGAGTGGCCATGGGATTTACACCGGCATCGCCCAAGGTGAACTTCCCGGAGCTGGAGGAGCGCATCCTGGCCTTCTGGCGGGAGCAGGACGTTTTTCGGCTGAGCCTCCGGCTGCGGGAAGGACGGCCCCAATTCACCTTCTACGAGGGGCCGCCCACCGCGAATGGACTCCCGGGGGTGCACCACGTGCTCGCCCGGGCCTACAAGGACGTGATCCCCCGCTACCGTACCATGCGGGGCTACTACGTGCCCCGCAAGGCAGGGTGGGACACCCACGGGCTTCCCGTGGAGATCGAGGTCGAAAAGGAGCTGGGGTTAGACAGCAAGCGGGAGATCGAGGCGTACGGGATCGCCCGCTTCAACGAGCGGTGCAAGGCCTCCGTGTTCCGGTACGAGCAGGAGTGGGTGCGCCTCAGCGAGCGCATCGCCTTCTGGCTCGATTACGAGCATCCCTACATCACCTTCACGGACGAGTACATCGAGTCGGTCTGGTGGATCCTCCGGCAGCTCTGGGACCGGGGCCTCATGTACCAGGCCTATAAGGTGGTGCCCTACTGCCCTCGGTGCGGGACGCCCCTGAGCAGTCACGAGGTGGCCCTGGGGTACGAGGAGGTGGAGGATCCCTCGATTTACGTGCGGTTCCGGCTGCGGGACGATCCCCGGACTTCCCTCCTCGTGTGGACCACCACCCCCTGGACCCTGCCCGCGAACGCCGCCTGCGCGGTGCACCCGCACGTGCCGTACCTGAAGGTCCGCCAGGGGGACGAGATCCTGGTGGTGGCCCGGGACCTCGTGGACCGGGTCCTGCAGGGCCCGTACGAGGCGGTGGAGGAGGTTCCGGGAGCCAGGCTCGTGGGGCTCGCCTACGAACCTCCCTTCCGGTTCTACGAGGCCTCCGAGCCCACCTGGACCGTGCTTCCCGCGGAGTTCGTCAGCACGGAGGAGGGCACGGGGATCGTGCACATCGCCCCCGCCTACGGGGAGGAGGATTTGGAGCTGGGCCGGCGCTACGGCCTCCCCGTCTTCCACCCCGTGGGACCGGACGGCCGGTACACCGCGGAGGTCCCGCCCTGGCAAGGGCGGTTCGTGAAGGAGGCGGATCCCGGGATCATCGAGGCCCTGCGGCATCGGGGGCTGTTGTACCGTTCCGAGACCTACCTCCACACCTATCCCTTCTGCTGGCGGTGCGGGACACCCCTCCTCTACTACGCCCGCATGAGCTGGCATGTGGCCACCAGCCGTCTGCGGGATCGGATGATCCGGGCCAACCGGGAGATCCGTTGGGTGCCCGAGCACATCAAGGAAGGGCGGTTCGGCAACTGGCTGGAGAACCTGACGGACTGGGCCCTCTCGCGGGAGCGGTACTGGGGCACGCCGCTCCCCATCTGGGTCTGCGAGCGCTGCGACCACCGGCACTGCGTGGGCAGCATCCAGGAACTCCGGGAGATGAGCGTGCGGCTGCCGGAGCGGTTCGAGCTGCACCGGCCGTACGTGGACGAGGTGGTGTTGCGCTGTCCTCGGTGTGGGGACAAGATGCGGCGGGTGCCGGACGTGATTGACGTGTGGTTCGACTCCGGGGCCATGCCCGTGGCCCAGTGGCACTATCCCTTCGAGAACCGGGAGGTTTTCGAACGGTCCTTCCCCGCGGATTACATCTGCGAGGGCATCGACCAGACCCGAGGGTGGTTCTACAGCCTCCACGCCATCGCGGTGATGCTCTACGACCGACCCGCCTTCCGGAACTGCGTCTGCTTGGAGCTCGTCCTGGACGAGAAGGGCGAGAAGATGAGCAAGAGCCGGGGCAACGTGATTGACCCCTGGACCATCCTCCATCGCTCCGGCGCGGATGCCCTGCGATGGTTCTTCTTCTCCGTAAGCCCGCCGGGGATCCCCAAGCGGCTGAGCCTGGCTGCGGTGGAGGAGGTGGTGCGGCGGTTCTTCCTCACCCTCTGGAACACCCACGTCTTCTTCACCACGTACGCGAGCCTGGACGGGTTCGACCCCTTCCGGACCCCGGCTCCTCCGATCCGGGAGCGGCCCGCCCTGGACCGGTGGTTGCTGTCCCGCTTGGCGGATCTGGTGGAGACCGTCACGGATGCCCTGGAGAACTACAACCCCACGGACGGGGCCCGGGCCATCGAGGCGTTCGTGGAGGATCTCTCCAACTGGTACGTGCGCCGCGGCCGCCGGCGGTACTGGAAGTCCCAGGACGACGAGGACAAGCGGGCCGCCTACCACACCCTTTACACCGCCCTCGTCACCGTGGCCAAGCTCATGGCCCCCTTCGCCCCCTTCCTCTCGGAGGCGCTGTACCAGAGCCTGGTGCGTGCGGTGGATCCCCAGGCGCCCCTCAGCGTGCACCTGTGCGACTGGCCGGAGACGGATCCCCATGCGCGGGATCTGGAACTGGAAGCTGTCATGGAGGAAGCGCGGGAACTCGTGCGGCTGGGTCGGGCGGCCCGCAGCCGGGCCGGCATCCGGATCCGGCAGCCCCTGCCCGCGCTCCTCGTGGTGGCTCCCCGCACGCGCCTGGCGGGGCTCACGGAGCTCGTGGACCTGGTGGCGGAGGAGCTGAACGTGAAGGAGGTTCGGTTCCTGGGGGAGGCCAGCGCGTACGTCACCTATGAGGTCA
This sequence comes from Armatimonadota bacterium, assembly GCA_031460175.1. Lineage (NCBI taxonomy): Bacteria > Bacillati > Candidatus Sysuimicrobiota > Candidatus Sysuimicrobiia > Candidatus Sysuimicrobiales > Candidatus Sysuimicrobiaceae > Candidatus Sysuimicrobium > Candidatus Sysuimicrobium tengchongense. The sequence continues at coordinate 146,509 of JAVKGW010000002.1, read as the reverse complement.
GACCGCGGTTCGACCGTCTGGGTCCCCGGTTCGGACCCAGGGTGCAGGCCGTCGCCTCCGCCCTCGCGGCCCTCGAACCCGAACAGGCAGAAGCCGTGGCCCGAGAGGGGCGGGTCACCCTTGCCCTGGGACCCGAGACCGTGACCCTGGAACCCGAGGACCTGGAGATCCGGCCCCGGGAGCGGCCGGGGTTCGTGGCGGAGGCGGGGTCCGGGATCGTGGTGGTCCTGGACACCCGCCTCACGCCGGAGCTGGTGGGGGAGGGATGGATGCGGGAACTGGTGCACCACGTGCAGCAGCTCCGCCGGGATGCGGGGCTTTCGGTGGACCAGCGGATCGAGCTGTGGGTGGAGGCCACGGGGGAGGTGGCAGAAGCGGTGCGAGCCCACCGGGAGACCGTGGCCGCGGAGGTGCTGGCGGTCCGGGTGGAGCTGGGCCGAGGGGAGGAGGGGATTGCGCGGGAGGTACGGTTGGCCCATGGCCCCGTGCGGATCGTCCTCCGGCCGGTAGGATAGGCTGGATTGATCTCCCGGATCCCGTGCTAAAATGGGTGCCTCGGGACGTTACCGCGTAATGTCGGATAGGGGAGGCACGGATGTCGCTGACGGTCGGGGTCCTGGGGGGGATGGGCCCTCGGGCGACCGCGGATTTCTTCCGGAAGCTCATCGAGCTCACCCCCGCGCGACGGGACCAGGACCACCTCCGGGTACTCGTGGAGAGCAACCCGCAGATCCCGGACCGCTCCGCGTTCATTCTCGGGGGAGGGGAAGATCCTACCCCGTGGCTGGTGGAGGCCGCGCGGAGGCTGGAGGCTGCGGGTGCGGACTTCTTGGTGATCCCGTGCAATACGGCCCACTATTTCCTGGAAGCCATCCGCCGCAGCGTGAGGATCCCGGTCCTGGACATCACGGAGGCGGTGGCGGAGGCCGCGGTCCGGGCGGTCCCGGGCCTGGTCGCCGCGGGGCTCCTGGCCACCACGGCCACCATCCGCGCCCGCCTTTACCACCGGACCTTCGCCCGGCGGGAGGTCCGGGTGGTGGTTCCGGAGGGGGAGGAACAGGAGGTCGTGGATCGGGCCATCTATTCGGTAAAGGCGGGAGATCTGGGGCCCGCGGTACGGGAGGGGGTCCGACGGGTGGGGCTCGGGCTAGTGGATCGGGGGGCTCAGGCCATCGTGCTGGGATGTACCGAGATCCCTCTCGTGGTGGACCCGGCTGAGTGGCCGGTCCCGGTCATCGACTCTACCCTGGCCCTGGCCCGGACCGCGGTGCACGCCGCCCTCTCCGCATGCCGGGAAGAGGACGAGCCCGTGGCACGTTCCCAGAAGGGACGGTAGGGGACCCGCATTCCACACCAGGGAGGTTGTATGGCAAGGGCGAGGAAGGTGGCGAAGAGGGGGACCTCGAAGAAGACCGTGCGCCGGTCCCCGGGGAAGCCGAAGAAGATGGTGCTCCGCCGGAGGCGGCTGGTCACCCCGGAAGCCGGAGCGAAAGCGGCTCCCGCGATCTCCGGGGAGGTCGCATCGCCCCAACTACAGCCTGCAGAGACTTCCCCCGGGGGAAGCCCGCGGATGTCCGCGGCAGGAGCCGAGACCCGATGGACCGCCCAGCCCATCACGGAGCGCGACTACCCGGAGTTCCGGGCGATGCTGCTGGCGGAGCGGGATCGCCTCCTCCGGGAGCTGGCCGCCATGGACCGGCAACTCCGGCAGGTGGAGGAGCTGGGCTTGGTGGAGCAGTCCTCGGAGGACGACTACGGGGACGTGGCCGCGGAGGCGGTGGAGCGGGAGAAGGGGTTTGCCCTGGAGACCTCCGTCCAGGGCATGCTCCGGATGGTGGAGGATGCCCTCCGCAAGCTGGATGCCGGGCAGTACGGCATGTGCGAGCGATGCGGGGAGCCCATCGACGTGGAGCGGTTGCGCGCTCTCCCGTTCGCGAGACTATGCATCCGGTGCAAGACCGAGGAGGAACGGGAGCGGCATCAAGCCCGCTGGGCATGAAGCGGGGCCGGGGCGGGGCCGCGCTCCTCGCGACGCTGGCCATCCTGGTGGTCCTCCTGGATCAGGTGGCGAAGCACGCGGTGATGCGGACCCTCTCCTTCGGAGAGACCTTCCCCGTCCTTCCCCCGCTGCTGCGCATCACCCTCCACCGGAACACGGGCATCGCCTTCGGCCTCCTGGGCGGTGCCAATGCCCTGGTGGGCGTGCTCGCGGCCCTCACCGCCTTCCTCCTGTTCGCCTTCCACCGGGACCGGTGGGCCGCGGATCGGGTGGTCCTGGTGGGGTTGGGGCTCGTGCTGGGGGGAGCGGTGGGAAACCTCCTGGACCGGGTGCGGTGGGGCTTCGTGGTGGACTTCATCGAGCTCCCCTACTGGCCCGTCTTCAACCTGGCGGACACCTGCATCGTGGTCGGCGGGGGGCTGCTGGCCCTGCGCGCGATCCGCTCGGCCCAGGGGGAGCGATAGACCGGGGTGTCGACGCGCCTGGAGGACCTGCACCGCATCATCGTCGAGCCGGAGGCAGAGGGGACCCGGCTGGACGTGTACCTCGCCCGCCGCCTCTCCCTCAGCCGCTCCCGCATCCAGCAGCTCATCGAGGCGGGGGAAGTCCGGATCCACGGCCGCACCGTGCGACCCAGTTACCGGGTCCGGGCGGGGGACGGGGTGGAGGTTCGGATCCCCTCCCCGCAGCCTCCAGCCCTTGTCCCCGAAGAACTCCCCGTGCGGATCCTGTACGAGGACGAGGACCTGGCGGTGGTGGACAAGCCCGCGGGGATCCCGGTACATCCCGGCGCGGGCCGCCCCCGGGGGACCTTGGTGAACGCCCTCCTGGCGCGGCTGGATCGGCTCTCCGGGATCGGGGGGGAGCTGCGGCCGGGGATCGTCCACCGGCTGGACAAGGACACCTCGGGCCTAGTGGTGGTGGCGAAGCATGACGCGGCCCACGTAGCCCTGGCCGCTCAGTTTGCGCGCCGCGCGGTCCGGCGCACCTACCTGGCCCTCCTGCGGGGGGAGGTGCCGTGGGAGGAGAAGACGGTGTCCGCGCCCATCGGCCGCCACCCGGTGCGGCGGAAGGAGATGGCCGTGGTCCCCACCGGCCGGCCCGCGACGACCAGCTTCTGGGTGCTGGAGCGGTTCAGAGGCTACACCCTGGTGGCCTGCCGGCTCCAGACCGGGCGGACTCACCAGGTCCGGGTACACGCCAAGCACATGGGGTATCCTGTAGCCGGAGACCCCGTATACGGATCCCGGGGGGAGCTGGGCCTGAGGCGGCAGTTCCTCCACGCCTGTGAGCTGGTCCTCACGCACCCGCGGACCGGCGAGCGGCTCGTGTTCACCTCGGAGTTGCCGGAGGATCTGCAGGAGGTATTACGGGCCCTGAGGGAAAAAGGGAAGTGAGATGCGGATGCGGCAGAAGGCCAGAGTCATGGACCCGCAGGCCATCGCCCGCGCCCTCGTGCGGATCGCCCACGAGATCCTCGAGCGGAACCGGGGGACGGGCACCCTGGCCCTCGTGGGCATCCGCACCCGGGGAGACGTCCTGGCCCGGCGGCTGGCGGAGGCCATCGAGCGGATCGAGGGGGTTCGGGTCCCCGTGGGCGTGTTGGACATCACCCTGTACCGGGACGACCGCGACCGCCACACCGCGGCTCCCACGGTTCAGCGCACGGAGATCCCCTTCTCCGTGGTGGGGCGGGACATCGTGCTGGTGGACGACGTGCTGTACACGGGGCGCACGGTGCGGGCGGCCCTGGATGCCCTGATGGACCTCGGACGCGCCGCCTCCATCCAGCTGGCGGTCCTGGTGGATCGGGGACACCGGGAGCTCCCCATTCGGCCGGACTACGTGGGGAAGAATCTGCCCACCTCCAGCCGGGAGCGGGTGACGGTGCGCTTGGTGGAGACCGACGGGGTGGACGAGGTGGTGATCGAGGAGCCCGTGGAGGCCACCGAACCGGAATCCCGGCCATCGTGACCCCCCTCGCACCCCTCCGTCACCGCGACTTCCGGCTCCTCTGGATCGGCCTGTTCGTCTCCAACACCGGCTCGTGGATGCAGTTCGTGGCCACCGGATATCTCGTGGACCGCCTCACCCTCTCTCCCGTGTACCTGGGACTGCTGGCCCTCGCCCAGGCCATCCCAAGGCTGGTGTTCGCCCCTATCGGCGGGGTGGTGGCGGATCGGGTGAACCGGCGGACGCTGCTGGTGTGGACCAACCTCCTGCTCGGGGCGAGTGCCCTGCTGCTGGCGGGGCTCACCGCCACGGGCCGCGCCACGGTGTGGCACGTGATCCTCCTGGGCGGCCTCAACTCCTTCCTCATGTCCTTCGACATGCCCGCCCGCCACGCCATGGTCCCTGAACTGGTGGAAGAGGAAGAGGTGCTGCAGGCGGTGACCCTGAACTCCGTGGCCTTCAACGGGGCGGGTGTGCTCGGCCCCTCCCTGGGTGGGGTGGTCATCGCGTGGGCGGGGGAGGCCGCCTGCTTCGCGGTGAACGCCCTCAGCTACGGGGCAGTCGTGGCCGCGGTGTTGCGGATGCACCTCCTGCCCCAGGCCTCTGCCTCCGGATCGGTGTCGGAGGATCTCGTGGACGCCTTCCGTGCCCTCCGGGAGGATCGGACCCTCCTGGAGGTCCTGGCCGCGGTGGCGATCCTCAACTTCTTCGGCCGGCCCTACTTCCGCCTCATGCCCGCCTTCGCCCGGGAGGTGCTGCACGCGGACGCCGCCCAGCTGGGGCTGCTGCAGGCCGCCCCGGGCGTGGGAACCGTGCTCTCCGCCTGGTATGTGGCCCGCTCCGACGCTGGACGGCCCCACCGCCTCATGATCTCCTCCGCGGCCCTGTTCGGCCTCAGCGTCTCCCTCTTCGCCCTCTCCGCGCATCCCTGGGTGTGTCTGGGGTTTCTCGTGGCTTCGGGTCTGTTTCAGTCCGCGGCCATGGCTGCGGCCAACACCCTCCTCCAGACCCGGGTGGATCCCCGGATGCGGGGCCGGGCCATGGGGCTGTACTCCGTGACCGCCTTCGGGATGTTCACCCTGGGGACCTTCCCCATGGGGCTGTTGAGCGCGGCCATCGGGATCTCCCACGCCCTCGCCCTCGGGGGCCTTCTTACGGTGCTCCTGGTCCTCGTGCTGGGGCGCGGCCTTAAAACCCCGTGAGGTGTCCGGTGGACGAGCCCAGCCTCTCCGTGCGTCCGGCCTCCCCACAGGATCGCGGGGCCGTGGCGGAGATCCTCACCAGTGGATTCCTGGAGAAGTTCAGCCGGATCTTCGGGCCGGATCCCCGCAGGGTCGCGCGGATCCTCGCGGACCTTCCCTCCTCCGGGCGGGTCTTCGTGGCGGAGATGGGCGGACGGGTGGTGGGGACCCTCACCTTGGTCCTGGAATCCTCCTCCCCCGCTCCCCTCTGGCCCGTGCTGCGGCGGCACCTTTCCTTTCCCCGGGCCCTGTGGGCCCTCGTGCTCCTGGCCCTGATGGGGAGTGCGGCACCGGAGCCGGATACCGCGCTGATCGAGGCGGTGGCGGTGCTCCCCCAGGTGCGCGGACGGGGCGTGGGCCGGGCCCTGATGCGCCGGGCGCTGGAGGAGGCCCGGCGGGCGGGAAAGCGCCGGGCGGCCCTCTACGTGGTGGAGGGAAACCAGCCCGCCCTTCGGCTCTACGGGTCCCTCGGGTTCCGAGCGGAGCGGCGCGTGCCGCTTCTGGCGGGCCGGTTCCTCTTCGGGGCCTCGCGTCTGCTGTACATGACGCGGGAGCTGGCTCCGTAGCTCACTCCTCGGAGGCGGGGAGCGGTTGCCTCCGCAGGATCGGCACCGTTTCCCCGTTCGGGAGGCGGTGTTCCACCACCTCGAAATCCTGGTAGATGTGCGGGGCGAGGGGTCGGGCCACCTCCGTGAAGATCCGGACCGCCACCTCCCGGATCTCCGCGTCCGCGTGCAGGCTCCCCCGCTTCTCGAAGAACTCCCGCCAGGCCCGGTGGTTTCCGGTGATCACGATGTGGGTCTCCGTCATGTTCGGGAGCACGCACCGGGCGGCCTCCCGGGCCCGCTTCCGTCGCATGCGGCGGTCCGCAAGGCCCTCCAGCTTCCGCTGGGCGAGGCGCACGAGGCGCGCATACGCCTCCTGCGTCTTCCGGTGAACCTCCTCCAGGATCGCGAGGGCTTCCGGATCATCCCGGAACAGGGGCGGGACCACCACCGCGGCGCGCTCCTCGTCCACGAACCGCTGGGAGAGCTGGGAGTAGCTGAAGTGCCGGTGCCGGACCATCTCGTGGGTGAAGGCCCTGGAGACCCCCGTGAGGACCACCGTGAAGCCCGCGTGTTCCAGGACGGAGAAATGGCCCTGCGCGAGGATGTTGCGGAGGTAGTCCTCGTTCCGTGCGGTGGCGGGATTGGGGCGGTGCCAGCTCTGGTAGCACAGCCTGCCCGCGAACTCCGCGAGGACCTCCGCGTCCCTTGCGGAGGTGGTCTCCCACACCCGCCACGGGACTCCGTTCCACGCGTTCAGCACGAACCGGGTCTCCGCCACAAGGTGGATGCGCAACTGGGCGATGGGCAATCCCGAGGATTCCTCCATGGCTTTCCAATCCTCCCGGGTGGTGGCACTCCCCTCCATTTTAGGCCGGCCGGGGATGGGAAGGAGCTTTGGTATGATCTTGCCGGAGGTGCAGCCGTGATCCTGTTCTGGCTTGCGGTACTCCTCGTCCTCCTGCTGGTCTACGGGATGGTGACGGTGGCAGGCCTGTTCGACCTCACCGCCTTCCTCCCGCGCCATCACCCCCTGCGTCGCCTCACGCTCCTGGCGGCTCGGCCCTTCCGGGGCGGCGGCCCGGATGAGGAGGCGGTGGACGAGATGGCTCGCCGGCTCCGGACCGGTCCCGGGGCCTGGCCGGTCGGCTGACGGGCATGGGGGCTTATCCTTCCTGCACCGCCGACCGGGAACCCCGCCCGGGTGTCACCTTCGCCCGGATCCGGGAAGTCCTCCTCGGCTACGTCCCGCGCACGGTGGAGGACGCGTCCCTGCGGCTGGCCGCGGTCCTGATTCCCCTCTACGAGGAGGACGGGAGGATCTGGGTGCTGCTCACCCGGCGCACGGACCGGGTGGCGGTGCACAAGGGCCAGATCTCGTTTCCCGGTGGGGCAGTGGAGGAGAAAGATCCGGACGCGCTCCACGCGGCCCTCCGGGAGGCGGAGGAGGAGCTGGGCATCCGGCGGGAGGACGTGGAGGTACTCGGACAGGTGGACGACGAGTGCACCGTGGTCTCCGGGTTCCTCATCCGGCCCTTCGTGGGCCGCCTTCCCCATCCGTATCCCCTCCGGCCCGCGGAGGAGGAGATCGCGGAGGTCATCCGGATTCCCCTCGCGTTCTTCCTGGATCCCCGCGCGGTGGAGGTCCGGCGGGATCCCTCCGGGAGGCTGCAGTACTTCTACCGGTATCAGGGCCACGTGGTGTGGGGAGCCACGGCCCGCATCCTCCGGCGGTTCACCTCGTTGCTGGAAGGGGACGGGTGAAGCTGGCGGTGCTCTGTGACATCCACGGGAACCTCCCCGCCCTCCAGGCCGTGGCGCGGGAGCTCGCGGAGGTCCCGGGCCTCCAGCACGTGCTGGTGGGCGGGGACCTCTGCTTCGGGGGCCTGGAACCCGCCCAGTGCCTGGACTTCGTCCGGGACCACGGATACGCGGCCATCCTCGGGAACACGGACGCCATCCTCGCGGAGGCCGCCCGGGCCCCGGAATCCCAGGAGGCGGACGAGCTGCTCGCGTGGACGCTGGAGCAGCTCAGCGACGACCACCTCCTCTACCTCGCGGATCTGCCCTTCCACCTCCGCCTGATCCCGGAGGAGGGACACGACCTGTACCTGGTGCACGCCACCCCGTGGAGCGTGGAGGAGCCGGTTCATCCCGATGCGCCGGAGGAGGTGGTGCGCCGCATCTTCGAGGAGGCGGGGGCGCGACTGGTGGTGTACGGGCACGTCCACAAGCAGTACCGCCGACCCTGGCAGGACCGCCTCCTCGTCAATCCGGGGTCCGTGGGGTTCCCCCTGGACGGCGACCCCCGACCCGCCTACGCCATCCTCACGTGGGACGGGAGCTGGCACGTGGAGATGCGCCGGATCGCGGAGGGGTACGACCCCGAGCAGGTGGCCCTTCGATACCGATCCTCCCACCCCCGGGGGGAGGTGTGGGCCGAGCGCATCCGTACGGGGCGGCCGTGATCCCAAGGCCCGACTACCACACCCACCTGGAGAACGTGGGGCTCACCTGGGACGGGCTGACGCGCCTGGTGGAAGCGGCCATGCGGGTGGGGATCACGGAGATCGGGCTCACGGAGCACGCCCACAACTTCGTGCAGTGCCGCACCATCTACCCGCCGGACAACTCGTGGATCCATGCCCGGGAGGTCTCCGAGCGCCGGAACTGGGACTTCGATGCCTACGTGCGGTTGCTGGACCGGGCGCGGGCGGAGGGGCTGCCCGTCAAGGCCGGGATGGAGTGGGACTACTGCCCGGGGCGCGAGGGGGAGCTGGAACGGTGGATCCGGGCCTACGACTGGGATTTCACCCTGGGCGGGGTGCACTGGCTGCGCGGGAAGGATGGCGCGTGGTGGGGATTCGACATCCCGGACCAGCGAGCGGAGTGGGAGAACCGCTCTGTGGACGAGGTGTACGCGGAGTACTTCCGGCTGCTGGCGGAGGCTGCCCAGACCGGGCTGTTCGACGTCATTGCCCATCCGGACGTGGTAAAGGTGTTCGGACACCGGCCCCACCGGGACCCCCTCCCTTGGTACGAGGAGGCGGCCCGGGCCATGGCCCGGGCGGGCGTGTGCGCGGAGGTGAGTACCGCGGGACTGCGGAAACCCGTGGGAGAGCTGTACCCCGCCCCGGATTTCCTCCGGATCCTCCACCGCCAAGCCGTCCCCATCGTCACCAGCTCCGACGCCCACCTCCCCGAACACGTGGGCTACGCGTTCCATCAGGCCGAGGCCGCGGCCTGGGCCGCGGGATACCGCACCCGGTGCCTCTTCACCCGCCGGAGACGAACGGAGGTCCCAATCCATCTGGCGAACACATGATCGCATCTCCGGATCGAACGCACGTCGCCTGTTGAACCCCCCCTCCCCCTGGTATACTGACCTCCGGAACCCCACGGTCCCCTGGAGCTGGCCATGTCGGATCCCAAGGAGGAACTCTTCCCCATCGGCATCGTGTCTCTCTTGACGGGATTGCGGCCCTCTACCCTCCGCCGTTGGGAGGAGCGGGGACTTGTGGCTCCGGTCCGCAGCGGTCGGAGGCGGCTCCGGCTTTATTCCTGGCGGGACATCGAGCAGATCCGGCTCCTGCGCCACCTCATGGAGACGGAGGGACTCTCCCCCCTCCAGGCCAGGGCCGCCGTCCAGGAGGGCTGGCCCAGGTTCACCGGGTGGGAGAGGGGGCTGTGGCGGCGGGGCCGTCCGCCCCGGAGGGGAGGGAACCGGATCGCGGTGGTGCCGGTCTGCGCGGTGGGGGAGGAGTTCGAGCCTTAGAGAGCGAATAGGTTCTGGGGGTAGCCGGAGCGGGCGGCTCGGACGTTCCGGCGGCTCCAGGCGGGCACACCCTCCGGTGTGCCCGCCTCGTTACCTCCCGTTGACCCCCAACAGGTAAGCGGTGGCGGCCTCCGGGTCCATGGGGCGGGCGATGGCGAACCCCTCCGCGTACTCGAACCCCATGGCCGCCACCTCCTCCAGGGCTTGAGGGTCCTCGACGCCCTTCACCACCACCGGGATCCTCCGGTCCCGTGCCCCGGTGAGCAGCCGGTGGGCGGCCTGCCGAGGCTCCGGGGAGGTGGAGATCACGGCCCAGGGAACCTTGAGGGCCCGGATCGGGAGCCACTGGAGGAGGTCCGGAGCGAGGGAGTTGTGGAAGTCGTCCACGTGAACGCCGAGTTCGAGGGAACCTAGCCTCCCGAGCCGGTGGAGCGCCTCCGGGGGCAAGGAGGCGAGGACGCGCTCCGAGACCTCAAGCCGCAGGGTCCGGGGGGAGGCTCCGGTGGTCTGGAAGGCTGCCGTCAGGCGGTCGGGGAGCTGGGGATCCTGAACCTGGGAGGCGGAGAGGTTCACGCTTACCACGACCGGGGATTGCGGGATCCGGGTGGCCCACGCCCGGGCCTGTCGGCATGCTTCCCCGAGGACCCACGCGCCGAGGGTCGGCCCCAGGCCTGCCCGCTCCGCGGCCTCCAGGAACTCCGCGGGCAGCCGGAGGCCGTCCCTGGGGTGCCGCCACCGGATCAGGGCTTCCATCTCCACGGGCACCTGATCCTGCAGGCGCACCACGGGCTGGTAGTGGAGGACGAACTCTCCCCGTTCCAGGGCCCGGCGGATCTCCCCTTCCAGGTGCAACTGGCGGACGGCTTCCAGGTGCATGGCTTCCTCGAAGTACTGGTACCGGTTGCGCCCCGCGGCCTTGGCCCGGTACATGGCCGTGTCCGCCTCCCGGAGGAGGTCCTCGGGCCGGCGGGTCCAATCCCCGACCGCCACCCCGATGCTGGCGCTCATGTAGACCTCCTCCCCGTTGAGGAGAAAGGGGGGACGGAGCGCCTCGATGAGGCGCTCCGCGATCCTTGCCGGATCCGCAGGATCTTGGACTTCCGCCAGCACCGCGAACTCGTCCCCTGCAAGCCGCGCCAGGGTGTCCGTGGACCGCAGGCATTCCTGGAATCGCCTGCTGGCCTCCACCAACAGTTGGTCTCCCGCCGCGTGCCCCAGGCTGTCGTTGACGAGCTTGAACCGGTCCAGGTCCACGAAACAGCACCGCGACCCGGGTACCGGTCCGGTGGGTGCGCTCCAGGGCCTGCCGCAGGTGGTCCAGGAAGAGGGTGCGGTTCGCCAGGCCCGTCAGGGCGTCGTGCAGGGCCATGTGGGCGAGCTGCAGCTCCATGCGCTTGCGGTCCGTGATGTCCATCCCGTACCCGATGAGCCGCACCACATTGCCCTCCGCGTCGAGGACCGGGCAGACCCGCCGGAGGAAGTACCGCTCCTCCCCGGAAGGAGTGGAAACCGCCTCCTCGTACTCCAGGACCCGTTTCTCCTCCATGGCCCGGCGCAGATACTCCTGCCTCCGGGCCGCCAAGGCGGGGTCGCGTCCCTTGCGGCGGCAGTAGTCGTAGTCGTCCCGCCCGATGATCCACTGCCGGAGCTCGGGGTCCCGGATGGCGGAGGGGTTCACGTACACGTATCGCAGTTGGGGGTCGAAGACCGCGATGTCGGTCTGCACGTTGTTCAGGATCTCCTCGTAGAAGGCCCGCTGCGCTTCTACCTCCCGGGCCGCGGCCTCCGCCTGTGTCCGCAGCCGCGCGCTGTGAAGCACCAGGGAGGCCAGGTGGGCGAATTGGGCGAGGGCCGCCACCTCTTCCTCCGTAAAGGGATCCCGGGGATCCTCCCGGGCCAGGTTCAGCACCCCGGCCACCTCTCCCTGGACCAGGATGGGGACGCCCACGGAGTGATACACCCCGTGGAACCTCGGATCCGGGAGACGGCCCGGCCAGCGGGGGTAATCTTCCACCACCACGGGAAGCCCGGTCTCCCACACCCGGCCCGCAAGCCCCTGCCCCTTGGGGATCCGGAGGGGCTCCGCGCGCATCCACCCCACGTTCCCGTAGGCCACCCGGCACCGCAGCGCGTCCCCTTCCACTAGGAACAGGTTGCAGTGGGGCGTCCGCAGGAGTTCGCAGGCCCCCTGGGCGATGGCCTCCAGCAACCGTTCGGTGTCCAGGGCCTGGAGCAGCCCCTCCGTCACCTGGTGCAGGGCCTCCAGCAGGCGGGTCCGCTGCCGGAGGTGGGCTTCTGCCTCCTGGCGCTGCCGAATCTCCTCCTGCACCGCCCGGTAGAGGGAGGCGTTCTGGAGAACCAGGGAGGCGAGTTCCCCGAACTGCTCCATCAGGGCGAGATCCTCCGGGGTGAAGGGAGGGTCTGCGTCCCGCGCCACCACCACGACCCCTCTCACCTCTCGGTTCACCACGAGCGGGATCCCCACCGCGTGGCGGGTGAACGCTAAGCGGGGATCTGGAAGCCTCTCCCGCCACCGCCCGTAGTCCGTAACCAAGAGGGGTTTTCCGGTTTCCCAAACCCGGCCCGCGATCCCCCTGCCCTTGGCCATGCGGAATCCGGTTTGCTGCATCCAGCGGAGCGCCCCCAGGGCCACCCGGCACCGCAGGTGGTCTCCCTCCACGAGGAAGAGGTCTCCGTGGGAGGTGTTCAGGAGCGCGCAGGCCCGGCGGAGGATCTCCTCCAGGAGGGTGTCCACATCATGCCCCTGCAGCAGGCCCAGGGCCGTGCTGTGGAGGGCCTGCTGCACCTCCGTGCGCCGCCGGAGGGCCCGCTCGGTCTCGCGGTGGCCTCGGGAGATCCGGAAGAGCAGTTCCGAGAGGAGGATCACGGTGACGCTCAACCCGAAGAAGGCCACGAGGGCCTCGGATCGGGTGGGGGCCCGGAGGAGGATGCCCAGGAGGGTGGCCACGCCCGTCTGGGGGAGGAGGGCGAGGTAGATCCGACGCTCGCAGGTGGCGGCTGCCAGCAGGACAGGCCCCACCAGGATCACCGCCGCGGAATAAGGCAGCCCCTTCCAGATCCCGAGACCCAGCAGGGCGCACAGCCCCGTGTGCCCCGCCACCAGGAGGAGCGGGAGTCGCCTCCGGCACCGATCCCGCCACCGACTTCCGCCCATGGCCCATCCCGCCCTCCTGAAGTAAGCAAGATGGGTGCCGCGGCCGTATAATGGGCCTGGCCATGCGACGGATCTACCTGGATTATGCCTCCACCACGCCCCTCGACCCCCGGGTCCTGGAGGCCATGGTACCGTATTTCTCTGAACGTTTCGGGAACGCCTCCAGCGTGCACGCCTTCGGGCAGGAGGCCCGGGCCGCGGTGGATGAAGCCCGCCGGATCCTGGCCCAGGCCCTGGGGGCCCGGCCCTCGGAGGTGGTCTTCACCAGCGGAGCCACGGAGGCCGACAACTGGGCAATTTTGGGAGTCGCGTGGGCCCACGAGGACCGGGGGCGGCACCTCATCACGAGCGCCGTGGAGCACCACGCGGTGCTGGAGCCCTGCCGGTTCCTGGAGGAGCGGGGATGGGAGGTCACCTACCTGCCCGTGGACCCCTACGGCCGGGTGGATCCGGAGGATGTGCGCCGGGCCCTCCGGGATGATACCGTGCTCGTGTCCGTGATGCACGCCAACAACGAGATCGGGACCCTGCAGCCCATCGCGGAGATCGCCCGCATCTGCCGGGAGCGGGGGGTGCTCGTGCACACGGACGCCACCCAGTCCTTCGGGGCCCTTCCCCTCCACGTGGATGAGCTGGGCGTGGACCTCCTCTCCGCCAGCGCCCACAAGCGGTACGGGCCCAAGGGCGTGGGGTTGCTGTACGTCCGCAAGGGCACCCGAATCCTCTCCCTCCTGCGGGGGGGGAGTCAGGAGCGGGGAAGGCGGGCAGGCACGGAGAACGTCCCGGGGATCGTGGGATTTGCCCGGGCCATCGCCATTGCCCTGGAGGAGCGGGAAGTAGAGCAGGCGCGGATACGACGGCTGCGGGACCGGCTCATCGAGGGACTCCTGCAGATTCCGGGAGCCCATCTCAACGGGCACCCCACGGACCGCCTCCCCAACAACGTGAACGTCTCCTTCGAGGGCGCGGAGAGCGAGACCCTGCTCCTGAACCTGGACCTCGCGGGCATCGCCGCGAGCAGCGGCTCCGCCTGCACCGCGGGGAGCTTGGAGCCCAGCCACGTGCTGCGGGCCATCGGACTCCCGGAGGACCTGGCCCGGGGGAGCGTGCGGTTCACCCTGGGCCGGTGGACCACGGAGGAGGAGGTGGAGGAGGCCATCCGGGCCACCGCGGAGGCGGTGGCGCAGGTCCGCCGGGTCTCCGGCGGGGGAAGACGGAGACCCGCGGGAACTCGGCGTTGATTCCGCGGGCCGGGTCTGCCATCATCTAGCAGGAAGGCGGGCTCGCGGTGGGCCTGCGGGGAGGAAGCGCCGGAGCCGGGAGCGTCCGTGCACCGGCGTTTTTATGGAGATGAGGGAATACGTTCCCGTCCTGGTGCACCTGGCGATCTCCACGGGGCTCGCGGTGGGGCTTCTCGGGCTCCACGCCCTCCTGGGGGGTCGCTATCCCACGCCTGAGAAGCTGGAGGCCTACGAGAGCGGGGTGTGGCCCTTGGGTTCTGCCCGAGAGCGGGTGCCCATCCGCTACTACCTCATCGCCATGCTCTTCATCCTGTTCGATGTGGAGGCGGTGTTCCTGTACCCGTGGGCCCTGGTGCTGCGGGAACTCGGAACGCCTGCCCTGTGGGCAGGCCTCGTGTTCATCGCCCTGCTGGGACTGGGCTACGCCTACGAGTGGGCGAGAGGGGGGCTGGAATGGCAAGAGTAGATCTGGATGCAGAAGCGGAGGGGCTCCGGCGCAACGTCCTCACCACCACCGTGGACCGCATGCTGGCGTGGGCCCGCAGCTCCTCCGTGTGGCCCGTACAGTTCGGACTCGCCTGCTGCGCCATCGAGATGATCGCCACCACCACCAGCAAGTTCGACATCGCCCGGTTCGGGATGGAGGCCTTCCGGGCCTCCCCGCGGCAATCCGACCTCATGATCGTGGCGGGCCGGGTGAGCCAGAAGATGGCGCCCGTGCTTCGGCACATCTACGAGCAGATGTTGGAGCCCAAGTGGGTCATCGCCATGGGCGACTGCGCCAGCTGCGGCGGGGTATACAACAACTACGCCCTGGTGCAGGGCGTGGACAAAGTGGTGCCCGTGGACGTGTACGTGGCCGGCTGCCCCCCCCGGCCGGAGGCCTTGCTGTACGGCCTCATGAAGCTCCAGGAGAAGATCCGGGAGCAAGGGAAGCTGGGAACCCTCCGCCGCGCGTCGTCCCGGGTGGGGTAGGAAGATGCACGTGGTGGATCCCGCTCCCGTGCAGGCCTTCCTCCAGGAGCGCCTGGGAGAAGGGGTGCTGGAAGTGCACCGGTTCCGGGGAGACCCGACGGTGCTCGTGCGGCCTGAAGCCCTCCTCGACGCCCTCGCGGCGGTGAAGGGGGACCCCTGGCGGTTCGAGATGCTCACGGACCTCACCGCCTGGGACCGGTATCCCACAGAGCCCCGGTTCGAGGTGGTCTACCACCTCCTGAGTCTCAGCCGGCGGGAGCGCCTGCGGGTGAAGACCCGGGTCCCCGGCTCGGATCCCGTGCTCCCCACGGCGATCCCCCTCTTCGCGGGCGCCAACTGGTTCGAGCGGGAGCTGTGGGATCTGTTCGGGATCCGGTTTGTCGGACACCCGGACCTCACCCGGATCCTCCTGCCCGATGACTGGGAAGGGCACCCCCTCCGGAAGGACTACCCCCTCACGGAGGAGCCCGTGGAGTTCAAGGGGTACACCCCGAAGGTTCCCAGCGAGACGATCCCGAACGTCCCCCCTCGCCGGAGGGAGGATCGGTGATCCAGCGGGAGACCCTCACCATCAACATGGGGCCCCAACATCCCAGCACCCACGGGGTCCTGCGATTGGTGCTGGAGCTGGAGGGGGAGGTGGTGGTCTCCTGCCGGCCCGTGATCGGCTACCTCCACACGGGCATCGAGAAGGAGATGGAGTCCCGCACCTACCACCAGAACATCACCCTGGTGGACCGCATCGAGTACCTCAGCAGCTACCACGAGGAATTCGCGTACTGCCTCGCGGTGGAGAAGCTCCTGGGGATCGAGGTCCCCAAGCGGGCCCAGTACATCCGGGTGATCATGGCGGAACTGAACCGCATCTCGAGCCACCTGGTGTGGCTGGGCACCTCCGCCCTGGATCTCAACGTCACGAGCCTCCTCATGTACTGCTTCCGGGATCGGGAGGAGATCCTGGAGCTGTCGGAGATGGTCTCGGGGCAGCGGATGATGCCGGGGTACTTCCGCATCGGGGGGGTCGCCGAGGACCTCCCCGAGGAGTTCTTCCCCCGGGTCCGGGCCTTCCTGGACGAGTTCCCCAGGCGGCTCGACGAGTACGAGGCCCTGCTCACGGAGAACCTCGTTTGGCGGCAGCGGAACGAGGGCGTGGCGGTGCTGCGTCCCGAGGATGCCCTGCGCTACGGGGTGACGGGACCGGTGCTCCGGGCCTCTGGGATCGCCTACGACGTCCGCAAGGCGTTCCCGTACTCCTCCTACGAGGACTTCGAATTCGATGTCCCGGTCGGCCAGCACGGGGACGCCTACGACCGGTACCTCGTGCGCATGGAGGAGATGCGGCAGGCGCGGCGCATCATCCTGCAGGCCCTGGACCGGCTCCCCGACGGCCCCGTCCTCGTGGAGGACCGGAAGGTGGCGCTCCCGCCCCGGCGGGAACTGGTGCGGAGCATGGAGGCGGTGATCCACCAGTTCAAGCTGGTGAGCGAGGGGATCCACCCGCCCAGGGGCGAGGTGTACGCCGCGGTGGAATCGCCCCGCGGGGAGAAGGGCTACTACATCGTCTCCGACGGGTCCAACCGACCCGTGCGGGTGCGGGTGCGCTCCCCCTCCTTCAGCAACCTCCAGGCCCTTCCCGTGATGGTGCAGGGCGGGATGCTGGCGGACGTGGTGGTGGCCATCGCCTCCATCGACATCGTGCTGGGAGACGTGGACCGGTGAGGCTCTCGGAAGCAACTCGGGAGGAGATCCGCAGACTCGCCGCCCGGTACCCCGTGGCGCGCTCGGCCCTCATCCCCGCGCTCTTGCGGGCCCAGGAGGAGCTGGGGTGGCTGCCGCCGGAGGCTCAACGGGAGGTGGCGGAGCTGCTGGACCTGCCCGTGGAGGCGGTGGCGGAGGTGGCCTCCTTCTACTCCCTCCTCTTCACGGAACCCGTGGGGGAGCGAGTGATCCAGCTGTGCACGAATGTCTCCTGTCTCCTGAACGGCGCAGAGGTGATCCGCCGCCATCTGGAAGAGCGGTTGGGGATCCGGCCGGGGCAGACCACGCCCGACGGCCGCTACACCCTCCGCATCGCGGAATGCCTGGCGGCCTGCGACCAGGCGCCCTGCATGATCGTGGGCACGGAGCGTTACGGCCCCCTCACCCCGGAGCTCGTGGACCGCATCCTGTTCGGGGACGGGGAACGGCGATGACGGAGCGGGTCCTGCTGCGCCACGTGGGGGTTCCGGGCCAGGAGGACATCGAGACCTACCTGCGCCACGGGGGATACGAGGCCCTGCGCCGGGCCCTGCGGGAGCTCAGCCCCGAGGACGTGGTGGAGATGGTGGACCGGTCGCAGCTGCGGGGCCGGGGCGGGGCCGGCTTTCCGACAGGCCGCAAGTGGAAGTTCGTGCCCAAGGACGCGCCCGTGAAGTACCTGGTGGTGAACGGGGACGAAGGGGAGCCGGGAACCTTCAAGGACCGGACCCTCCTCGAGGGCGACCCGCACCTCCTCCTGGAAGGGATGATCCTCACCTGCTACGCGATGGGGATCCGGAAGGCCTTCATCTACCTGCGGAGGGAGTTCTACCAGGCCTACCGGAAGCTGGAGCGGGCCATCGCCCAGGCCTACGAGCACGGATTTCTGGGGGAGCGCATCCTGGGCACGGACTTCAGCTGCGACATCGTGCTGCACCCCGGGGCCGGGGCGTACATCGCGGGCGAGGAGACGGCGCTGCTGGAGTCCCTGGAGGGGAAGCGGGCCATGCCCCGCCTCAAGCCCCCCTACTTCCCCGCGGTTATGGGACTCTACAATCAGCCCACGGTGCTCAACAACGTGGAGACCATGTGCTGCATTCCGTGGATCGTGAAGCACGGCCCGGAGTGGTGGCTCGCGCAAGGGCCGCCGCAGCTCTATTCCGTGAGCGGGCATGTGAACCGGCCCGGGGTCATCGAGGCGCCGCTGGGGACCACGGCCCGGGAGCTCATCGAGCGGGCGGGTGGGGTGCGGGGCGGCCGGCGGGTGAAGGCCTTCTATCCGGGGGGGACCAGCAGCCGGCCCCTCCGGGCAGAGCACCTGGATGTCCCCCTCAACCACGAGTCCCTGGCGAAGTTGGGCTCCATGCTGGGAAGCGGGGCCGTGATCATCATGGACGAGACCACGGACATGGTCCAGGTGATCGCCCGGGTCTGCGAGTTCTACCGGGAGGAATCGTGCGGGAAGTGCACGCCCTGCCGGGAGGGCACCCGGTGGGTAACCCAAATCCTGGATCGCATCCTGCACGGCCGGGGCCGCATGGAGGACCTGGATCTCCTGGAGAGCATCGCCAGGAACATGACGGGCACCTGCTTCTGCCCGCTCGGGGAGAGCGTGCCGCCGAGCCTCCGGGCGGGGCTAGAGGACTTCCGGGACGAGTTCGTCGCCTACATCCGGGGTGCGCGCACCCCCGTGGAGATGCCGGTGCGGATCCGGGAAGGGATCCTTGCACCGGGCGGATAGCCCATTCCGGAACCGAGGAGGACCATGGCCGATCCGGGATCGGTGACCCTGACCGTTGATGGCCGTCCGGTGACGGTGCCCAAGGGGACCACGGTGCTCCACGCGGCGGAGCGGGCGGGCATCGAGATCCCCGTGTTCTGCTACCACGAGCGGATGCCCCCCCTCGGGGCCTGCCGCATGTGCTTCGTGCGGGTGGAGAAGATGCCGCGGCTTCAGACCGCCTGCACCCTGGAGGCCCAGGAGGGCATGGTGGTCTGGACGGAGACCCCGGAGGTGGTGGAGGCGCGGCAGGCGATCCTGGAGTTCCTCCTGATCAACCATCCTCTCGACTGCCCCATCTGCGACAAGGGTGGAGAGTGCCCCCTCCAGGACAACACCTTCAAATACGGGCCGGGAGCGAGCCGGTTCGTGGAGCCCAAGCGCCACTTCCCCAAGGCGGTGCCCCTCAGCCCCGTGCTCACCCTGGACCGGGAGCGGTGCATCCTGTGCTGGCGGTGCGTCCGGTTCGGGGAGGTGGTGGCCGGAGACCACGCCCTCAAGGGCCACGAGCGGGGATACCTCACCCACATCGACGCGCCGCCCATTACCCAGGAACGTCCCAGCAAGTTCATCGGGAACACCATCGCCATCTGCCCGGTGGGCGCCCTCACGAGCGGGGTGTACCGGTTCCGGGCCCGACCCTGGGACAACCGCCCTGTCCCAAGCGTGTGCACCCACTGCGGTCTCGGGTGCGCGGTGTGGGTGGACGTCCGGGGCGGGGAGGTGGTGCGGATCCGGGCCCGGGAGCACCGGGCCCTCAACGACGTGTGGCTGTGCGACCTGGGATTTTTCGGGTACGACTACGTGAACCACCCCGACCGGCTGCGCACGCCGTACGTGCGACGCGAGGGAAAGCTGGAGCCCTGTGGCTGGGATGAGGCGCTTTCCCTGGTGGCCCGCCGGATCCGCGAGGCCGGGCCGGACGCCATCGGAGCCCTGGGTGGGGAGCGGCTCACCCTCGAGGAGTCGTATCTGCTGAGCCGGCTCCTGCGCACCCTGGGCACCAACAACCTGGACTTCCGCACCGATACCCTCCATCCGCTTCCCACCCGGGATTGGGCCTGGGGGATGGAGGGGATCCCGGATGGGGAGGTGGTGGATCCCGATAGCCGCCAGCGGGGGCTCGGACCCCGGCCCGCGGGCGGCCCCGTGGATCAGCTGGACCTGGTGCGGACCCTGGTGCTCGTGGGCTGCGACCTCTCCGAGGAGTACCCGGTGCTTTGGCTACGCGTCAAGCGCGCCCTGGATCAGGGGATGCAAGCGGTGGTGCTGGCCCCCAAGCGGTTGGAGATCGACCGCTACTGCACGCACCTCATCCTCCACCGGTACGGGCA
Organism: Armatimonadota bacterium; assembly: GCA_031460175.1. Classification (NCBI taxonomy): domain Bacteria; kingdom Bacillati; phylum Candidatus Sysuimicrobiota; class Candidatus Sysuimicrobiia; order Candidatus Sysuimicrobiales; family Candidatus Sysuimicrobiaceae; genus Candidatus Sysuimicrobium; species Candidatus Sysuimicrobium tengchongense. The sequence goes on along the minus strand of JAVKGW010000002.1, from coordinate 126,754 downwards.
CGAGCACCGGTTGCTTTTGGCCCTCGCGCGCCTGGTGCGGGACCGGATGGCGCCTGCCCCCAACGCGGGAGTCCTGGATGCGGTGGACGTGGACGCGGTGGCCGAACAGGCCGGGGTTTCCGTGGAGGTCCTCGAGCGGGCCGCCGAGGCATTCCTGCAGGGTCCCGTGGCCTTCTTCGTGGGCCGCCTGAGCCTCCTCAGCCCTTATGCGGAGCGGGTGCTCCATGCGGTGAATACCCTGCGGGCCCTGTGCGGGGGGACGCTCTCACTCCTGCAGGGCCGGGGGAGCGCCGTCGGAGCCGCCATCGCGGGGATGGCGCCAGATGTATTGCCGGGTCTACTGCCCCTGGACGACCCCGAAGCGCTGGCCCGCATTGAATCCGTATGGGGAGTCCGGCCCCCCCAAAAGCCCGGCCTCCATACCGTGGGGATGCTGGAGGCGGCCGTCCGGGGCGCGCTCCAGGTTTTGTACGTGGCCGGTGCTGACCCCGCCCGGGACTTCCCGGACGCGGACCTGTGGGTGCGGGCCCGGGAGCGGCTGTTTTTAGTGGTGACCGACCTCTTCTGGACCGAGACCGCCCGCTCCGCGGACGTGGTCCTCCCGGCCCTGGCGTTCGCGGAGCGATCCGGGACGGTGGGCAACATCGAAGGCCGGCCGCAGCGCATCGTCCAGGCCCGGCTGGGACCGGAGGGGGCCTGGGCCGACGGCACCATCCTCCAGGCCCTCGCCGCGCACCTGGGGATCTCCCTCGAGTACCCGGGTCCGGAGGCCGTCTTCGAGGAGATGCGCCGGGTGATCCCGGGCCTCGCCCTCGACCAGCCCTATCCCCTTCCCCGCCGCACACCCCGGGTGGAGCCCGTGGATCTCGTGAGCCCGGAAGTGGAGGACAAAGGGTTGGTACTCGTTCCCGTGCCCCGGCTCTTTCGCCAGGGGGAGATGGCGGAGCGGTGCCGGGGCATCCCGGAGCTCATCAGCGAGCCCCACGCGGTCCTCCACCCGGAAGACGCCGTGCGCCTGGGAATCCGGGACGGAGACCCCGTGGAGCTGGAGGTGGGCGGCATTTCCGCCGCAGTGCGGTGCCGGGTGGCCCGGGAGGGTCTGCCGGGGCATGTGCTGGTTCCTCTAGGCTTCCGGGAGATCCCGTTGAACCGGTGGGGTGTCTTCCGCCACCCGGTGCGGATCCGGGTACGGGCCCTGGAGGGCGTGCGGTGACGGTGGTGCTGGAAGCTGCCCTGAAGAGCGCCATTCTGGCGTTTTTGCTGCTTACCGCCACCGCTTACACGGTCTTTCTGGAGCGGCGGCTGTTGGGCAAGTTCCACCACCGAATCGGACCCAACCGGGTGGGCCCGTTCGGGCTCCTGCAGCCCCTCGCGGACGGCATCAAGCTCCTCGCCAAGGAGGACTTCATGCCCCGGGCCGCGGACAGGTGGGTGTACCTTGCAGCTCCCCTCATCGTGATGGTGGCGGCCCTGGCGGCGTATGCGGTGATCCCCTTCGGCCCGCCCATCGAGCTGTTCGGCCGCCGGATTCACCTGTACCTCGCGAACCCCAGCGCGGGGATCCTGCTGGTCCTGGGGGCCTCCTCCCTCGGGGTGTACGGCCTCATCCTGGGCGGGTGGTCCTCCAACAGCAAGTACGCCCTGCTGGGCGCTTTGCGCAGCGCGGCCCAGGTGGTGAGCTACGAGCTGGCCTGGGGGCTATCGGCCCTAAGCGTGGTGCTGTCCGCCGGCACGTTGAGCCTCGTGGGGATCGTGGAAGCGCAACAGGACCTCTGGTTTGTCCTCAAGCAACCCCTGGCCTTCGGGGTGTTCTTCCTCTCGGCCCTGGCGGAGACCAACCGCGCGCCCTTCGACCTTCCGGAGGCGGAGCAGGAGCTCATCGCCGGCTACCACACGGAATACGGCGGACTCAAGTTCGTGATGTTCTACATCGCGGAGTACGTGGCCATCATCACCCAGAGCGCGCTCACCACCCTCCTGTTCTTCGGAGGGTGGCTCGGCCCGGGGCTGCCCGGCGTGGCCTGGTTCCTCCTGAAGACGGTGGTCTTCGTGGGCGTGTTCATCTGGATTCGGGCCACGGTCCCCCGGGTGCGGTATGATCACCTCATGGGGCTGAGCTGGAAGCTGTTGATCCCGCTGGCCCTCGGAAACCTCGTGGTGACCTCGTTCTTCGTGGTCTAGGAGGGAGCCGTGAACCGGACGGTTCGGCGTGCGGTGGTGGAGAGCGCGGCGGTCCTGAGAGGATTGGGGGTGACCGTGCGGTACCTGTTCCGGCGTCCCGTCACCCTCCAGTACCCGGAGCAGCGGCCCCGGGTCGCGCCCCGGTTCAAGGGCCGCCACTGGCTCACCCTGTACGAGGACGGGGACGAGCGGTGCGTGGGCTGTGAACTGTGCGCCATCGTGTGCCCCGCCCAGGCCATCTACGTCAAGCCCGCGGAGAACACCCCGGAAAGACGGGTGAGCAAGGGGGAGCGGTACGCGGAGGAGTTCCAGATCAACATGCTGCGGTGTATTTTCTGCGGATTCTGCGAGGAAGCCTGTCCGACGGGCGCCATCGTCCTGGGACACGATTTCGAGCTGGCGGACTACTCCCGCCAGGCCCTCATCTACACCAAGGAGATGCTCACGGAGCCCTATCCGGGCGCCTCGGGCCGGGATCCCCGCCGGGAGGTGTAGGGTGGAGTCCGTGCTCTTCGTGGTGGCGGCCGCCCTGAGCCTGGTGGGGGGCGTGGGCGTGGTGGCGGCCCGGGCCCCGGTGCACGGTGCCCTGAGCCTCCTGGTGGTCCTGGTCTCCCTCGCGGTTCTCTACCTCACCCTCCTGGCGGAGTTCGTGGCGGTCCTGCAGGTCATCGTCTACGCGGGTGCCATCCTGGTGCTGTTCCTGTTCGTGATCATGCTCCTCCACGCCCACAACCCCGAGCTCCGCCCCTCCCCCGGGCCCGGGAGAATCCACCGGGTGGTCACGGTGGTCTCCGGGTCGACACTGGTTGCCCTCGTGGCCTTCGCGGTCCTGCGGGAACTCGGCGGCGCTGCAAAGGTACCCGTGGCCGCGGACTTCGGCACGCCCCAATCCGTGGGCCGGGCACTGCTCACCACCTTCGTCCTCCCCTTCGAGCTGGCGGGCGTGCTGCTCCTGGTGGGGATCGTGGCGGGGGTGGTGCTGGGGAAGGCCCCGGAGCGCCGGGCGCCCGAGCGGGCGGAGGGACGGCCCGAGGAGGTCCGGCTTTCGAGGAGCGGGCGATGACGGTTCCCCTCTCCGCGTACGTGCTCCTGAGCCTCCTCCTGTTCGTGCTGGGCGGGCTCGGGGTCCTGCTGCGCCGCACGGCCCTCATCGTGTTCATGTCCATCGAGCTCATGCTGAACTCCGTGAACCTGGCGTTCCTGAGCTTCGCCCGGATGCACGGGGACCTCTCCGGACAGCTGGTGGCCTTCTTCGTACTGGTGGTGGCCGCGGTGGAGGTGGTGGTGGGCCTCGCCATGCTCGTCAGCCTCTTCCGCGCCCACCGGACCGTGGACGTGGACGAGATGGACCTCCTGCGAGGCTAGGGATGGAGTGGGTGGTGGTGGGCATCGTGACGTTGCCGCTGGCAGGCGCGGTGGCAAACGGCCTGCTGGGCGGGCGGCTGGGCGCGCGGGCGGTGAGCTGGATCGGGTGCCTGGTGGTGCTCGGGGCGTTCGGGCTCGGCGTGGTCGGGTTCCGGGCGCTCACCCTGGCTCCGCCGGAGGCGGCCCTGCGGGCGGCGCTCGGGGAGTGGATCGTCTCCGGGGACTTCCGGGTTACTTGGGAGCTGCAGCTGGACCGGCTCGCCGCGGTGATGGTCCTGGTGGTCACGGGGGTGGGGTTTCTGATCCACGTGTACTCCGTGGGCTACATGCACGGGGAAGAGGCCTACGGCCGTTACTTCACGTACCTGAACCTCTTCGTGGCCTCCATGCTCCTTCTGGTCCTGGGGGGGAACCTGCTGGTGCTCTTCGTGGGCTGGGAACTGGTGGGGCTGTGTAGCTATCTCCTCATCGGGTTCTGGTTCGAGCGGCCCTCCGCGGCGGAGGCGGGCCGCAAGGCCTTCGTCACCAACCGCATCGGGGACGCCGCGTTCCTGCTGGGGATCTGCCTCCTCGCCGTCACCCTGGGGACCCTGGACTTCGGAGCCATGGAGGAGCGCCTCCCGCACGCACCGCCCGCCGCCCTCACCGTGGTCGCCCTGCTCCTCTTCGCGGGGGCCACGGGGAAGTCCGCCCAGCTCCCCCTGTACGTGTGGCTCCCGGACGCCATGGAAGGGCCCACGCCCGTCTCCGCTCTCATCCACGCGGCCACCATGGTCACCGCGGGGGTTTACATGGTGGCCCGGCTCTGGCCCCTCTACGTGGCGAGCGGCGTGCTCCCCGTGGTGGCCGCGGTGGGCGCCTTCACCGCCCTATTTGCCGCCACCGTGGCCGTGGCCCAGGTGGATCTCAAGCGCATCCTCGCGTACTCCACCATCAGCCAGATCGGGTACATGTTCCTGGGACTGGGGGCGGGTTCCGGGGTGGCGGGAATGTTCCACCTCACCACCCACGCCTTCTTCAAGGCGCTGCTGTTCCTGAGTGCGGGCAGCGTGATGCACGCCATGCACGGCCTCATCGACGTGCGGCGACTGGGAGGGTTGGGCCGGGCCATGCCCTTCACCGCCGCCAGTTTCCTGGTGGGCTCCTTAAGCCTGAGCGGGATTCCGCCGCTTGCGGGGTTCTTCAGCAAGGAACACGTCCTCACCGCGGCCCGTGCCCATGGGTTTACGGCCCTCTGGACGGTGGGGGTGCTCACCGCGGGGATCACCGCCCTGTACATCACCCGAGCCGCCCTTCTCACCTTTGGGGATCCGCCCGCGGAACCCGCCCGCCACCCCCATGAGGCGCCGCCCGTGATGCGCTGGCCCATGGGGGTGCTGCTGGTGCTCTCCGCGGTGGGCGGATTCCTGGGCGCAGGGGCTTTGGGCACCCCCTTCGATCGGTTCCTCCTCCCCGTCTTCGAGCGGGAACCGGCCCCCGTTCCCGCGCACGGACCCTCCGGCGAGCTCCTGCTGGGCCTGGTGTCGGTGGGGGCGGCGCTCGGGGGAATCGCGGTGGGATGGATCGCGTACCGCGGGCGGCGGATGCCGGATCTGGGGGCCTTGGGGCGGGCCTTGAGCCGGCAGTGGTACGTGGAGGATCTCTACCGAGCCGTCCTCGTGCAACCCGCCCGGGCGCTCGCGCACTTCTGGGCCCGGGTGGTGGACCTCCGGTGGATTGACGGGGCCGCGAACGGCTTGGCGGCCGTGGTGGGCGCCCTGGGGGCGGGCGTGCGGCGGTGGCAGACGGGGTACGTGCGGCAGTACGCGGCCTTGTTCCTGGTGGGAACCGTGCTCGCGGTGGGCTACTGGTTGTTGCGATGATCCTCTCGGCCCTCGTGTTCCTCCCCGTTCTCGGTGCCGTGGGGGTGATGCTCCTGCCGCGGCGGGAGGGACTGCTGCGGGCGATGTCCTTCGCCACCTCCCTTCTCACCCTGACCCTCGCGGTGTGGCTGTTCTGGACCTTCCCGCCGGGGGAGAGGGGATTCCGATGGGTGGAACGGGTCCCGTGGATCCCGGCCCTGGGCGTGCACTACCAGCTGGGAGTGGACGGGATCTCGCTGTTGCTCGTCGTGCTCACCGCCTTCCTCTTCCCCGTGGCCCAACTGGGCACGTGGGACACGGTGCGTCATCGGGTCAAGGAGTACCTGAGCCTCCTGCTGCTCCTGGAGGGCGCAGTACTCGGGACGTTTCTCGCCCTGGACCTCGTGCTCTTCTACGTGTTCTGGGAGGCGGTGCTCATCCCCATGTACTTCCTCATCGGACTTTGGGGCGGCGAGCGGCGGAGATATGCGGCCGTGAAGTTCTTCCTGTTCACCATGGCGGGCAGCGTCCTGATGCTGCTCGGCATCATCGTCCTGTTCCTGCGCACGGGCACGTCTGATGTGTTGCGCCTGTTGGAGACCCCTCTGTCCGGAGCGGAGCCGCGGTGGCTGTTTTGGGCCTTCACCGTGGCCTTTGCCATCAAGGTTCCCCTCTTCCCGCTTCATACCTGGCTTCCGGACGCCCACGTGGAGGCCCCCACCGCGGGCTCCGTGATCCTGGCGGGGCTGTTGCTCAAGATGGGAGCGTACGGGCTGTTGCGCTACGGCCTCGGGCTCTTCCCCCTGGCGGCCCGGGAGGCCGCCCCGCTGCTCTCTGGCCTGGCTGTGGTGGGAATCCTGTACGGGGGAGCCGTGGCCTTCGCGCAACAGGACGTCAAGAAGCTCGTGGCCTACTCCTCCATCAGCCATCTGGGGTTCGTGGTCCTGGGCACCTTCGTCTTCACCCTGCAGGGGATGCACGGCGCTTTGCTGCAGATGGTCAACCACGGACTGTCCACGGGAGGCCTCTTCCTGCTGGTGGGGGTGCTGTACGAGCGAGCCCACACGCGGGAGATGGAGGCCTTTGGGGGAGTCGCGAAGGTGATGCCCACCTTCGCGGCCCTGTCGCTGTTCGTCGTGTTCAGCTCCGCGGCCCTCCCGGGCACCAACGGGTTCGTGGGGGAGTTCCTCATCCTGCTGGGGACCTTCCGGGCGGACGTGCGGCTCGCGGCCCTGGCGGCGGGCGGGGTGATCCTCTCCGCGGTCTACCTCCTGTGGATGGTGCAGCGGGTGTACTTCGGCCCCGTGCGGGTGGAGCGGGCCTCGTTCGTGCCCCTGACGTGGAAGGAAGCCGCTGCCCTCCTGGCCCTGGTCTTCGCCATCCTCTGGATCGGGCTCCATCCCGGACCCCTGCTGGAGCGGAGCGAGGCGGCGGTGGCCGCCTTGGGTTCCCGGCTGCGCGCCGTCGGCGAGGTGATGCGGTGAGCGTGCTGCGTGCCCTACTCCCGGAGATCCTGGTGGCGGCCACGGCCACCGCGGTCCTGTTCGCGGACCTGCCCCTGCGCACCGCCGCCCAGCGCCGGGTCCTCCTGTGGTTGAGCCTCGGGGGGGTTTCCCTGGCCCTCTGGGCCACGCTTGCAGGCGCTTCCTCCCCCGCGGCCTTCGACGGCATGGTGGTCCGGGATGGCCTCACCCGCGTGTTCGGGATCCTGGCCCTGGCCGTGGCGGGGGTGGGTTTGGTGCTCTCCCGCGACTACCTCGTTCGGACGGGGCTGGAGCGGGGGGAATACTACGCGCTCGTGCTCTTCGCGGCCCTGGGAGCGCAACTGCTGGCTGCCTCCCGCAACCTCCTGCTGATGTTCCTGGCCCTGGAGCTCCTTTCCGTCCCCCTCTACGTGCTCGCGGCCTTCGCCCGGCATCACCGTTCCTCCCAGGAGGCGGGCCTCAAGTACTTCCTGCTGGGTTCCTTCGCCTCCGGGGTGTTCCTGTACGGGATGGCTCTGGTGTACGGGCAGTCCGGAAGCCTGGACCTCGCGCGGCTTGAGACCGCCGGGGAGGGGTCGTTGCTGCGGCTGGGCACGGGCCTGCTGCTCGTGGGGTTGAGCTACAAGGCGGCGGTGGTGCCTTTCCATGCCTGGGCTCCGGACGTGTATGAGGGGGCTCCCATGCCCGCGGCGGCCTACATGTCCGTCATCGCCAAGGTGGGTGCTCTCGCGGCCCTGGCACGGCTGGTCCCGGGGGCGCTGCCGGGACTGGTGGACCTGTGGCGTCCCTTCGTGGCCGTGTTGAGCGCCCTGACCATGGTGATCGGCAACCTGGGTGCCCTGTGGCAGCGGAACCTCAAGCGCATGCTGGCCTACAGCAGCATCGCGCACGCGGGCTACATCCTCGTGGGCATCGCCGCGGGAACACGCACGGGGCTTGCGGCCTCCGCCTACTACCTCGCCGTGTACGCCCTCATGCAGCTGGGCGCCTTCGGGGTGCTGATGTTCCTGGAGCGGATGGGCCTGGAGGCGGACGAGGTGCAGGACCTGGGAGGGCTCGGGGACCGCTCCCCTGCCCTGGCGGCGACCTTTGCCCTCTTCATGGCCTCCCTGGTGGGAATTCCGCCCACCGCGGGGTTCTTGGGGAAGTTCTACCTGTTCCTCTCGGCCCTGGAGGCGGACCTGGGATGGCTGGCCGTGGTGGGGGTGCTCACCAGTGTGGTTTCCGTGGCCTACTACCTGCGGGCCGCGTACGCGGCGTACGCGGGTGAGGGCCGGCCCGGTGTCCGGCTGGCGGGGAGGGGGTGGACGGGGGCGGGCGTGGTCGTGGCCGCCCTCGGGGTGCTGCTGGGCGGCGTGGTGGGGGGACCTGTGATTCAGTGGATGCACCAGGTGGCGGGAGTGATCCCATGAGCGCGGAGAAGTTCGACGCCATCGTGGTGGGCGCGGGCCCTGCGGGCGCTTCGGCCGCCATCACCATGGCCCGGGCCGGCCTCTCCGTGGTGCTCCTGGAGCGCGGGGAGTACCCGGGCGCCAAGAACGTGATGGGCGGAGTCATGTACGGCCGCATGGTGGCGGACGTGGTCCCGGAGTTCTGGACCCTCGATCCTCCCCTGGAGCGCGTGGTGGTGGAGGAGCGGGTGTGGATCACCACGGAGGACGGGGTGGTCTCCCTCGGCCATCGGAACCCCCGTCAGGCCTACCACCCGGACGGGTGCCCGAACGCCTTCACCGTGCTGCGGGCACGGTGGGACCGGTGGTTTGCGGCCCGGGCGGAGGAGGCGGGAGCGCTGCTGGTCCCCCAGACGGTGGCGGAGGACGTGATCTGGCGGGACGGCCGGATCGTGGGCGTGCGCACGGGCCGGGAGGAGGGGGAGCTCTACGCGGACGTGGTGGTGATCGCGGACGGGGTGAACTCCTTCCTCGCCCAGCGGGCGAGACTGCGTGACCACCCCATCCCCCCGCACCACCTGGCCCTGGCGGTGAAGGAGGTCATCGGGCTTCCCGCGGAGATCATCGAGAGCCGGTTCAACCTGGAGCCGGGCCAGGGCACCACCATCGAGCTCTACGGGGCCGTCACGGACGGGATGTCCGGCTACGGCTTCCTCTACACGAACCGCGACTCCCTCTCCGTGGGCGTGGGCGTCCTGGTGAGCCACCTCATGCGGACCCGTCGCACCCCCTATGAGCTCCTGGAGCGGCTCAAGCAGCACCCCGCGGTTCGGCCCCTCCTGGCGGGCGGGGAGGTGCTGGAGTACGCGGCGCACGCCATCCCGGAGGGGGGATACGAGGCCATGCCGAGGCTCTACGGCGACGGGGTGCTCATCGCGGGCGATGCCGCGATGATGGTGAACGGGCTGCACCGGGAGGGCAGCAATCTGGCCATGGCCGCGGGCCGCATGGCGGGGGAGACGGTGATCGAGGCCAAGCGGCGGGGGGATTTCAGCGCGCGCACCCTCGCTCTGTACGAGGCGAAGCTGCGGGACTCGTTCGTGCTACAGGACCTGTGGAAGTACCGTTCCCTTCCGGAACTGGTGGACCGCCGGCCCGATCTCTTCCGGATCTACCCGGAGCTCGTGCACCACGCGGTGCACGAGATGCTCACCGTGGACGGGGTGCCCAAGCGCATCAAGCAGCGTAGGATCTGGCGGGAGGTCACCCGCCGGCGTCGGCCCCTGCAGCTCCTGCGGGACCTGTACGAGGTGTGGCGGGCGGTGCGGTGAAGGGAGGGCGGAGGGTGAGGCTCGAGGAGAAGCTTTACCTGCTGCGGTGGAAGCACGACAAGCAGAGCCACATCGCCATCACGGACCCCGCCACGTGTCGGGAGCGGTGTGGAGAGGCCTGGGGGCGTCCCTGCACCACCTTCTGCCCGGCCAAGGTGTACGAGTGGGATCCGAGGGAGGGCCGCATCGTGATCTCCTACGAGAACTGCGTGGAGTGTACCACGTGTCTTGTGGGCTGTCCGTACCGGATCATCGACTGGCGGCTGCCCCGGGGCGGGTTTGGGATCCAGTACCGCTACGGCTAGCCGCCCAGGAGGAATTTCCCGGCGCCGGAGGGAATCCCCTTGGCCGTGAGGGTGCTCGCCGTCATCAATCCCGTGGCGGGGCGGGGACGGGCCATGAAGCTGTGGCCGCGGCTGCGGACCCACTTCCTGCAGGCGGGCTGGTGCGTGGAGGAGGTGTACTCCGAAGGGAGGGGGCACGCGGTTGAGCTCGCGGCCTCCGCCCTGGACTGCGACGGGATCCTGGCGGTGGGAGGGGACGGGACCTGCAACGAGGTGGCGAACGGCCTGCTGCGGGCGTCCAGTTCCCCTTCCCGATTCCTGGCTCCTCTTCCGGTGGGGACGGCCAACGACTTCGCCACCTGCATGGGAGTTCCCGCGGATCCCGAGGCCGCGGCCCGGGCCCTGGCGTCCGGCCGCCCCCGGCGGATCGATGTGGGGTGGGTGAACGGCCGGTTCTTCCTGACCATCGCGGGATGCGGGTTCGATGCGGAGGTGGCCCGCCGGGTCAACACGTGGCCGAAGCTGCTGGGTGGGAAGGTCATGTACGTGGCGGGGATCTTCCACCAGCTCGCCACCTTCCGCCCCGTGCGCATGGAGATCAATACGGGCGAGCGGGTATGGATCCAGCCCACCTTCATGCTGGCCGCTGGGAACCTTCCCTGCTACGCGGGCGGGTTGCGCATGTGTCCGGAGGCCCGCCCCGACGATGGGTGGCTGGAGGTGGTGCTCGTCCGGGATCTGAGCCGGACCGAGGTGGTGCGGCTGCTCCCGCGTCTCCTGGACGGTTCCCACGTGGGACATCCGAAGGTGGAGGTGGTGCGGGCCCGGGAGGTGGAGGTGCACAGCGCGGTGCCGGTGGCCGTCCACGCGGACGGCGAGTTCGTGGGCACCACCCCCGCCCGGTTCACGATCCTCACCCAGACCCTGGAGGTGCTCCTGCCCGTCTCCGCGGCGGAACGGGTGTCCCTTCGGGCGGCGCAGCCCGCGCGCCTGACGGTCTAGCGGGATCCGAAGGCAAAGGCCACCTTGAAGGCCCCGGTCCCCGCCTTCGCCATGGCCACCTGGAACGCCTGGGGGAACCGCTCCAGGGGAAAGGTGTGGGTGACGAGGAAACCGACTTCCACCTGCCCAGAGGCCATCCAGTCCAGGACGATCTCCAGGGTCCGGCGCCTCCCGCCCCAGGTCTCCCAGGCGTAAGTGTAGCTTCCCCGCACCTGGAGCTCCTTGAGCCACAGGGGCGTCCAGTCCACGGTCCGTGGAACGGCGGGCAGCCCGAGGGGGATCACGGTGCCGCCGGGCCGTGCGAGCCGCAGGGCATCGTCCAGGGCCCGCTCGGTGCCCGTACACTCCACGACCCAGTCGGCACCTCCCCCCAGGAGGACCCGCCTGCCGAGCATGGGGCGGATCAGGCGGCCGCCCGTCAGGTCCGCCACCTCCTCGTAGTACCCGTCCCCCCGGCCCACGAGCACGGCGTGGTCGGCTCCCAGCCGCTTGGACATCTCTGCCTGAAAGGGGTACTTGGCGAGCAGGATCACCCGGGCGCGGCTCTGCATGGCCCGCAGGGCCGCCACCATCAGCTGCCCGATGATCCCGCCCCCGATCACCAGCACCGTGTGGTCGTCCTGAGGGGGGTAGCGCAGGAGGGGGTGGAGGGCGGAGGCCATGGGCTCCACGAGGAGGGCGTTTGCGTCGCTTACGGAGTCCGGGACGGGGAAGACCTGGGACCGGTGAGCCACGAAGCACTCCCCCCAGCTTCCGCCCGTGTCCCGGCAGGCCCCCAAGAGCAGCCCGGGCGCGAGGGCGCCCTCCGTGGTGTGCTCGCACAGGTGGTAATCGCCCCGGGCGCAGAACCGGCAGGGCCCGATTCCCCGGGTGGCACAGGGGAGGACGGGTTCCACCACCACCCGCTGCCCGGGCTCCACCTCCCGGACCGAGGACCCCACCTCCACCGCGGTGCCCACGTTCTCGTGGCCTGGGACGAACGGGAAGGAGGTGAAGGCGGAGGCATAAGGGCTGGTGTCGAGCCGGAGCAGGTGGAGGTCCGATCCGCAGATCCCCCCCAGGCGGGTGCGCACCTTGATCCACTCCGGGCCGGGCAGGCGGGGTTCCGGGATCTCCCGGAGGGAGAGGGGAGAGACCGCGCTCCAGTAGGCCCGGCGGGAAAACCTTCCCAGGACCCGGGTGGCCAGGTAGCGGGGGATGGTGGGGTGGAAGACCAGGGCGCGCACGCCTCAGGTCATGGGGACCTGTCGGATGATGTCCCGCTCCAACCGCTCCAGGATGTCCTCCAGATCCGGGCCCGTCACGGTGATTCCGTGGTTCTTGAGCCCCACCACAGCCCGGGCCGGGTCCGGGGCCTGCCGGATAAGCTCCGCCACGGCCTTCGCGAGCTGCAGGGTTCCGCAGGGGTAGTTGATCTCCGTGGAGGGGATTCCCCGCATCCAGGCGTGCACGTGGATGATGGCGCCCACGGAGGGGTGCTCCGTGTAGATCATCCAGTGCTCGATGGCGTCCACGGAGACCCGTCGGGGCTGGATGTGGGGCGGGACGCTCAGGAGAATCCGGTTCCGCACGGGGTCGTAGCCCTTCACGAGGAGGATGTCCCGTCCGATGACCCGGAGGTTTGCCTTGTTCACCCCGCTCGCGCTCATCCAGAAGCGGGTGGCGTCCTTGCGTACGCTGAGGTTGCCGTAGCTGAGCCCGCCGATGCCGTACAGGCGTTGCACGTGCCGGAGGTCCCGGGGGCTCAGGAGTTCCTCGATGGGAAAGGGGGAGGGCAGGAGCTGCAGAGCGTCCAGCCGGCGGCCGGCCTCCGAGAGCTTCCGGGTGAGCGCGTCCCCTTCCCACAGCTCCTCCGGCAGGTCCGGGTGGAACTCGTTGTCGATCACCAGCTGGCTCGTGGCCAGGGGATAGAGCCGCTCGTACACGCGCTGGAAATAACCTTCCCCCTCCCCCGGCACCTCGTACCGGCCCTGCTCCAGGGTGACGAAGTACGTGCGCCACCCCTCCCCCGCGGGCACCAGGTAGATCACCAGGTTCGCCAGCGATCGGACGAGGAGGGGATAGGCCGCCCGCAGCACGTCCTCCACGCCCGGTGATCCGAGGGCCACGGACACCACGAAGGTGGCCTTGGCGCGCCGGCGGTACGGTCGGGGGCGCTCGGGATCGATGAAGTTGAACACCAGCCGGAGGTCCCGCCCCCGGTCCTCCGCGTACTGGTGCCCGTGGGCCTCCAGCGTACCGCGCAGGCCCTCCGCGAACCGGCGCAGGACGGGGTGGGCTTCGTAGGATCCGACGAACGTGAAGTTCATCCCTCTCTCCCCTGTGCCGTTGGAGTTTCTCCCCCCGGTGGTCCTCCTGACTCCGCGGGAACCCGATGGCTCACGAGGACGTAGATCCCGAAGGCGAGGAGCACGAGGGCGGCCATCTGGCCCAGGGTCAGGAACCCGAGCACGCGGTCCTGGGAACGCAGGAGATCCAGGAGGAACCGCACACCGGAGAGGAAGACCATGGTCTTCCAGAACACCTGGCCGGGGTACCGGCGGTGATCCGTCCAGTGGAGGACGAGCCCGAACAGCACCGCGGAGGTGAGCATCTCGTAGAGCTGCAGGGGATGTCGGGGACCGTCCGGAGCCGTGGGGAAGACCACTCCCCAGGGCAGGGAGGTCCGGTCCCCGTACAGCTCTCCGTTCATGAAGTTCCCGAAGCGCACCAGGAGGTTCGCCAGGGGGATCCACACCGCGCACAGGTCCGTAAAGGATCCGGGGGAGATCCCCTCCCGGCGCCGCAGCCACCCCGTGTACAGGAACCCCGCCACGATGGCCCCGTGGGAGGCAAGTCCCCCGTGGTCTACGCGGACGATCTCCAGGGGGTTTGCGAGGAAGGGGCCGGGATGGGAGATCACGTAGCCCAACCGCGCGCCCACGAACAGGCAGAGGATGAAGGGGATCCCGTGCCGGTCCACCACCTCGGTGGGAATGCCGAAACGGGGCGCCATCCGGCCGCTGAGCCAGAGGCCCAGCAGGATGGCGAGGGCCATCATCACGCCGTACCACCGGATGGCGACCGGCCCGATCTGCACCAGGATGGGATCCATGGCCGCCAACATGATAGCAGACTCCTCCGGCCCTTCCATTTGCGGTCTTGTGGTAGACTTCCCGGGGGAACCGGCAAAAGGGCCGGCCGTCTTCAAAAATTCCCGGGACCGGAAGAAGGAGCCCCGACCGCGGGTCGGGTACCTAAGGAGGGGATCTCGATGGAGGAGGTGAACCGCGTGCGCCGGTTGCGTCGCTTTCCGTTGGCCCTTGGCCTCGTGCTCCTGCTCGGCGCGCAGGTGCTGGCCGCCCCCGCGTTTCGGGGACTGGCCCTCTACACCCCTTATCCGGACCAGATCGTGCGGGCCGGGGAATCCGTCACGCTCAGCTTAACGGTCCGAAACTTCGGACTTCCTCCCCAGGTGGTGCGTCTGGAGATGACGGAGGTCGCTCCGGGGTGGCGGGCCACCTTTCTCGCGGGTGGCCGGGTGGTGAGCGCGGTGTACGTCCTTCCGGACCAGGAGGCCACGGTGAGCCTCCGGCTGGATCCCCCCCGGGTCGCCCGCTCCGGGACCTTCCGGTTCGCGGTGGCCGCGGTGGGCCAGGAGGGGCGGGCGCAGCTCCCCCTCCGCCTGACCCTGGGACAAGCCTTGCCTCCCCGGATCAGCCTGACCGCGGAGCTCCCCACCCTCCGGGGACCCGCCACCAGCAGCTTCCGGTTCCGGGTGACCCTCCGGAACGACAGCGATCAGGAGCTCCTGGTCCGGCTCGACGCGGAAGCCCCGCGGCGTTTCCAGGTTTCCTTCACCCCCACCATCGGGACCCAACAGGTCACGAGTCTTCCCGTGAAGGCCGGAGAGTCCCGGGACCTGGACGTGGAGGTGAATGTTCCCCAGGACATGCCCGCAGGGCGCTACTCGCTCACGATCCGGGCCAGTGCCGCTGGGACGAGTGCCTCCCTGCCGCTGGCCCTGGAGATCACCGGGCGTCCGGAACTCTCCATCACCGCGCCGGATGGCCGGCTCTCGGGCCGGGCGTACGCGGGTCAGGAGACGCCGATCAAGATCCTGGTGAAGAACGACGGGAGCGCTCCCGCCCGGAACGTCACCCTCAGCAGCTCCCCGCCTTCCGGGTGGGATGTGAAGTTCGAGCCGGAGCGCATCGAGGAGATCGCGCCCAAGCAGCAGGTAGAGGTGACCGCCCGGGTCCGGCCCTCTCCCCGAGCCATCGCGGGCGACTACATGGTGACCTTCACCGCGAGCGCCGGGGACGTATCGAAGTCCGAGGATTTCCGGATCACGGTGCTCACCCGGACCCTGTGGGGCGTGGTGGGCGTGATCCTCATCGCGGCCGCGCTGCTGGTGGTGGGGCAGGCGGTGAGCCGGTACGGACGCCGATGACGGTCGCCATCGAGACCCAGGGACTCACCAAGCACTACGGCCGGACCGTGGCGGTCCAGGATCTCAACCTGGTGGTTCAGGAGGGAGAGATCTTCGGGCTGCTGGGCCCCAACGGGTCCGGCAAGACCACCACCATCCTCATGCTCCTGGGGCTCACGGATCCCACCGCGGGCACTGCCCGGGTTTTGGGCTTTGATCCCACCCGTCAGCCCCTGGAGGTCAAGCGGCGGGTCGGCTACCTCCCGGACTCCGTGGGGTTCTACGACGAGCTCACCGCCTGGGAAAACCTCCGGTACATCGCGAACCTGAACGGACTCGCTCCCCGTGAGGCGAAGGTCCGGATCGGAGAGGTTCTGGAGCGCATGGGCCTCTCGGACGTGGCAGACCACAAGGTGGGCACCTTCTCCCGGGGCATGCGCCAGCGCCTGGGCCTGGCGGAGGTGCTCCTCAAGCGGCCCCGGGTGGCCATTCTGGACGAGCCCACCCTGGGCCTGGACCCGGAGGCCGCCATGGAGTTCCTGCACCTGATCCGGAGCCTGCGGGCGGAGGGGATGGCGATCCTGCTGGCCTCCCACCTCCTCCACCAGGTGCAGGCCATCTGTGACCGGGTGGGTCTGTTCCACAAGGGGCGGATGGTGCTGGAGGGCCGGGTGGAGGAGTTGAGCGAGCGGGTGCTGGGAGGATCCTACCGGATCCGCTTAGAAGCGCGGGGTCCGGAGATCCCGGGGCTCCTGCGGAGTCTCCCCCAGGTGGTCCGGGTGAACCCGGAGGGGGACGGAAGGTTCACCGTGGAGGCGCGGGCGGACATCCGGGCGGAGATCGCCCGGCGGATCGTGGAGCGGGGGGAGCTGCTGGGGCTCTCCCTGGAGCGGCCCGGGTTGGATGAGGTGTACGCCCGGTACTTCCAGGATCTCGGGAGGGAGGGAAGGACGTGAGCACCGCGGTGGAGGAACGGACGAGGCAACCGGCCGTTCGCCGGGAGGGTTCCCCGTGGACCGGGCTGTGGGCGGTGCTCCAGAAAGAGGTCAGCGACCACCTCACGGGGATCCGGATGCAGATCCTCGAGGCCCTGATGCTCCTCACCGCGGTGGGAACCGTCTACGCGGCCAGCCAGAGCATCCGGCAGGAGATCGGGGAAGATCCCTTCGTGTTCCTCAAGCTCTTCACCACCGCTCGGGAGCCGCTTCCCTCCTTCGTGGGATTCCTCAGTTTCCTCGTCCCCCTCTCCGCCATCGCCCTGGGCTTCGACGCCATCAACGGGGAGCATGCCCGGAGAACCTTGAGTCGGGTCCTGGCACAGCCCATTTACCGGGATGCGCTGTTGCTGGGCAAGTTCCTGGCGGGGATCTTTACCTTGGGGATCGTGCTCGTGGGTCTGTGGCTGGTCACCACCGGGATGGGACTTTTCATCCTCGGGGTTCCTCCCGGGGGAGAGGAGGTGGCCCGAGGGCTCTGGTTCCTCCTCGCCACCCTGGGGTACGCGGGCGTGTGGCTGGCCCTGTCCATGCTCTTCTCCACGGTCTTCCGGCAACCCGCCACCTCTGCCCTCACCGCCATCGCGGTGTGGCTGCTGTTCGCGGTGTTCTGGGACATCTTGAGCGCGCTGGTGGCGCAGGCCCTGGTGGCGCAGCAGGCGGGGTACGGCCCGACGGAGCTCGCGCAGGCCAGAATCCACCTCTTCCTGGCCCGCTTCTCCCCCAACACCCTTTACGCGGAGACCCTTCTGGCACTCCTGAACCCTCAGGTACGGGCCCTGGGCCCCGTGCTCCTCACGCAGCTGGAGGGGGCGGTGCTGGGCACTCCCTTGCCCCTCTCGCAGAGCCTGCTGTTGGTCTGGCCGCAGCTGGTGGCCCTCATCGCAGGGACCATCCTGCTGTTCTGCGCCGCCTACGTCACCTTCCAGAGGCAGGAGGTGCGGGCCTAGATGCTTGACAACCGCCCGCGGGGCTGGTAGGGTACGCTCAAGCAAAAACCGAATATCGGCACCTCATCCAGAGTGGGCGAGGGACGGGCCCGATGACCCCCGGCAACCTGCCGGTCGTTTGCCGGCAAGGTGCCAACTCCCGCGGAGCCGAGCTCCGAGAGATGAGGGCGCACGGTTGGCCCTCCGAAGGCTCGGAGGGCAATTTTTTTGCATGAGGAGTCGCGTGCCGACGATCCGGGTGGTCGTGCCAGCCACCTCCGCGAACCTGGGACCGGGGTTCGACGCCCTGGGCCTTGCCCTGGGCATCTACAACGAGGTGGAGGTAAGCCTCTCGGACCGCCCCCACCTCATCGTCCATGGGGAGGGGCAAGGCCTGCTCCCGGAGGACGAGGGGAACCTGGTGTACCAGGCCGCCCGCGCGGTGGCGGATGCCGTGGGTGAGGAGGTGGCGTTTCACCTGTGCTGCTGGAACCGCATCCCCGTGAGCCGTGGACTCGGCAGCAGCGCCGCCGCCATCGTGGGGGGGGTGGTGGGCGCCAACGAGGTGCTGGGACGACCCCTGGACCGCTCGCAGCTCGTCTCCCTCGCCGCCCGACTGGAGGGTCACCCGGACAACGTGGTGCCCGCCCTCGTGGGGGGCATCACCGCCGCGGTGATGGAGGACGGGAAGGCCCATTGGGTTCAGGTGCCCGCGCGGGATCTCCCCGCGGCCGTAGTGGCCATCCCGGAGTTTGAGGTCCCCACGGCCCTCGCCCGCAAGAGGCTGCCCGACCGGGTGTCCCGGGAGGACGCGGTCTTCAACGTGGGCCGGACAGCGCTCCTGGTGGGTGCCCTCGCGGCGGGACGGTGGGACCTGCTGGCAGTGGCCACGGAGGACCGGTTGCATCAGCCGTACCGGAAGCCGCTCGTGCCGGGCTTCGAGGACGTGTGCGCCGCCGCCCGGAAAGCGGGAGCCCTCGGGGTGGTGCTGAGCGGGGCCGGTCCCTCCCTTCTGGCCTTCGCGCCGTGGCCGCAGGCCCCCCAGGTGGGGGAGGCCATGCAGGCGGCCTTCGCCGCGCACGGGGTGCGGGCCCGGGCCGTGGTGGCCCGGGTGGACCTGGAGGGGACCCGCGTTCAATCTCACGCGCTTCGGAGGTGAGAGATGGGACACGCCACGCACCTGAGGTGTCGGGCCTGCGGGGCCACCTATGAGGCAGGCCCCGAGTACGTGTGTACGGAGTGTTTCGGACCCCTGGAGGTCGTGTACGACTATGATCGGATCGCGGCCCAGACCACGCGACAGGAGATCGCGTCCGGTCCGGCCTCGATCTGGCGGTACCGGGCCCTGCTCCCCGCGGAGCCCCATGAGGCGGACCTCCAGCCCGGGTGGACCCCCCTCGTGCGCGCGCACCGCCTCGGCCGTCTGCTGGGCCTGCGGAACCTGTACCTGAAGAACGACACCACGAACCCCACCTGGTCCTTCAAGGATCGGGTGGTGGCGGTGGCGGTAAGCGCCGCACGCCGGTTCGGGTTCGAGGTGTTGGCCTGTGCCTCCACCGGGAACCTGGCCAACGCCGTCGCGGCCCATGCGGCCCGGGCGGGCATGCGGGCGGTGGTGTTCGTCCCCGTGGGGTTGGAACCCGCGAAGCTCACCTTGAGCGCGGTGTACGGCCCTACCATCGTGGAGGTGGAGGGAACCTACGACGACGTGAACCGGCTGTGCACGGAGATCGCGGGGGAGTACCCCTGGGCCTTCGCCAACATCAACGTGCGCCCCTTCTACTCCGAGGGCTGCAAGACCCTGGCCTTCGAGACCGTGGAGCAGCTGGGCTGGCGGTTCCCGGACCACGTGCTGATCCCCGTGGCGAGCGGCAACCTGCTCGTGAAGACCGAAAAGGCCTTTGAGGAGCTGCGGCGGGTGGGGCTCGTGGAGGGGCCGCTCCCCCGGATCCACGGAGCGCAGCCCGAGGGGTGCAGCCCCATCGCCGCCGCCTTCCGGCAGGGCCTGGACCAGGTGCGTCCGGTCCGGCCCCAGACCATCGCGAAGTCCCTGGCCATCGGCAACCCCGCGGACGGGTACTATGCCCTGCAGGCGGTCCGGAGAACGGGAGGCGTGGTGGAGGTGGCCACGGACGAGGAGATCGTGGAAGGAATGGAACTGCTTGCCCGGACGGAGGGGATCTTCGCGGAGACCGCGGGGGGAACCACGGTGGCCGTCCTCCGGAAGCTGGCGGAGGCCGGCCACCTGCATCCGGATGACACCGTGGTGGCCTTCATCACCGGGAGTGGGCTCAAGACCACGGACGTCCTCGGGAGAGGAGGACGGACCCTGCGCATCCGCCCGACCCTGCGGGATTTCGAGCGGGAGGTCCTGGCCGCGGTATAGCCGCGGGGGAAGGGGGCTTGCGCGGAGCTCGTATCTTAGTAGGGGTAGGGGGACGGAGAAACCGCCCCCGTGAGGATCATGAGCCTCGTCATCGAGCCGGCCCGGCCGGAGGACGAACCCGCCATCCAGCAGCTGGTCCGTGACGTGCTGGCGGAACTGGGACTTCCGTACGACCCGCAGACCCAGGAGGAGCTCTCCGACCTCGAATCCCACTTCCCGCAGCCCCGCTCCGTGTTCTTCGTGGCGCGCCTGGACGGTCGGATCATCGGGACCACCGCGGTCCAGGAGCGGGGGAAAGGCCGGGCAGTCCTGAAGCACCAGTACGTGCATCCGGAGTTCCGGCGGCGCGGCATCGGGGCGAAGCTGCTGGACGCGGCCTTGGTATACTGCCGGGTGTGCGGGTACCGGGAGGTGGAGCTGGACACCGCTCCCTGGATGCAGCAGGCACAGCGCCTGTATCGCTCCCGCGGGTTCCGGGAGACGGGGCGGGACGAGGCCCGGGTACACTTCCGGCTTGCCCTCCAGCCGTGAGCTCCCCCGCCGCCCGCGCGGAGGCTCTCGCCCGCATCGCGGAGGAGATCCGGGCCTGCAGACGCTGCGGGGAACCGTGTGCGACCCGGACGCAGGCGGTTCCGGGGGAAGGCCCCCCGGACGCCCCCGTGATGCTCGTGGGGGAGGCGCCCGGGGAGCAGGAGGATCGGCAGGGGAGGCCCTTCGTGGGGCCCGCGGGCCGGCTCCTCACGCAGCTGCTGGAGGGGGTCCGGATCCCGCGGGAGAAGGTATTCATCACCAACACCCTGAAGTGCCGGCCCCCCGGGAACCGGGTGCCCACGCCCGAAGAGGTCGCCCGCTGCCTCCCCTACCTGATCCGCCAGATGGCGGTGATCCGACCCCGGGTCGTGTGCCTGCTGGGTGCCACCGCGGTCACCGCCCTCCTGGGATCGGACCAGAAGATCAGCCGCGTGCGAGGCAGGGCGTTCCGGGAGCCAGATCGCTGGTTCTTCGCCACGTATCATCCCGCCGCGGCCCTGCGCAACGATCGGGTGCGGGAGATCCTGACGGAGGACTTCCGGCGGTTCCGGTGGCTGGTGGACGTGGAGTGGGGGACCGAAGACCCCGGGCGGTGGGCGCCTGGGGTGATGCGGAAGATCTTCGTGGGCGAGGCGGTGGAGCCACGGGTGATCTCGGAGGACGCCACCCTCCGGGTCGCCTGGGAGATCCGCTCCGTGCACCCCATGTTCCGCACGGACTCCGCGCTGGTGGAGCTCCTGCGGCGGTTCCTGCTGCGCCGCCGGCGGCTGCCCATCTCCACCTTCCTCGAGATCCTCTCCCTCCAGGGCCTGGATGGGAGCGGCCGCAGCGTCTCTCTGGAATCTTCGGAGTGCGTGCACCTTGTGGCGGAGATCCGGCTCGTGTCGTCCGCTTCCCCGTAGGCCCGCAGGTTGGGATTCTCACGGGGAAAGCGCCGTGCACGTGTTGACAAAGGGAAATCCGGCAGGAGGGGAGACCGCATGGCCCTTCATACGGCTTGGATCGGCTTAGGCTCAAACCTCGGGGACCGCCACACGAATCTCCTGGAAGCCCTGCAGCAGCTGCGGGAGCGGACCCGGATCGTCCGGGTCTCCTCCGTCTACGAGACGGAACCCGCCTACTACCCGGATCAGCCGTGGTTCCTCAACATGGTGGCCCAGGTGGAGACGGAGCTGGATCCGGTGGCGCTCTTCCGGTTCCTGAAGCGCATCGAGCGGCGGATGGGCCGGCAGGAAACGGTGCGGTACGGTCCCCGGGTCATCGACCTGGACCTGTTGCTCTACGACGACCTCGTGCTGGAGACCCCGGAGCTGGTGATCCCGCATCCCCGGATGACGGAGCGGGCCTTCGTGCTGGTGCCCCTGGCGGAGATCGCCCCGGATCTGGTCCACCCCCAGCGGGGGCAGTCCATGGCGGAGCTCGCGGCCCTGGTGGCGCAAGGGGAGGGACGGGTGACGCGGGTGCGTCCGGGCTTTGGAACCCGGCTCCCGCGGGACGTCCAGGGAGAACCCCCCACACTTCGGCTGGGCCTCAGCCGCGTGGGGATCACGGGGCTGCGCCGGATCGTCCGGATCCTCGACGGCGGCCGCGATAACCTCTTCTATGCGGAGATGGACCTCTACGTGGACCTCGGTCCCAACCAGCGGGGGGTACACATGTCCCGGTTCAGCGACAGCGTGGAGGAGATCCTGGAGGAGGCGACAGACGAGCCCGCGCCCGACCTGGAGACGGTGGCGGAGCGGATGGCCCACCAGCTCATCGCCGCCCAGGACGCGCGGCGGGCGGAGGTGTGCATCCGGGCCCACCTTCCCACCACCCGCTACGCCCCCGCTTCCGGCAAGGCCACCCAGAAGCTGTACACCCTCCTGGCCCGGGCTGCCAGCACCCGGGAGCGAACGGTGCGGCTCGTAGGGATCGAGGTGGAGGGGATGATGGCCTGCCCGTGTGCCCAGGACATGATCCGTACCTATGCCCGGGAGCGACTCCTGGAGGAGGGCATCGGTCCGGAGGTGGCGGATCGGGTGCTGCAGGTGGTGCCGCTCGCCACGCACAACCAGCGGGGGACGGGCCGGCTCGTGGTGGGTGGGGTGGAGGCGGTTCGGGCGGAGGAGCTGGCGAGCGTGGTGGAGGCGGCCATGAGCGCGGAGATCTACGATCTCCTCAAGCGACCGGACGAGCTGTTCCTGGTGGCGAAGGCACACCGCCGGCCCCGGTTCGTGGAGGACGCGGTCCGGGAGATGATCCGGAATCTCCTGGACCGCTATCCCGACCTTCCGGACGACGCGTTCCTCCTGGCCCGGCAGACCAATTTCGAAACCATCCACCCCCACGATGTGTACGCGGAGTACTCCGGGACCGTGGGGCAGGTTCGGAAAGGGCTAGGGGATACGGAGGGGGTGGTGGGGGAGATGTCCATGGATCGGTGGATCGCCTGGAAGCTGGGGATTGCTCCGGTGTAAGAGCGGGGCGCCGACACGGTGTCGGCGCCCCGGGCGGCGTTTTTCCTACGCCCGCGCGCGCTCCGCAGCTCGGAGCACCGCGCGCTTGGTGTACACGGTGGCGAGGTGACGCTTGTACTCCGCGGAGGCATACAGGTCGTCCGTGGCCTCCAGCCCGTCCGCCGCGAGCTTCGCAGCCTCCGCCACCGCGACTTCCTCCAAGGCCTTGCCCACCAGGGCTCCCTCCACGTTCCCGAGCCGCACGGCCTTGGGGCCCACGCCGGTGATGGCCACCCTTGCCTCCCGGCAGACGTTGCCCTCCAGGGTCACGAGGCAGGCCACCCCGATGAGGGAGTAGCCGCTGGCGGGGTGGGGCATCTTCACATAGGCGTATCCCTGTCCCGGCTTGCGCACGGGGACCCGGACCTGGGTGAGAACCTCTCCGGGCTGGAGGGCGGTGGTGAGCAGGTCCACGAACCAGTCCGTGGCCTTCACGGTCCGGACCCCACCCGGGCCCTGGCACTGGATCTCGGCCTCCAAGGCGAGCACCGCCGCGGGGTAGTCCGCAGCGGGATCCGCGTGCGCGAGGCTTCCTCCGATGGTCCCCATGTTGCGGACCTGGATGTCACCGATCTGGGCGGCCGTTTCCGCCAGGAGGGGACACTGCTGCTGCACGAGGGGGTTGCGGGCGATCTCGTCGTGGGTGGTCATGGCCCCGATCAAAAGCGCCCCCGTGTCCTCCCGGATCCCCCGCAGCTCCTGCACCCGGCCGAGGTCGATGAGCACCTCCGGCTGGGCCAGCCGGAGCTTCATGAGGGGCAGAAGGCTGTGCCCGCCGGCCAGCAGCTTCGCCCGGTCCCCGTACTGCTGGAGCAGGCGGATGGCCTCTTCCACGGAATGCGCCCGGACGTACTCGAAGGTTGCGGGGATCATCCTCTTCCACCTCCTTTCGCCGCCTGGATGGCCCGCCACACCCGTTCGGGCAGCAGGGGCATGTCGATGTGCCGGATGCCGAGGGGGCTTAGGGCGTCCATCACCGCGTTCACCACGCACGGGGTCGCCGCGATGGTGCCCGTCTCCCCCACTCCCTTCACCCCCAGAGGGTTTACGGGGCTCGGCGTCTCCGTGCGATCCGTCTCGAACCAGGGAAGCCAGCTCGCCTTCGGGACCGCGTAGTCCGCCATGGAAGCCGTGAGCAGGTTCCCGTTCTCGTCGTACTTCGCGAACTCCCAAAGGGCCTGCGCCACGCCCTGCACGATTCCCCCGTGGACCTGACCGTCCACGATGAGGGGGTTGATGACCCGCCCGCAGTCGTCCACCGCCACGTACCGCAGGAGCCTCACCTGCCCGGTCTCCGGGTCCACCTCCACCATGCAGACGTGCGCTCCGAAGGGGAAGACGAAGTTGGAGGGATCCCAGTTCGCCTGGGCCTCCAGCCCCGGCTCCATCCCTTCGGGCAGGTTCCACGCGAAGTACGCCTGCCGCGCCACTTCCTGGATGGTGATGGCCCGCTCGGGAGCGCCCCGCACGTGGAACCGCCCGTTCTCGAACACCAGGTCCTCCACCGCCACCTCCAGCTGGTGGGCCGCGATCCGCATGGCCTTCTCCTTCACCCGCTGCGTCGCGAGGTAGACCGCGGTACCGCCCACCGGGGTGGTCCGGCTTCCGTAAGTCCCCCAGCCCATGGCGATGGCGTCCGTGTCCCCGTGGATCACCTCGATGTCCTCCAGCGGGATGCCCAGCTCCTGGGAGACGATCTGGGCGAAAGTGGTCTCCTCCCCCTGCCCGTGGGGGCTCGTCCCGGTGAACACCGTGACCTTCCCCGTGGGGTAGAGGCGGACCCCCGCGCTCTCCCAAAGGCCTCCCTGGAAGCCCGTGGCGCCCGCGATCTTGGAGGGACCCGCGCCGGTCACCTCCACGTAGGTGGAGAAGCCGATCCCCACGAGCCGTCCTTGGCGGCGGGCTTCCTCCTGCTGCGCCCGGGCCTTGGCGTAGTCCAGGATCTCCAAGGCCCGGTTGAGGGCCGCTTCGTAGTCCCCGCTGTCGTACACCACCCCCGTGGGCGTGGCGTAGGGGAATGCGTCCTTCGGGATGAAGTTCTTGCGACGGAACTCCACGGGATCCATTCCCAGCTCCCGGGCCGCCAGGTCCACCATGCGTTCCACCACGTACGTGGCCTCGGGCCGTCCGGCTCCCCGATACGCGTCCACGGGCGTGGTGTTCGTGAACACCCCGGTCACCTCGCACTCGATGTTGGGGATCCGGTAGACCCCGCTGAGCATGAGTCCGTAGAGAAGGGTGGGGATGGCGGGCGCCGCGGTGGAGAGGTAGGCGCCGAGGTTTGCCAGGGTACGTACCCGGAGGCCGGCGATGGTCCCGTCCGGCCGGACGGCGATCTCCGCATCCGTGACGTGGTCCCTTCCGTGGATGGTCCCCACGTAGTTCTCCCGCCGGGTCTCCACCCACTTCACGGGCCGTCCAAGCCGTGTGGCAAGGTAAGCCACCACGGCCTCCTCCGGGTAGAAGGGGATCTTGCTGCCGAATCCCCCCCCTACCTCCGGGGCCACGATCCGCACCCGGTGCTCCGGGATCCCCAGAGTGCCTGAGAGCACCACCCGCACGATATGCGGAGCCTGGCTCGTGTTCCACAGGGTGAGCTCGCCCGTGGCCGGGTTGTACTGGGCCACCGCGGCCCGGGGCTCCATGGCCGTGGGGATGAGCCGTTGGTTGATGAGACGCTGCCGCACCACCCGCACCCCCGGCTCCCGGGTCGCGGCCTCGAAGTCTCCTCCCTTCAGCGTCCACAGGAGGGCCCGGTTCTGGGGGACGTCGTCGTGCACCAGGACCTCCCCGCGGAGCGCCTGCTCCATGTCCACCACCGCGGGGAGGACCTCGTAGTCCACCTCCACCAGAGCGGCGGCGTCGTAGGCCTGTCCACGGGTCTCCGCCACCACCACCGCCACCGCGTCTCCCACGTACCGCACCTTATCCTTGGCCAGGGCGGGGTGCGGTGGGGTCTTCAGATCGCAGCCCGGCACCAGCCACCCGCAGGGGATGGGCTGCACCTTCCCTTCCAGGTCCGCTCCCGTCAGGACCTCCACCACCCCGGGAGCCGCCTTGGCCCGGCTCGTGTCAATCCGCTTGATCCGGGCGTGGGCATGCGGGCTGCGCACGAAGGCCGCGTAGCACATGCGAGGGAGCACCACGTCGTCCGTGTAGGTGGCATTTCCTGTGATGAGCCTCGGGTCTTCCCGCCTCGGGATCCTGGCGCCGAAGACCTGCGTTACCGCCATCCTCCCTCACCTCCCCCCAGCGGCGGCCGGTGCGCCTCCCCGCATCATCCGGGCCGCGGATCGAATGGCGTTCACGATGTGCTGATAGCCGGTGCACCGGCACAGGTTCCCCTCCAGCCCGTGCCGGATCTCCTCGTCCGTGGGGTTCGGATTCCGCTGCAGTAGATCCAAGGCCGTGAGCATCATCCCGGGTGTGCAGAATCCGCACTGCAGGCCGTGCTCCTCCCAGAAGGCCCGCTGGATGGGGTGGAGTTCCCCGTCCCGGGCGAGCCCTTCCACGGTGGTGATCTCCGCGCCGTCCGCCTGCACCGCGAGAACCGTGCAGGACTTCACCGCCTTTCCGTTCAGGAGAACCGTGCAGGCCCCGCAGCTGGAGGTGTCGCAGCCCACGTGGGTTCCCGTGAGCCCCAGGTGCTCCCGGAGGAAGTACACCAACAGGGTGCGGGGCTCTACGTCCATGGTGTACGCCTTCCCGTTCACCCGTACCGTAACGTTCACCTTCGCCACCTCCTCTACGTGACGTGTCCGCCCTTACCCGCGGGAATTCCCAGCGGCCATCCACCTTCCTCCCGTAGGGCTCTCACCCCCTCGCTCCCTTGGATGGTGGATTTTCACGGAGTCCAGGGACGCTCCTTTCCGGTCCCCTGCAGGGAGGACTCTTCTCCACCGCCCGCAGAACTCCTCCAGGAGACAGTCCGAAATCCCCGGGGGGAGGCCCGGAGCCATGCGTCGGCTGTGGTGGGGAATCCTGCTCGTCCTGACACTCCTGATCCTGTGGTGGGCCTGGCCCCGGCAGGAACCTACCTTGGTGTACTTCGTCCACTGGGACGAGAGGTGCAACGCCGGACGCCTCATGCCCGGCCTCCGGGTGGTCCGCGGCCGGACCTCTGCCGAGCGCCTGGCCCACGCCCTCCGATTCCTCCTGGCCGGACCAAACCCGGAGGAGCAGGGGATGGGCTACGTCTCGGAGATTCCCCCTGGGACCCGCCTCCTCGGGGTGCGCGTGGAGCGCGGGATCGCGTACGTCAACCTGAGCCGGGAATTCGAGCGGGGAGGCGGCAGCGCCAGCATGCTGGCCCGGATCCACCAGATCGTCTATACGGCAACCCGCGTGCGCGGCGTCGAAGCCGTCCAGATCCTCCTCGAGGGACGTCTCCAAGAAGCCCTGGGCGGTGAGGGCGTGTTCATCGGCTCACCCCTCCGCAGGCCCTCCAGACCGCCCGAGTTCTGAATTCCCTGCCCCTCGCGCAGGTTGAATTAATTCGAATTTATGCTCTAAGATCATCCCAGTTGTATGGGTAAATATCCAGACGCCTGGGCGTTCCTTCCGTCGGGCTGTGGTTCCGCGTACCGGGCAGCGAGGGAGGGAGCCGATGAATTCTCCTTGGCACCGGGGGATCGTGCACGTGGTGATGGTCGGGCTGGTCATGGCCGCAGGCCTGAGGGGGGCTGCAGAGGAGGGGGTGGTGGTGGAGCTGGAGATGGACGGTCGCAAGGAGGCCGTGCTCACCCGGGCCCAGACCGTGGGGGAGCTCCTCTGGGAGCGGCAGATCGTCCTGCGGCCGGAGGACGCGGTCTTCCCGCCCCTCTCCACCCCTCTTGCGCCCGGGGCCCGGGTGACGATCGTCCGGGCGATTTCCGTGCGGGTTCGGGTGGACGGAAGGCTCCATGTCCTGCGTACCCTCGCCCGGACCCCCCGGGAGGTCCTGGAGACCGCGGGGATCCGCCTCCAGAGGCTGGATCGGGTCTCTCCCCCCTTGGATGCCTTGCTGGCGGACGGGAGCGAGATCCGGGTGCAGCGGGTGCGGGAGGAGACGCAGGTGGTGCGGGAGACCGTCCCCTTTCCCGTGAGGTACCAGCTGGCGCGGGCGCTGTTCGACCGGGGGACGGAGGTGATACAACCCGGTCGGCCAGGTGTGGTCGAGTATGTGTACAGGATCACCCGGGTGGACGGACAAGTGGTTCGGCGGGAGCGGGTTGGGCAGCGGGTGATCCGTCCGGCGCAGCCCCGCGTGATCCGCCTCGGGCGCGGGTACATCCCTTCCCGCGGGGAACTCCGTCTCCGTCCCTCCCTCGTGGTGACCGCGAGCGCCTACGCGCCGTACGGGGATCGGGGAGTGGATGCGGTGACCGCCACAGGATTGCGGGCCCGCCACGGGGTGATCGCGGTGGATCCCCGGGTGATCTCCCTGGGGACCGTGGTGTACGTGGAGGGGTACGGGATCGCCATCGCCGCGGACACCGGGGGAGCCATCCGGGGACTGCGCATTGACGTGTGCTTCAACTCCGTGCGGGAGGCCCTGCGATGGGGCCGGCGTCGGGTCCGGATATGGCTCCTGGGCCGACCGCCCATCTCCCCCTAGAATTGGGGGAGGTGGGTCCGTTGAGGCGCGCGCTCCGTACGGCCCTCCGCCGTCACCAGCTCCGGCCCAAGCGGAGACTTGGGCAGCACTTCCTCGTGGATCCCCGGGTTCTGGAGCGCATCGTGGCCCTGGCGGAGCTTGGGCCCGAGGACGCGGTGCTGGAGGTCGGGGCCGGGATGGGGATCTTGACGGAGCAGCTGGCCAGGCGCGCGGGCTGGGTGGTGGCGGTAGAGGTGGATCCTGCCCTCCTCCCCGCGTTGGAGGAGCGGGTCTCCGGCTTTCCGAATGTGCAGATCGTGCAGGGGGACATCCTTGCCCTGGACCTGCGGGCGCTGTTCCCTCCGGGGTTTGTGCGGAAGGTGGTCAGCAACCTTCCTTATCAAATCGCATCGCCGCTCACCGTACGCCTGCTGCAGGAGGTCCCGGAGCTGGAGCGGCTGGTGCTCATGGTCCAACGGGAGGTGGCGGAGCGCATGGCCGCGTGTCCGGGGACGAAGGAATACGGGCTGTTGAGCCTCCTTGTGCAGTACCGGGCCCGGGTGGAGATCGCCCTGCGGATCCCGCCCCGTGCCTTCCTGCCACCGCCCAAAGTACACTCCGCGGTGGTGGTCCTGCGGCCGCACCCTTCCCCGGCCCCGGTGGATGAAGCCCTGCTGTTCCGCGTGGTCCGGGCAGCCTTTGCCCACCGTCGCAAGCAGCTCCGGAATGCCCTCCGGATCCTGGAGCTCCCTCCGGAGGTGCTGGTGGCGGCGGCGCAGGATGCGAGGGTGGCCCTCCACCGCCGGGGGGAGACGCTTTCCCTGCAGGAATTCGTGGCGCTGGCGGAGGCCCTGGCCCGCTTCGGGCATTCCACCCCGGAGGCGGGGAATTCCGGATCGCCCTAGGGCGCTACGGGCCGTCGGGCCAGGAGGCGACGGTGGGCGTAGTCCCTCCCCACGAGCACCGTGAGGTCCGCGTGCACGACCGGGGTGGGTCGGGTGGCGAGCGCTCCGGTTCCCAGCGTCTCCCGCACCGCCCGGGCCAGGCGGGCGTCGCCGCGGTGGGAGATGATGGCGGTCTGGTTCCTGGGCCGGGGGGCGAGATCCACCCGGACCACGGGGAACCCCATCCTCGCAAGCCGCGCGGCCACCTCCCGCGCCATGCCCGGCACCTCGCTCGCGTTCAGGACCTCCACCCGGGTCTGCGCCACCGCCTGTGGATCCACGCCGTAGAACATCTCCAGCACCAGGGCGCGTACCCGGGGTTCGTCGGGTTCCCAGAACAGGGGGGCGAAGTGGCCCGGCAGCGTGGCGGTACGGACACGGTCCGTGCCAACCCCGCGCAGGAACCAGCCCAGGGCCAGGACCTTCTGAAGGTTGAGGTTGGTGTGGGTGCGGGTGTGGAACCAGTGGAGGAGCTGGGGGAAGCGGAGCACGGTCTGGGGCTCCCGCATCCGCGCGAAGAGGGCCCGGATCACCTTCTGCTGACGCTGGACCCGCCCGATATCGCCCAGGGCATCCATGCGGAAGCGGGCGTAGCCCATGGCCTGATCCCCCATAAGCAGCTGCCGCCCTTTTTTGAGGTCCACGGAGAAGCCCCCCCACCAGTCCCGGTAGTGCATCTCCTGCTCCACGTCCACCCACACCCCCCCCACCGCGTCCACGAGTCGGGCGAAGGAGTCCGCCCCCATCTTCAGGTAGTAGTGGACCCGGACGCCCAGGAGATCCTCCACGGCCCGGACGGTGAGGGGGACGCCGCCAAAGGCGTACGAGGCGTTGATCTTTGAGGGGCCGTGGCCCGGGAGGTAGACCCGGGTGTCCCGGGGGATGGAGAGGAAATGCGCGGTGCGGGTGTGCGGGTCGAAGGACATGAGGATCAGGGTATCCGCCCGGGCCAGATTCGAGACCACCTGGCGACGGGTGTTGAGGGTGACGTCCGTGCCGATCAGGAGGACGTTCACGCGGTCCCGGACCCGTAGGGGCCAGGCAAACCGGGGGTCCCCGCTGGGCCGCAGCAGGAAGGCAATTCCCGCGGCGGAGAAGCTCCGGGCCAGATTCCAGGCCAGGAAGCCCGCCAGGGCCGCCGGGGTCAGGAGGATCAGCAACCGGAGGGTCCGTCCCCGGTTCCCACGGGCTCGAAGGGCACGCGGCACCACCACCTCCTCCGTCAGCCTCGCGCAGTTTCCAAGCATACCGGATTTCCCCGCCGCGCACCACTTTCGGATCTCCCTCCGGTTCGGTAGGATTCCGGGGGGTTTCCGTCCAAGAAGGAAAGGAACTTCCGGCACCCCTGGAGGGATCGTTCGGATGCGCGGAGGGAACCCGGTGGATTCCGAGGAAGGGACGGGCCTGACCCTCCGAGGGAGGCCCCGGTGAAGGAGCTGCGGCTCAACGCCTACGCGAAGATCAACCTGACCCTGGACGTCCTCGGCCGGCGCCCGGACGGTTACCACGAGATCGTGACGGTTCTGCACGCCCTGGAACTCCACGACACCGTAATCCTGCGGGAAGCGGAGCGGGGCATCACGGTGCGGTGCGACCACCGGGCGGTCCCCACGGATGAGCAGAACCTCGTGTTCCGGACTGCCCAGCTGCTCCGGGACACCTACGGGGTGGACCGGAGCATCGAGATCGAGCTCCACAAGCACATCCCTCCCGCCTCCGGTCTTGGGGGCGGATCCTCGGATGCCGCGGTGACCCTTTTGGGGCTCGCGCAGCTGTGGAAGCTGCGGCTGGACGGACGGGAGCTTTTGACCCTGGCAGCCCGGATCGGCTCGGACGTCCCCTTCTTCCTGGCGGGGGGCGCCGCCCTGGCCACGGGGCGAGGGGAGCGGCTTCAGTACCTGCCGACCCTCCCGAGCACCTGGGTGGTGCTGCTCTGCCCGGACTTTGGCATCTCCACCCGGTGGGCCTATGAATCCCTGGACCGTGAAGGGGTCGCGCACCGCCCGGACACGGAGGGGACCATCCAGGCCCTGCGCGCAGGAGACGTCCGGGGTGTGGCGGCCCGGCTGAGCAACGTCTTCACGCCCGTGGTGTGCGCCCGGTACCCCCTGGTGGCGGAGCTCCTGGAGCGCCTGAGGGGCACGGGAGCCCTGGGGGTCTCCATGACCGGCACGGGGCCCGCGGTGTTCGGCCTGTTCGGGGAGGAGGCCACAGCCCGCGGCTCCGCCCAGGTCCTCTCCGGCACCTTCCCCGGGCAGGTGATCCTCACCCGGACCTTCGCGGAGCTGGAGCGGTGAGGGTGGACGCGGTGGTCCTGGCAGGGGGAGGGCGGGAGCCGGGTCTCGCGGAGGGCCTTCCCAACAAAGCATTCCTTCCCATAGCCGGGATTCCCATGGTGGAGCGGGTGATGCGGGCCTTGCGCGCCGCTCCCGAGGTGGGGCGCATTGTCCTCGTGGGGCCTGCGGAGATCCCGGAGGGCGCAGTGGACCTGTGCGATCTCCGGATCCCGGAGACCCAGGATCTCCTGGGGAATGCCTTGGCGGGGCTGAGGGCGCTGGCCCCCTCTCCGTGGGTCCTCCTCGTGGCCTCGGATCTTCCGCTGCTTACCCCTCAGGCCGTCTCCGAGTTCCTCGGAAGGTGCCGGGAGGAGGGGGTGGAGGTGTACTACCCCATCGTCCCCCGGGAGGCGGTGGAGGCGTCGTTTCCGGGGCTCCGCAAGACCTACGTGCGGACGGTGGAAGGCGTGTTCACGGGCGGGGGGATGGTTCTCGTACGTCCGGGGATCCTCGAGCGCCTTGAACCCACGATCCGGGAGGTGGTGGAGATCCGGAAGAACCCGGCCCGGCTGGCAAGCCTGTTTGGACCTCAGTACGTGGTGAAGTACGCGCTCGGGCGGCTTCGCATCGCGGATGTGGAGGAGCGGGTCCGGGCGATCGCGGGGATCCGGGGCAAGGCGGTGATCTGCCATCGGCCGGAGCTCGCGGTGGACGTGGACCTGAACCGGCCGGAGACCCTTCAACGGATCACGCAGGCCCTTGGAGCCCGGCCGGGATAGGAGGGAGATGGCCAGGGGATCGGACGCCCGGAAAGCCATGGATGCCGTGCGGAGGGGCGCGACGGCCTCCCCCCGCCTACGTCGGGGGGAGCGCATGCTGTACATCGCCCACCTGCTGCGGGCGGAGCCCTACAAGGTACACTCCCTGAATGTGTTCATGCAGATGCTGGGGGTCGCGAAGTCCACCATCAGCGAGGACATCGCGGCCCTGCGGGTGGCCTTTCAGCGGTTCGGGCTGGGGCGGATCGAGACCCTGGCGGGCGCCGCGGGGGGTGTGCGCTACGTCCCCGAGCGGGACCCCCGCCGCATCCGGGCGGTGGCGGAGGAGCTGAGCGCGAAGCTGAGTACCCCGTACCGCCTGTTGCCCGGCGGATTCCTGTACACCACCGATCTGCTCTCCACGCCCTCCATCGTGGAGCAGGTTGGGGAGGCGTTCGCCACGTACTTCGCCGATCGTCGGCCGGACGTGGTCCTGACCATGGAGGTCAAGGGGATCCCCGTGGCCTTCATGACCGCCCGGGCCTTCAACGTGCCCCTCGTGACCATCCGACGGGCGGGACGCGTCACGGAAGGCCCCGCGGTCACCGTCAACTACCTCTCGGGTTCCTCCCGGATGGTCCAGCAGATGAGCCTTCCCCTTCGGGCCATCCGGGAAGGCCAGCGGGTCCTGTTCGTGGACGATTTCCTGCGGGGGGGAGGGACGGTGCGGGGAATGTACGACCTCATGCGGGAGTTCCGCGCGGAGGTGGTGGGGGTCGGCGTGTTCATCGCCTCCCGGGAGCCACGGGAGAAGCTGGTGGAGGACTACTTCGCCCTCCTGGTGTTCGAGGGCACGGACGAGCGGGGAGGGCCGGTGGTCCGGCCAAGCGACGCGGTGCTTGCCCTTCCCGCCTGACCCCCGAGCGGTTGCGGGCGGACGGCCTCCCCTGTTACAATCGGCCCGGTCGAGAGGAGGAGGGATCCCGTGTACGCGGTGATCGAGTCCGGGGGCAAGCAGGTCCGGGTTCGGGAGGGCGAGGTGGTCCGTCTGGAGAAGCTGCCCGGGCAGGCGGGAGACGAGGTGGTCCTAGATCGCGTGTTGATGCTCTCCGACGGGGAGACGGTGGTGGGAAGCCCC
Source organism: Armatimonadota bacterium (assembly GCA_031460175.1). Taxonomy (NCBI): domain Bacteria; kingdom Bacillati; phylum Candidatus Sysuimicrobiota; class Candidatus Sysuimicrobiia; order Candidatus Sysuimicrobiales; family Candidatus Sysuimicrobiaceae; genus Candidatus Sysuimicrobium; species Candidatus Sysuimicrobium tengchongense. The sequence goes on along the minus strand of JAVKGW010000002.1, from coordinate 93,434 downwards.
TTCGTGGAGGGGGCCCGGGTGGTGGGCCGGATCGTGGAACAGGGCAGGTTCCCCAAGATCCTCGTGTTCAAGTTCAAGCCGAAGGTCCGTTACCGTCGCCGGCTCGGGCACCGTCAGCCGTACACCGCGGTCCGCATCGAGCGCATCGAGCATGGGAGGTGAGGTCGGATGGCGCAGAAGAAGGCGGGCGGGAGCAGCCGGAACGGCCGCGACAGCGCGGGCCAGCGTCTGGGTGTGAAGCGGTTCGCGGGGCAGTACGTGACCGCGGGCAGCATCCTCGTGCGCCAGCGGGGAACCCGGTTCTGGCCCGGTCGGAACGTGGGCATCGGAAAGGACGACACCCTCTTCGCCCTCGTGGATGGGGTGGTGGTCTTCGAACCCAGAGGGCGGGACCGCCGCCAGGTCAGCGTTCTTCCCGTTTCCCCCGCGTGAGCCCCGTGCCTGCGAGAAGGCGAGAAGGCCCGGGAAGCCCCCGGGCCTTTTGGTTCTCGGGAAGCCCTGCCCGGATTTCCCCGTTGGGCAAAGAGGGGATCGCGGATGTTCGTTGATCAGGCGCGCATCTACGTGAGGGCGGGGGACGGCGGGGCAGGCTGCGTGAGCTTCCGCCGGGAGAAGTTCGTGCCCAAGGGAGGCCCGGACGGCGGGGACGGGGGGAAGGGAGGAGACGTCATCCTCCGGGCGGACGAGGGGCTCCACACCCTGGTGGACTTCCGGTACCGCCGGGTCTTCCGGGCGAGGCGGGGGGAGCACGGGCAGGGGGGGAACCGGACGGGCCGGTCCGCGCCCGATCTCGTGATTCCCGTGCCCGCGGGAACCGTTGTGCGCGACGCCCGCACCGGCGAGGTCCTCGCGGACTTAGTGCGCCACGGCCAGGAGGTGGTGGTCGCCCGAGGGGGCCGGGGAGGACGCGGCAACGCCCGCTTCGCCACCCCCACCCGCCGGGCCCCCCGGTTCGCGGAGCCAGGGGGGAAGGGGGAGGAGCGGGTGCTGGACCTGGAGCTGCGGATCCTCGCGGATGTGGGGTTCGTGGGCTTCCCCAACGCGGGCAAGTCCACGCTGCTTGCCCGCATCTCCGCGGCCCGGCCGAAGATCGCGGACTACCCGTTTACCACCCTTCACCCCCATCTCGGAGTCGTTCGGGTTGCGGAGGGTGCTAGTTTCGTGGCCGCGGACCTCCCCGGACTCATCGAGGGCGCGCACCGGGGAGCCGGGCTGGGCCACCAGTTCCTCCGCCACGTCTCCCGCACCCGCCTGTTGCTGTTCGTCCTGGACCTGGCGGCGGAGGATCCCCTGCGCGCCTACGAGGTGCTGCGGGCGGAGCTGCGGGCTTATGATCCTGCCCTCGCGGAGCGGCCGTGCGCGGTGGCCCTGAACAAGATCGACCTTCCGGAAGCCCGGGCGCGGGTGGAGCGGGTCCGCGCGGCCTTCGAGGCGCGGGGGATCTCCGCTTACCCCATCTCCGCCCTCACGGGCGAGGGGGTTGTGCCCATGGTGCAGGCCCTGTACGCCCGGCTTCGGGAGATCCCGAGGAGGGAGGAGGAGATGGAATCTCCCGGGGGGAACGCTCAACTGGAGGAGAGGAAGGCGGCACGGGGAGGGTAGATGGCACGGTACGGGATCATGGGCGGTACCTTTGATCCCATCCACCTGGGGCACCTGGTCACCGCGGAGGAGGCCCGGTTCCAGCTCCGGTTGGACCTCGTGATCTTCATCCCGAACCGCTGCCCGCCCCACAAGGACCCCTCGGAGGTGACGGACCCCGAGCACCGGTACCTCATGACGGTCCTCGCCACCGCCACCCACCCGTACTTCCGCGTCTCCCGGGAGGAGATCGATCGGCCGGGTCCCAGCTACACGGTGGACACCATCCGGGCCTTCCGGAACCGTTATCCGCAGGACGACCTGTACTACATCACGGGTGCGGATGCCATCGGGCAGATCCTGCGGGGAGAGTGGCACCAGACGGAGGAGCTCCTGCGCATGTGCGAGTTCATCGGGGCGAGCAGGCCCGGCTACAGCATTGACCGGGATCTGTGGCAGTCCAGCGACATCGCCCGGGAGTACCGACACCGGATCCACCTCCTGGAGATCCCGGCCCTGGCCATCTCCAGCACGGAGATCCGCAGGCGGGTCCAGGAGGGACGCACCATTCGGTACCTGGTGCCGGAGGGGGTAGAGCAGTACATCCTCAAGCACGGACTCTACAACCGCACCGAGAGGAGGGGGTAACCGGCTTGGACGCACGGGAGCGCGCGTTGCTGGCCGCCCACGCGGCGGAGGAGCACAAGGCGGAGGCGGTGGCGGTGCTGGATCTCAGGGGGCAGACCCTGGTCGCGGACTACTTCGTCATCTGTACGGGAGAGACCGCGGTACAGATTCGGGCCATCACGGAGGCGGTGGAGGAGGCCATGCGGGCCGCGGGGGCGCACCTGCGGCACCGGGAGGGCACGGAGCATGCCCGCTGGGTTCTGCTGGACTACGGGGACGTGGTGGTGCACATCTTTGGGCCCGAGGAGCGGAAGTACTACCGACTCGAGCGCCTGTGGGGGGAAGCCCGGGTGGTGCGGTTCGGAGTGCCCTCCACCGGGCCGCGTTGACGGACGGCGCGGAAGCGTGCTACATAATCCGTAAACTCGGCGAGGAAAGGGAGAGAGGGGGAAACAGGGCCGAGCAGAGAGCGGTGCCCGGTTGGGTGGGAGGCACCGTTGGCATCCGTTCCCCGGACCCGCCCTGGAGCCACGGGCGAAAACGGCCGTTCCGAAAGGTTGGAAGCCCGTCGGGCCGCGCCCGATACCGCGCGGAGAGGGCTGGGACGACATCTCCGTCCCGGAAGCAAGGTGGTACCGCGGAGGCGCCTCCGTCCTTGAGGGCGGAGGCGCGTTTCGTTGAGGAGCAGGGGATGCTGGAACGGTGCACCCTCGGGTTCGTGGGGGCCGGGAACATGGCGGAGGCGCTCCTGGTGGGCCTGTTGAGCACGGAGCGCGTGAGCCCGGAGCGCATCTGGGTGGCAAACCGCGCGAACCGGGAGCGGTTACACGCCCTGGCGGCCCGCTATGGGATCCAGACGACGGAGGCCAAGGCCGAGCTCTGCGCCCGTTCGGACGTGTTGGTGCTCGCCGTGAAGCCCAAGGACGTCCCGGAGGTCCTCGAGGAGCTGGCGGCCTACGTATCCGCCCGTCACGTGCTGGTCTCCGTGGTGACCGGCCTCACCCTCCAGACCCTGGAGCAGGCCTTCCCGGGCGTTCCCGTGGTGCGGACCATGCCCAACACCCCCACCGCCATCCGCGAGGGGGTCACGGCCTTTGCCTTGGGACGCCACGCGGGGGAGGAGGAGGCGCGCCTGGTCCGGGAGTTGTTCGGCGCGGTGGGGAAGGTGGTGGAGGTCCCCGAGAGCCTCATGGACGCGGTGACCGGCCTCTCTGGGAGCGGCCCCGCATACGTCTTCTTCCTGGTGGAGAGCCTCATCGAGGGCGGGATCCGGGCGGGGTTGGATCCCCAGATCGCCCGGGAGCTGGTGATCCAGACCGTCTTCGGGGCCGCCTGCATGCTTCGGGACACCGGGGAGGATCCCACGGAGCTGCGCCGAAAGGTCACCTCCCCCGGAGGAACCACCATGGCGGGGATGGGAGTGCTGGAGGAGCGGGACGTCCGGGGCGCGGTGGTGGAGGCGGTCCAGCGGGCCGCCCGACGGGCCCAGGAGCTGCGGAGGTAGGATGCGGCGGGTGGCCTTTCAGGGAGAGGCGGGCGCCTACAGCGAGGAGGCGGCCCTCCAGCACTTCGGCCCGGTCAAGACCGTACCCCGCCGCACCCTGCGGGAGGTCTTTGAGAGCGTGGCGGGCGGTACATGCGAGGCCGGGATCGTCCCCGTGGAGAACTCGGAGGCGGGCAGCATCAACGAGACCTACGACCTCCTCCTGGAGTTCCATGACCGGCTCACCATCACGGGAGAGATCTCCCTGCGCATCGCGCACTGCCTGCTGGGAGTCCCCGGTGCCCGCCTCGAGGGGATCCGCAGGGTCTACAGCCACCCGCAGGCTCTGGCGCAATGTGAGGAATTCCTTCGGAGCTTGGGGGTCGAGCCCGTCCCCGCTTACGACACCGCGGGGGCTGCCCGGCTGGTGGCCGCCCGGGGGGAGCGGGAGGAAGCCGCCATCGCCAGCCGGAGGGCTGCGGATCTATACGGGCTGACGGTCCTCGCGGAGGACGTCCACGACAACCCCCTGAACACCACCCGTTTCCTCAGCATCGCTTCCCAGCCCGTGCCGCGCCGGGATCCCAGCAAGACCTCCGTGGTGTTCGCCACGGAGCACCGCCCCGGGGCCCTTTACCGCGCCTTGGGCGCCTTCGCGGAAGAGGGCCTCAACCTCACGAAGCTGGAGTCCCGGCCGGCTCGGAATGCGGTGTGGGAGTACGTGTTCTACGTGGACTTCGAGGGACACGTGGACGAATTGCGGGTGCAGCGGGCCCTGCGCCGCTTGGAGGAACAGTGTCGGTGGGCGATCGTCCTGGGATCGTATCCCGCGGCTCCGTGAAACCGTGGCCGGGGATCCTCGCGGCTTTCCGCGACCGGCTCCCCGTCACGGATCGGACTCCCCCCCTCACCCTCCTGGAGGGCAATACCCCCCTCATCCCCTCCACCGCCCTCGGGCCCGAACTCGGCATCGAGCTGTACTTCAAGTGGGAGGGCGCGAACCCCACGGGCTCCTTCAAGGACCGGGGCATGGTGGTGGCGGTGGCCAAGGCCATGGAGGCGGGCGCGCGCGGGGTGATCTGCGCTTCCACGGGGAACACCGCGGCCAGCGCGGCCGCGTACGCGGCCCGGGCGGGACTGCGGTGCGTGGTGCTCCTTCCGAAAGACGCGGTGGCGGGTGGGAAGCTGGCGCAGGCCCGTATGCACGGGGCCCGGGTCGCCTTCCTCCCGGGCGGGTTTGACGTGGCCTTGCGACTCGTGCGGGCCTGCGCGGAGGTGTTGCCCCTCGCGGTGGTGAACTCCATCAACCCGCACCGCCTGGAGGGACAGAAGACCGCGGCCTTCGAGATCCTCCAGGCCCTGGGAGGACCACCGGACATCGTGGCCCTTCCCGTGGGCAACGCGGGCAACATCACCGCCTACTGGCGCGGGTTCTGCGAGGCCCGGGTGGAACCGAGACCCGCCATGTGGGGGTTCCAGGCGGAGGGGGCTGCGCCCCTCGTCCTGGGACATCCCGTGGAACGTCCCCGGACCGTGGCGAGCGCCATCCGCATCGGGAATCCCGCCTCCTGGCAGGGGGCCCTGGAAGCCGTGCGGGAGTCGGGGGGACGCATCGCCGCGGTCAGCGACGAGGAGATCCTCCGGGCCCAGCGCCGGCTCGCCACGGAGGAGGGCCTCTTCGTGGAGCCCGCGTCCGCGGCCGCGGTGGCGGGATTGATGCGGGCGGCGCGGGAGGGATTTCTCCGGTCCGGGCGGGTGGTGGTGGCGGTGCTCACGGGGCACGGGCTCAAAGATCCGGAGGCCGCGGAGCGGGCCCCAAAGCCGGCTCCCATCGAGCCCACGGTGGAAGCCGTGGCGTCCCTGCTCCAGCAGGGGGATTGGGAAACCGGGAATTGATGGACCGGATGGATCGCGGAGGCCGCGGAGAGTCGGTACAATCTCCAGGAGATGCTGCGCATTGGGTTGCTGGGGCTGGGCACGGTCGGGAGCGCCGTGGTCCGGAACCTGCAGGCCGCGGGGGCGGACCTCGCGCGGCGGGCCGGCATGCCCCTGGTGCTGCACCGGGTGGCGGTGGCGCACCTGGACCGGCCCCGTCCGGTCCCCATCGAACGGGATCTCCTGACGGACGACGCGTGGTCGGTGGTGCGGGATCCCCAGGTGGACGTGGTGGTAGAGCTCATCGGAGGGATCGAGCCCGCCCGCAGCTACGTGCTGGAGGCCTTGCGGTTGGGGAAGTCCGTGGTCACCGCCAACAAGCAACTGCTGGCGAACCGCGGCCGTGAGCTGATGGAGGCCGCGGAGGCGAGCGGGGTGGACCTCTTCTTCGAGGGCAGCGTGGGGGGAGGCATCCCCATCGTGCGCACCATCAAGGAATCCCTGGCAGGCGACCGCATCACGGAGATCGTGGGCATCCTCAACGGCACCACGAACTACATCCTCACCCGGATGGGGGAGGAGGGACTGTCCTTCGCGGAGGCCCTGAGCGAGGCCCAGCGGTTGGGGTTCGCGGAGAGCGACCCCACGGAGGACATCGAGGGGCACGACGCTGCGGCGAAGCTCGCCATCCTCGCCTCCGCGGCCTTCAATAGCCGCGTGGTACGCAGCGACGTACACTGCGAGGGGATCTCCTCCATCACCCAACGGGAGATCGCGTACACCCGGCAGCTGGGCTACACCCTGAAGCTCATCGCGCACGCCCGCGATCGCGAGGGACGCATCGAGGCCGCGGTCTACCCCGCCCTCCTGTCCTCCGGGCACCCTCTGGCCTCCGTGCGGTACGAGTTCAACGGGGTCTGGCTGCGGGCGGAGGCGGCGGGGGAGCTGTTGGTGGCAGGCCGGGGTGCGGGGGGAGACCCCACGGCCTCTGCGGTGCTCTCAGACCTCGTGGCGGTGGCCCGGAATCGGCGGACGAAGGCCCACGGCCGGGTACCCTGCACCTGCTTCTACGACAAGCCCGTGGTCCCGAGGGGCGAGCAGGAAACCAGCGCATGCCTCGTGCTGCGGGTGGTGGATCGGCCCGGGGTATTCGCCCGCATTGCGGCTGCCTTCGGCGAGGAGAACGTGAGCCTGCACTCCATCGTGCAGCAGAGCCGTGGGGAAGAGGCGGACGTGTTGCTGCGAACCCATCCCGCTCCGGAGCGGGCCCTCCGGGCGGTGCAGGCGCGTCTGCACACCATGGAGGTGGTGCGGGGGAGCAGCCCCCTACTTCGGGTCATCGAGTGACGGAGGGAGAGGTGGCGCTCATCGTCCAGAAGTACGGCGGGACCTCCGTGGCGACTCCGGAACGCATGCGGCACGTGGCGCGCCGCATCGCCCGGACCCGGCAGGCAGGGAGTCAGGTGGTGGTGGTGGTCTCCGCGCCGGGAGACACCACGGACGAGCTGCTGGCGCGAGCCCACGAGATGACGGAGCGCCCCGCGCCCCGGGAGCTCGATATGCTCCTGGCCGTGGGAGAGCAGATCTCCGTCGCGCTGCTGGCCATGGCCCTGCAGGCGGAGGGAGCGGCGGCCACCTCCCTTCTGGGCTGGCAGGTGCGCATCCTCACGGAGCCCGTGCACACCCGGGCCCGGATCCTGGAGGTGGAGCGGGGAAGGTTGCTCGACGAGCTGAGCCGGGGGCGGATCCCGGTGGTGGCCGGGTTCCAGGGTGTGACGGCTTCCGGGGAGCTCACCACCCTGGGACGAGGAGGTTCGGATACCACCGCGGTGGCCATCGCCGCGGCCCTGGGCGCGGACGTGTGCGAGATCTACACGGACGTATCTGGGGTCTACACCGCGGATCCGCGCCTCGTGCCGGAGGCCCGCAGGCTCCCGTACCTCACCTACGACGAGATGCTGGAGATGGCCAGCAGTGGCGCGGTGGTGCTGCAGACCCGGGCCGCGGAGTACGCGAAGCTCCATCGGGTGCGGCTGCACGTGCGGAGCACCTTTGACGAGGAGGAGGGGACCCTCATCGGGGAGGAAGCCATGGAGCCGGTACGGGTGGTGAACGCGGTCACCCACGACCTCAACGTGTGCAAGATCACGGTGCAGGATCTGCCGGACGTCCCCGGGGTGGCGCACCGGCTCTTCAGCGTGCTGGCGGAGGCCCACATCAACGTGGACATGATCGTGCAGACCGCGAGCCGCGGGGGCCGCGCGGACATCTCCTTCACCGTGAGCCGCCAGGACGCCCGGGCCGCCCTGGAGGCCGCGGAGCGGGTGGGCCGGGAGTTGGGCGCCACCCGGGTGGAGGGGGAGGAAGGGGTCGCCAAGGTGTCCGTGGTGGGCGCGGGAATGGTCAGCAACCCCGGGGTGGCCGCCACCATGTTCGGGGCCCTCGCCGCGGAGCAGATCAACATCCAGATGATCAGCACCTCGGAGATCAAGATCTCCTGCGTGATCGATGCGGCGAGCGTTCCTCGGGCCGTGCGGGCCCTGCACCGGGCCTTTAACCTAGAAGAGCTCCCTTAAGCACCCTCTCCGGAGCCCCATCGGAGCACGCTCACCCCCCCACCGCGCCGGGAGCTCCGCACGACCACGCGGGGCAAGGGGACCATGGGGCCGATTAGATCTCCCCGTTGTCCGCTACGTCCCTTCAGTGGTACCATGAATTGCAAACAAATGTTCGCCAAAGGAGCGGGGTGTGGGAATCCGGTACGTCTGCCAGGCCTGCGGGTTTACCTCGGGGAAGTGGCTGGGCCGGTGCCCGGCCTGCGAAGGGTGGGGGACCCTGGTGGAGGAGCCGGAGACCCCCCGGCGAAGGCCTGGGGCCCGGGCCGTGGAGCCCGTAGCGCTTCCGGACGTCCGGCCGTTGCCAGAGGAGCGGCTCGTGACGGGGATCGGGGAGCTGGACCGGGTGCTGGGGGGCGGGATCGTGCCGGGTTCCCTGGTGCTGGTGGGAGGGGATCCAGGGATCGGGAAGAGCACCCTCGCGCTCATGATGGCGCAACGGTTGGCCGCGCACGGACGCAGGGTGCTGTACGTCTCGGGCGAGGAGTCCCCCCAGCAGACGAAGATGCGGGCAGACCGCATCGGCGTGGACTCGCGGGGGATTCTGTTGCTGGCGGAGACGGAGCTGGAGGCGGTTCTGGATGCGGCCCGCCGCCTGCGACCTGCCCTGCTGGTGGTGGACAGCATCCAGACCGTGTACCGGCCAGAGCTGGGCAGCGCCCCGGGGAGCGTGGGGCAGGTGCGGGAGTGCGCCGCAGCCCTCCTGCAGCTCGCGAAGACGGATGGGATCGCGGTGCTGCTCATCGGGCACGTCACGAAGGAGGGAATCCTCGCGGGTCCCCGGGTGCTGGAGCACACGGTGGACACGGTGCTGTACTTCGAGGGCGAGCGGCACCAGGCGTACCGCATCCTGCGGGCGCAGAAGAACCGGTTCGGCTCCACCAACGAGATCGGGATCTTCGAGATGCACGCGGACGGCCTGCGGGAGGTCCCCAATCCATCCGCCGCCTTCCTCGGAGACCGACCGCCGGATGCCACCGGGGCCGCGGTGGTGTGCGTGCTGGAGGGCACCCGGCCCCTTCTCGTGGAGGTACAGGCCCTGGTGAGCCCCACGGCGTTCGGCACTCCCCGTCGGGCCACTTCCGGGATCGACTACAACCGGCTGCTCCTGTTGCTGGCGGTGCTGGAGAAACGGGCGGGGCTGCCCTTGGGAGGGTGCGACGTGTACGTGAACGCCGCGGGAGGTGTCCGGGTGGAGGAACCCGCGGTGGACCTGGGGGTGCTGCTGGCCGTGGCCTCCTCGTATCGGAACCGGCCCCTTGACACCAAGACCGTCTTCTGCGGCGAGGTGGGGCTGTCCGGGGAAGTCCGGGGAATTCCGCAACTCGGCCGCCGCCTCCAGGAGGCGGCCAAGTTGGGATTCCGGCGGGTGGTGGGGCCCCGTGTGAGCCTGGCCGCCGCGGTGGACCCCAGCATCGAGGTCGTGGGCGTGGGCACGGTGGAGGAGGCCCTCGCTCTCCTCTAGGCCCTCCCCCCGTGGCAACCCCCGTTCGCGGAGCACTATACTGGCTTGGAACATGGCGTCGGAACAGGTCGTGGCGCGCATCGCTCGGGCTGGTGGGGCCCTGTTGGGGGCCGCGGTGGGCTTCCAGGTCGCGCAGACCCTCCTCCCCCTCGCGGACGGCGGTTTGAACGGCTGGCACCGGTTCGGGGTCCAGCTGCTGGGGGGCGTGGTAGGCGCCGGGGTGGGGGCCGGCATCGGGCCATCCCTATGGCGGCGTTTCGTGAGGGTCATGGCCGGGGTGCTTGCCTGGCTTCACCGCATGCCCCTGCGGGAGTTGACGGTGGGGTTAGTGGGCCTCAGTGCGGGTCTGGTGCTCGCCGCCGCCATCGGGTATCTCCTCTCCGGGATCCCCGTGATCGGGGGCTACCTGCGGCTCGCGGCCCTTCTGGTGTTCGGATATCTGGGGTGGCACTTCGCGCAGCTGTGGCGGGAGGATCTGAGCGCCCTGTGGGAACGCTCCACAAGGCGCCGGGGAACCGCCAAGGTCCTGGACACCAGCGCCATCATTGACGGTCGAATCGCGGACGTGGTGCGCACGGGGTTCCTGGAAGGCCCCCTTCTCGTGCCCCGGTCCGTGCTGCGGGAACTGCAGGCCATCGCGGACTCCTCGGATCCCCTGCGCCGGAGCCGGGGCCGGCGGGGCCTGGAGATCCTGGGACGGCTGCAGACGGAGCTGCAGGCGGTACAGGTGGTGGAGGACGAGGGCCCGGGAGAGGTGGATGAGCGGCTCGTGCGGCTCGCGAAGGCCCACCGGGCTGGGATCGTGACCACGGACTTCAACCTGAGCAGGATCGCGGAGCTGCAGGGGGTGCGGGTGCTGAACGTGAACGAGCTCAGCAGCGCCCTCCGGCCCGTGGTGCTGCCCGGGGAGGAGCTCACCGTGCACCTGGTGCGGGAGGGGAAGGAGCCGGGCCAGGGGGTGGGGTACCTGGAGGACGGCACCATGATCGTGGTGGAAGGGGGCAAGCGGTGGATCGGCACGAGTTCCGAGGTGGTGGTCACCAGCGTGCTCCAGACCTCCGCGGGCCGCATGATCTTCGCCCGCCCCAAGCAGGAGGAGGACCTGCGGCGGTCCACGGGATAGGGGAGGCGCCGTGCGAGCGGGAGCCATCATCGCCGCCGCGGGTCGGGGGAACCGCCTGAGGAGGGAGGAGCCGAAGGCCCTCGTGATGCTGGCCGGCCTTCCGCTCGTGGTCCGGGCCGCGCTTCCCTTCCAGCGCTGTCCGCTTGTGGAGGAGATCGTGGTGGTGGCCCCGGAGGGGAATCTGGAGGATGTGGGCACGTGGGTGCGACGGTGCAGCCTTTCGAAGATCCACGCGGTGGTGCCGGGGGGGCCGCAGCGCCAGGACTCCGTCGGCCGGGGGCTGGAGGCGCTGCGGGGTGCGGAAGTGGTGCTGGTGCACGACGGAGCAAGACCCCTCCTGGAGGAGGGGCTCGTCGGGCGGGTGGCCCAGGCCGCGGCAGAGTACGGGGCCGTGGTTCCCGCCCTGCCCGTGCACGATACCCTCAAACGCGTGCGGGGGGGTCTCATCGAGCAAACCGTGGATCGTACGGGGATCTGGGTCGCGCAGACCCCGCAAGGATTCCGGATCGAACTCCTGCGTGCCGCCCACGCCCGAGCCCGGGCCGAAGGGTTCTACGGGACGGACGACGCGGTGCTGGTGGAGCGCCTGGGGCATCCGGTCCACGTGGTCCCGGGGAGCGCCCGAAACCTGAAGATCACCACCCCTGAAGACCTTCTCGTGGCGGAGGCGTTGCTGCGGTGGCCCGAGGAATCCGAGTAGGGATCGGCGTGGACGTACACCCTCTGGAAGCCGGGCGCCGGCTCGTGCTCGGGGGCGTGGAGATCCCCTACGAGCGGGGGCTTAAGGGGTGGAGCGACGGGGATGTGCTCGTGCACGCCATCATGGATGCGGCCCTGGGCGCTTCGGGCCTTCCGGACATCGGCACGCACTTTCCCCCGGGAGACGAGCGATACCGGGACGCCCGCAGCCTGGACCTGCTGAGGGAGGTTCGGGGATGGGTGGAGGCCCGAGGCTACCGGGTGGCCCAGATCTGTGCGGTGATCGTGGCGGAGGCTCCCCGGCTCCAACCGTACGTGGCCCGCATGCGCGCCCAACTGGCGGAGATGCTCGGCCTGAACGTGGAGGATGTGGGAATCCAGGTGACCACCGCGGAGGGGTTGGGGGCGGTGGGCCGGGGGGAGGGGATCCAGGCGTTCGCGGTGGCGCTGCTGGAGCCACTCTGACCGGGGAGGAGGGAACCGTGGCCCTGCACGTGACGAACACCATGACCCGCCGTAAGGAACGGTTCGAGCCCCTAAACCCTCCGGAGGTGCGCATGTACGTCTGCGGGGTGAACCTCTACGGGCCCGCACACGTGGGGCATGCCCTCAGCTACGTCTTCTTCGATGTGGTGCGGCGGCACCTGGAGTGGTCCGGGTATCGGGTGCGCCACGTCCAGAACTTCACGGACGTGGAGGATCGCATCATCGCCCGGGCCCGGGAAGAGGGCCGGACCATCGGGCAAATCGCGGAGGAGTACATCGCGCGGTTCCACGAGGAGATGGATCGGCTCAACGTGCTCCGGGCCCACCGTTACCCCCGCGCCACCCAGGCGATCCCGAAGATCCTGGAGATCATCCAGGGCCTGCTGGAGCGGGGGTTCGCGTACGTGGTGGACGGGGACGTGTACTACCGGGTTCGGGCCTTTCCCGAGTACGGCAAGCTCTCGGGGCGACGGCTGGAGGAGATGATGGCGGGCGCCCGGGTGGCGGTGGATCCCCGCAAGGAGCACCCCATGGACTTCGCCCTCTGGACCCGGGCAAAGCCCGGGGAGCCCTCCTGGCCCAGCCCGTGGGGGGAGGGATTGCCGGGGTGGCACATCGAGTGTTCCGCGATGGTCCTCGAGCACCTGGGGTCGCAGATCGACATCCACGGGGGCGGGGAGGACGTCATCTTCCCCCACCACGAGAACGAGATCGCGCAAAGCGAAGCGTATACGGGCCGCAAGCCCTTCGTGCGGTACTGGCTCCACAACGCCCTCCTGCGCCCCGGGGAGGGCGAGGAGAAGATGACCCGCCACCTGGGCAACGTGGTGACCATCGAGGAGGCTCTACGGCGCTACACCCCCGACGGGCTGCGCCTGTTCTTCCTCAGCAGCCACTACCGGAGCCCCCTCACGTGGAAGGAGCAGGCGGTGGAGGCCGCGGACCGCGGGGCCCTGCGGCTGCGCAACGCCCTCGAGGCCGTGGAAGTCCTTCTTCGGCGCACGCGGCCAAGCGGCCGGGATTCCGCTCCCGCCGCGGCCCTCCGGGAACGGGCGGCTCAGACGCGGGAAGCCTTCCGCGCGGCCCTGGACGACGACTTCGATACCCCCCGGGCCATCGCGGAGCTCCACGCGCTCGCCGCGGAGATCAACCGGCTTGTGGACGGGCTGAGCAAGCGGTCGCAGGAGGCAGGGAACCCCGAGGACGCCGCGGACGCCCTGGCGCACGCGCGGGCTGTGCTCCAGGAGCTCGCCTCCGTGCTGGGCCTGCGGTTGGAGAGCCGGGTCTTGCTGGAGCGGCTGAAGGAGGATCTGCGGCGGCTCCTCTCGGAGGAGGAGGCGTTGGTGGGCGTGGACGGAGAAGGGCGTCCGGAGGAGGTGCTGGAGCGCATTCTGGAGGTCCGACAGCGGGCGCGGGAGCGGCGGGAGTTTGCGGTGGCGGACCGGATCCGTCAGCGACTCGCGGAGATCGGGGTGGTGGTGGAGGACTTCCCGGGCGGGAGCCGTTGGCGGATCCGGGACCGGGGCGGGGAGTGATGGCGGCGCAGAGAACCGTCGTCCAGCTGGAGGGACGGAACCCGGTCCTGGAAGCCCTGCGGGCGGGACACCCGCTCCGGAAGATCCAGATCTCCCGCACCGCCCGTCGAAGCGGGAGCCTTGCCCGCATCGTGGCGGAGGCGCGGGCCCGGGGGGTCCCCGTGCAGTTCGTGGATCCCCGCCACCTGGACGCCATCTCGCAGACGGGCACGCACCAGGGGGTCATTGCCTTCGCCCACGCCGTGCCCCCGGTGGCCCTCGAGGACCTCCTGGATCGGGCGTGCGCGGAGGGTCGCCCTTTCCTCGTCCTCCTGGACGGCATCCAGGATCCCCGCAACCTCGGAGCCATTCTCCGCACCGCGGAGGCCGCGGGCGCGCATGGTGTGGTGATCCCCAAGCGCCGGTCCGCGGGCCTGACACCCACGGTGGCGAAGGCGTCCGCAGGCGCGGTGGAACATCTCCCCGTGGCCGTGGTTTCGAACCTCCCGCGGGCGGTGGAGGCGTGTCGGGAGCGTGGAATTCCCGTGGTGGGCGCTCATCTGCAAGGGGATCCCTACGACCGGGCGGATCTGCGACCGCCCATCGCCCTGGTGATCGGAGGGGAGGGCACGGGCGTGAGTCGGATCGTGCGGGAGCGGTGCGACCGGCTGGTGTGTATCCCCATGTACGGCAAGGTGTCCTCCCTGAACGCCTCCGTGGCCGCGGGCATCCTCCTCTACGAGGTGGTCCGGAACCTGCGAGAGGCCCGCGCGCTCCCGCAGAGCTCCTGCGAGAGAGGGAAAGCGTCGGTGAGGTAAGGGAGCGATGCGGATCCGGTGGGGAAGCGTGGTGCTGCTCGTGGCCACGGCGGCGGCCCCGATGGCCTATGCGGTGCAGGAACTCCGTTTCGAGGGCCGCATCCTGCCTGGGGTGTGGATAGAGGACGTGTCCGTGGGCGGAAAGACCGTTGAGGAGGCGGTGAGGCTCCTCCGGGATCGGGTGGACGCCCGATTTCGCCGACCCATCACGGTGCACGCCTCCTCTGCGGGACGGACCCGGGTGTGGCAACGGACCCCCGGTGTGCTCGGTTTCGAACCTGACCTCGCTTCCGCCGTGCGAGGAGCGTACGGGATCGGGCGGACCGGAAGCCTGTGGGATCGCGTGCGGGCCCGCTGGCGGCTCTGGCACGAGCCCGTGGTGCTCCGGCTCCCGGTTCGGAGGCGGCCGGGACGGCTGGAGGATTTTCTGCGCGAGGCCGCGCGCGCGGTCTTTGAGCCTCCTCGGGATGCCCGGTTCGTGGTGGAGGACGGGGAGGTTCGGATCCTTCCCAGCCGGGACGGCGTGGCCCTGGACGAGATGGCGGCACGACGGCGGTTGATCCGGGCGGTGCTGGAGGGCTGGCGCGCGGTGGTCCTCCCGCTTCGCAGGATCCGGCCCCGCCTTCCCGCGGAGGAAGCCGAGGGATGGGGGATCCGGGACGTGGTGGCGGAATTCCGCACGCGGCTCGCGCCAGACCCGGACCGCACCCACAACATCCGCCTCACCGCGGGCCTGCTCCGGGGCCGGGTGCTGCGCACCGGGGAGGTCTTTTCCTTCAACGAAGCCGTGGGACCACGTACCCGGGCCCGCGGCTTCCGGCCCGCGCCCGTGATCCTCCACGAGGAGTTCGTGCCCGGGGACGGCGGTGGGGTCTGCCAGGTGTCCAGCACCCTCTTCAATGCCGCCCTCCTCGCGGATCTCACCATCCTCCGCCGCACCAACCACAGCCTCCCCGTGGGCTACCTCCCGATCGGTCGGGATGCCACGGTGGTCTACGGGGGGGTGGACCTGGTCTTCCGGAACGACGGGCCGCCGCTCCTGCTGTGGGCGGAGGTGCAGGGGAGGGAGCTCGTGGTCCGGTTCTACGGCCGCGGATCCCCGCACCGGCGGGTGGACATCGTGGTGACGGACGTGGTCCGGATTCCGCCCCCCGAAGGGCGGGTGGTCCGGGAGGACCCGGAGCTCCCCCAGGGCACGGTGAAGGTCCTGCCGCCGCGGCCCGGCTTCCGGGCCACCACCTGGCGTGTGGTGCGGCAAGGGGGGCGGGTGGTGCGGCGGGAGGTGGTGGCCCGCTCCTTCTACCGCCCTGTTCCGGCCATGGTCAAAATGGGTGTCCGTTCCCTGGCCATGGAGCCTCGTTCACCTTGACCCTTCTCATCGAGGCTCCCTATAATTACAGCGGCCCGAAGCCAATCGCTCGAGCAGTCCGAAGTCCTGGAGGCGCGTGTGGCGGTTGCCCGAAAGGAAGCCACTCCTTCCTGCTATACGGAGATGCTCGATGAGGATCTGGTGGAGGCGGCGAAACGGGGGGATGATCGGGCTTCGGAATATCTGATCAACAAGTACCGGAACTTCGTCCGCGTGAAGGCTAAGGCCTACTTCCTGGTGGGGGCCGACCGGGAAGACATCATCCAGGAAGGAATGATCGGGCTCTACAAGGCCATCCGGGACTTCCGGCGCGACAAGCTGAGCTCCTTCCGGGCCTTCGCCGAGCTGTGCATCACCCGTCAGATCATCACCGCCATCAAGACCGCCACCCGGCAGAAGCACATTCCCCTCAACTCCTACATCTCCCTCAACAAGCCCATCTACGACGAGGACTCGGACCGCACGCTGCTGGACGTGATCAGCGGGATGAAGGTGGCGGATCCGGAGGAGCTGGTCATCAACCGGGAGGCCTCCGCCCGGATGCGGGACCGGATCCGGCGCAATCTCAGCGAGCTGGAGCACCGGGTCCTCACCGCGTACCTGGAGGGCAAGTCCTACCAGGAGATGGCCGCGGAGCTGCGGCGGCACGTGAAGTCCATCGACAACGCCCTCCAGCGCGTGAAGCGCAAGCTGGAAAAGAACCTGGAGCAGGACGACTAGCTTGGTGCACATCCCCTGCCCCCGCTGCGGTGCACCCATCCTCCGGGCGACTCCCACGGAAGAAGGCGAGCAGGTGCGGTGCCCTCGCTGCGGGCACCTCTTCGAGCCCTCCGAGGAGGAGTGGGTAGATCCCGAGGACGCCTGAGGACCGACACGGGCTCAGGGCCTCGAGGATCCACGGAGCAGGAGGGCGGACCGCCCCGGGCTACCCGCCGATCTGGATCATCACCCGGCGCTGGGGATACATGCGCTCCGCGAGGGCGTGGCCGAAGGGGCGGCGGTAGGCCGCAGCCCGGAAGATCTCCCGCAGCTCCTCGTAGGGGACGCCCCGCCGCAGCGGGGTCAGCAGGTCCTCCTCATCGTCCCGCAGCAGGCACAGCCGGAGCTTGCCGTCCGCGGTGAGGCGTAGGCGGCCGCACTTGCTGCAGAAGGGGTCGCTCACGGGGCTGATGAACCCGAGGGTCCCCGCCGCTCCGGGGATCCGGTAGGTGCGGGCCGGATCCTCTCCCGAGAGGTCGAGGGGCTCCAGGGGTCCGAAGGCGGCCTCGATGCGGGCCATGGTTTCCTCGCTGCGCACCACGCCCGCCACGGCCAGGTCTGCCACCTCCCCGAAGGGCATCACCTCGATGAACCGCACCTCCCACGTCCGGTTCAGGGTCAGCGCCGCCAGGTCCACCACTTCCTCGTCGTTGAACCCCCGCACCACCACCGCGTTCACCTTGATGGGCACGAGCCCCGCTTCCTCCGCAGCCCGTAAGCCCTCCAGCACGTCCTGCAACCGTCCTCCCCGGGTGATGCGGGCGAAGACCTCGGGGTTGAGGGTGTCCAGACTCACGTTCACCCGCCGGAGCCCGGCCCGCGCAAGAGGCCCGGCCAGGGTTCGGAGGCGCACGCCGTTCGTGGTCATGGCGATGTCCCGGATGCCCGGGATCTGAGCGATTCCCCGCACGATGTCCACGAGGTCCGGTCGCACCGTAGGTTCCCCGCCCGTGAGCCGGACCTTCACCACCCCAAGCTCCGCGGCGATGCGGGTGAGGGTGAGGATCTCGTCCACCCGCATCAGGCCTTCCCGAGGCAGGAACGAAATCCCCTCTTCCGGCATGCAGTAGACACAGCGAAGGTTGCAGCGATCCGTGAGGGAAATCCTCAGATCCCGAATGGGCCGTCCATACTGATCCAGCATCCACGGCTCCGCGGGGGCCACCCGGACAATTCTAAAGGAACTGGATCAAGAATTCCACCCCTGATGGAAAGATCCGGAGCCCTCGACAGAATTCCCTGGAGCGGGCGACGGGATTCGAACCCGCGGCCTTCGGCTTGGGGGGCCGACGCTCTACCCCTGAGCTACACCCGCCCGCTCAACCCCATTCTACCAGGTTCCCGCAAGCCCGGGGGATTTCGGTGTCGGGCGTGGAACTGTAAAGGAGGATGGAGATCGCGATCCTCCACTACACGGCCCCGCCCGTGGTGGGCGGGGTGGAGGCCATCGTGGCCGAGCACGCCCGCCTGTTGCGCGCGGCGGGATACCGGGTCCGGATCCTCGCGGGCCGGGGTGGGAGGGGGGAGGGAACCACCCCGATGCCGCTCCTCTACGGCCGCCATCCGGAGGTCCGGGCCGCGCACCGGGCCCTGGAACGGGGAGATCCGCACCGGTTTGAGCGGGTCCGGGACCGGATCGCGGGAGACCTCGCCCCGTACGTCCGGAATTGTGTTCTCCTCGTGCACAACGTCTTCACCGTGGACAAGAACCTACCCCTCACCGCGGCCTTGCACCGGCTCCTGGACCGCCACCCAGAGGCCCGGATGGTTGCCTGGACCCACGACCTCAGCTGGGCGGACCCCGTGCGTGCCCCCCGCCTGCGGCCGGAATACCCGTGGAGTCTACTGCGGACGCCGCGGCCGCAGGTGTGCTATGTGGCCATCAGCGAGGCGGTGCAGAGGCTCCTGGTCCGGACTCTGGGGCTTCGCCCTGAGGACGTCTCCGTGATCCCGCCCGGGGTTTCCCTCGAGTCCCTGCACCCCCTGCAGCCGCGGATCCGGCAGCTCGTGAACCGGTTGCGGATGTGGGAGCGCTTCCCCGTGCTCCTGGCCCCCGTGCGCATCACCCGGCGCAAGAACCTGGAGATGGCGGTGCGTATCACCGCGGCCCTCCGGGCCGCGGGCACGGATCCGCTCCTCGTGGTCACAGGGCCCCCCGGAGCCCACACCGCGACCAACCGAGACTACCTCGGGGACCTGAAGGCGCTGCGGGACGCGCTCGGCTTGGGTTCGCACTGCGTGTTCCTGGCAGAGCTCGGGCTGCGGTGTACCTCGCGCATGATCGGGGATCTGTACTTTCTGGCGGATGCGGTGCTCCTCACGAGCGTGCAGGAGGGGTTCGGGCTGCCCGTGGCGGAGGCGGCCCTCGCGCGTGTGCCGGTCTTCTGCACCGCCATTCCCGCCACGGAGGAGGTGGCGGGGCCGCACGCGCGCTTCTTCCGCCTTCAGGATCCACCGGAGGAGATCGCCCGGAGGATCCTCACGCACCTCACCCGGAACCCTCAAAGCGCCCTGCGCCGCAGGGTCCTGGAGCGATTCACCTGGGACCGGATCTTCCGGGAACGGATGCAGCCGCTCCTGGACCGGCTCCTGCGCTCCGCGCCCGCGGGGCGGTAGGTGGGAGATGCGGGTGTGCGTACTGGCGAGCGGGAGCGCGGCGAACGCCATCCTGGTGGAGGGCGGCTCCACCCGGATCCTGGTGGACGCGGGTCTGCCCGCCCGGGCCACGCACCGGTGGCTCGGGCGGTTCGGGATCTTCCCCGCACGGCTGGACGCCATCCTGCTGACCCACGAACACGACGACCACGCACGGGGCGCCGGCGCCGTGGCCCGGACCACCGGCGCCGTGGTGCTGGCGAACGAACGGACCCTGCGGGCCTGCGCGCATGTGGGACGCCGGCACGAGCGGTTCGAGAACCTGCGATCCTTCCGGGTGGGAGAGCTCCTGGTGGAGGCGATCCCCGTCTCACACGACGCCGCGGACCCCGTGGCCTTCGTCATCGAGGCACAGGGGAAGCGGGTGGTGATCGCCACGGACCTGGGAGGAGCGGACGAGGTCCTTCTGGAGCGGGCCGCGGGCGCGGACCTGGTGCTGCTCGAGGCCAACTACGACCTGGGACTGCTCGCGGTGAGCCCCTATCCGACGTCGGTGAAGCGCCGGCTCATCGGTTCCCGGGGCCACCTAAGCAACGACGCCGCCGCCCGGCTGAGCGTGCGGCTCCACACCGGGACGCATCAGCGGGTGGTCCTCGTGCACCTCAGCGCGGTCAATAACCTCGCGCCCCTCGCCCGGGACGTGGTGGCCGCGGCCCTGCGGCGGGAGGGGATCGACCGGGTGGCGGTGGAGGCCATTCGGCCCAACACGGGAGGCATGGGATGGAGGGTGTGAGGCCCGCACTTCCTGAGGATGCGCGGCAGGCGCTCCGGCGCGTCGGGCGGGCTGACCTGCTCATCGGCATCCCCAGCTACCAGAACGCCCGCACCATCCGGCACGTGGTGGAGGCGGCCGCTCAGGGGGCACGGCGGGCATTTCCGGGCCTCCGCACCGTGATCCTGAACGCGGACGGCTCCTCCACGGACGGTACCCCGCAGGCCGCCCTGAGCGCCCGCGTCCCCGCAGGCACCACCGTCCTCTCCACGCCGTACGAAGGACCTCCCGGAAAGGGGAGCGCGGTGCGGGCCGTCTTCGAAGCCGCGGTCCTCCTCAATGCCCGTGCCTGTGCCACCCTGGACGCGGATCTGCGGTCCATCGCGCCGTGGTGGGTAGAGCGGCTCGCGGGGCCGGTGATCCGCGGGGAGGCGGAGTATGTGGCACCGTACTACGTGCGGCATAAGTACGACGGCACCATCACCAACCACCTCGCCTATCCCATGACGCGGGCTCTGTACGGCGTGCGGGTACGCCAGCCCATCGGCGGGGACTTCGCCTTCTCCGGGGCGTTCGCGGCCCATGCCCTGCGGGCGCCCGGGTGGGGAGGAGATGTGGCGCGGTTTGGGATCGACATCTGGATGACCACCGTGGCCCTCAACGAGGGCTACCGGGTGGTCCAGGCGTACTTGGGCACCAAGATCCACGACCCCCGCGATCCTGCCGCGCACCTGGGCCCCATGTTCCGGCAGGTGGTGGGAACCCTCTTCTCCCTGATGGAGACGTATGCGGACCGGTGGCGCCACGTGGAGAGAAGCGTACCCGCGCCCTTCGTGGGCGAACCCGTGGAGGCGGAGCCCGAACCGGTTCCCGTGGATCGCACGGCCCTCATGGAGGGATTTCGGGACGGGTTCCCCAGGTTCGCAGGGGTGTGGCGGGAGGTGCTGGATCCGGAGACGTTTGCGGCCCTCGCTCCCCTGGCCGATCGTCCGGACGGCCCGGATCTTCCGGGCCCCCTCTGGGCCCGGATCTGCTACGCCTTTGCCGGGGCCTTCCACGGGAAGCGGGCCGAAGCGCTCCTGGAGGCCATGGTCCCGCTGTACTTCGGCCGGGTGGCGGCCTTCGTCCGGGAAACGGAGGCCATGACCACGCCGCAGGCGGAGGCCGTGGTGGAGCGGCAGGCGGAGGCGTTCGAATCCCAGAAGCCCTATCTCCTGGCGGTGTGGGATCGGAGGTAGGCGTGTGGCGGGACGACCGGTGGCTCCGGGAGGGTGAAGACCCGGGCCTGCGCCAGGACGCGGCCCGCATCCTCGAAGTGGGCCTGCGGGCGGCGGATGCGCGGGAAGGAGTCCGTCGGGTTTTGCATCTGGAAGGCGAAGAACTCCGGGTGGGAGACCGCACATACCCGCTTGGAGCGTACGACCGGATCCTCGTGGTGGGGTTCGGGAAAGCCAGCGCGGCCATGGCACAGGCGGTGGAGGAGGTCCTCGGAGACCGGATCTCAGGGGGTCTCGTGGTCACGAAGGAGGGACATGCTCTCCCGCTCAGGCGTCTGGAGGTGGTGGAGGCGGGGCATCCTCTTCCGGATGCACGCGGAGAGGACGCGGCGCGCAGGGTGCTCCGGCTCGCACGGCAGGCCGACGTGCGCGACCTCCTGCTCTGCCTCGTTTCGGGCGGGGGGTCGGCTTTGCTTCCGCTGCCGGCTCCAGGTCTCACGTTGGAGGACAAAGGGCGCACCACGGATCTCCTGCTCCGTGGTGGTGCCACCATTGGGGAGCTCAATACGGTGCGCAAACACCTCTCCGCCGTCAAGGGCGGCTGGCTCGCAAAAGCCGCCCATCCGGCCACGGTGGTGGTCCTGGTGCTGAGTGACGTCCTGGGCGACCGCCTCGACGCCATCGCCTCAGGCCCCTTTGCTCCGGATCCCACCACCTACCGCGACGCCCTGGAGATCCTGGAACGGTACGGTCTACTCGACGAGGTCCCCACTGCCGTGCGCCGCCACCTGGAGCGGGGGGGAGCGGGAGAAGTCCCGGAGACGCCTAAGCCGGGAGATCCGGCCTTCGAACGGGTGCACACGGTGATCGTGGGGAACGTCGCGCGAGCCGCAGAGGCGGCGGCCGCGCAGGCCCTGGCCCTCGGCTACCACACTTCAATCCTCACCACGTACCTCGAGGGCGAGGCCCGGGAGGTGGGCCGGGTGGTGGCGGCCATGGCCCTTGAGGAGCGGAGAGCTGCTCGGCCGCTACCGCTTCCCGCGTGTCTTGTGCTGGGCGGGGAGACCACGGTGACGGTGCGGGGGATGGGGAAGGGCGGGCGGAACCAGGAGCTCGCCCTGAGCGCGGCCCTGGCCCTGGAAGGGGTACGCGGGGTGCTGGTGGTGAGCTTCGCCACGGACGGTACGGACGGCCCCACGGACGCAGCGGGAGGGGTGGTGGACGGGGCCACGGTCTTCCGGGCCCGGGCGTGTGGCCGAGATCCCCGGCAGCACCTGGCCCGCAACGATGCGTATCCGTGCCTGGACGCGGTTGGCGGTCTCCTGCGTACCGGTCCCACAGGGACCAACGTGAACGACCTTGTGCTGGTCCTGATCAGGAGCTAACGCAGCCGGCGTACGTAGGTGGGATATCCGGAGCGGGCGAGGAGGGCGGCGAGCTGACGCGCCTGAGACTCGGTCTCGAGTTCCCCCACCACCACGCGGTGAAGGCTTCCGGAGAGGACGCGGGCGCTGTAGCCGTCGCGTTCCAGGCGCGCCACCATCGCCTTGGCGTTTTCGAGGTCCCGGTAGGCACCGACTTGGACGGTGTAGAGGGTTTGCGGGGGGAAGACGGGTTCGGCCAGAGAAGGGGATGGCCGCGGGGAAGGGGTTTCGGTGGGGTGGGGGTTGGGGAGCGGTTGGAGCGCGGTGACGACGGAGCGGGCGGCGGGGGCTTCGATGTTGCCCACCAGGTACCCCACCAGGAACCCCCCTGCTACGGCCGCCACAAGCCGGGCTTCCGGCCGCACGGGTCGGGCTCCCATGAGGGACGGGACCAGGATCAGGATCCCCAGGGCAAGGAGAACGTCTCCGAGGCTGAAGACGTTCGCGAACGGCAGGCCGGCCGGGATGGCGAAGACGTCCGCCAAAAACCACAGGTGGGTGTTCGGACCGATGAGGGAGGAGTTGTTGTAGGTGCCTCCGGCCTCCTGGAGAAGCGTCCACCGGCCCGCGGCCCGAAGGGCCTCCTCGGAGGCGGGCATGTATCCACCGTTGCTGAGGATCACCACCGCGTTTGCCAAAACTCCCATTCCGATCAGCCACATCCCCGGGAGGCGTCGGTTTGCCCCGATGAAGGCCGCGAGGAGCAGGTAGGAGAGGATGTGTACGGGAACGGTGGGAAGCCGCACCGGCACCAGGCGAGAGGTGGGGTCGAAGATCAGAAGCTGTGCCAGGATGCCCAGAAGGGCGGCCCAGGGGAGGCGAAACTCGGTCTCTGCCAGGTTACGAAGATTTCCGCCCCGGATCCACCCGGCGCAGAGGGACAACGCGAACGGCAGCAGGAGGAGCATCCGGGTCAATCGCCTCCAGGAGTTCCGGTGTCGGTTCGGTGGCTGCCAGAACAGGCTTCTCGAGCATGCGTCGCTCCAGAAGCTCATCCTCCAGCGCTCGCACCACGGAAAGATCATACTGTTTGCCCGAGAGCCGGTACAGCTCCCGCACGGCTTCCTCTGGGGTCTTGGCGGGCCGGTAGGGGCGCTGGGTGGTCATGGCGTCGTAGGCATCGGCCACCGCGAGGATACGGGCAGGAAGGAGGATCTCGTCCTCCCGCAGCCCTTTGGGGTATCCGGAGCCGTCCAGCCGC
Organism: Armatimonadota bacterium; assembly: GCA_031460175.1. Lineage (NCBI taxonomy): Bacteria > Bacillati > Candidatus Sysuimicrobiota > Candidatus Sysuimicrobiia > Candidatus Sysuimicrobiales > Candidatus Sysuimicrobiaceae > Candidatus Sysuimicrobium > Candidatus Sysuimicrobium tengchongense. The sequence goes on along the minus strand of JAVKGW010000002.1, from coordinate 69,811 downwards.
TCGTGATGCTGCAGGAGGATGTCGAGGACGTCCCGATAGAGACTGAGATGCCCCAGGATGCGGGCACCCGCCTCCACGTGCTCCCGCATCTCCTTGAGCTCTTCGGGGGTGAGGGGCCCGGGCTTGAGAAGGACCGCGTCCCGGACCGTGATCTTGCCCACGTCATGCACCCGGGCGATGGCGTAAAGCCGGTTCACCTCGCGGTCCGGAAGGTGCAAGCGCCGGGCGATGGCCCGACACAGTTCCGCCACCCGCTGGGAGTGCTGACTCGTATAGGGATCCCGGGCGTCTACGGCCTCGGCCAGGGCCAGCATGAAGTTATCCGTCTCGATGCGGAGTTGGACGTAGTTGGAGTAGGAGAGTTTGGTCATGATAGCAGCAGGAATAAGGAGGAGGACAGAGACTGGTTGTAGGGTCCAGAAAAGAGCAGCGACCACAGCTAAGCCCACTTCTGCCACAAAGACGGGTATCATTAACCGCATATTTTGAGAAAATATTTGAGATAAAGGTAAGTTGGTCGAAAGGGATAATACGATTCCAAGGAGAGCTATATTTACTGTGAAAAAGGTTAAGCCACTTAAAGTACCTCCAAGCATCTCTTCCAAAGTAGAAGCTGCACTAAAAACATGCTTACTCATTGCATATGTGTAAACATGTCCGGCAAACCATGTTGCTATGGCATAATTTGCAGCGTTGAAAGCAACCTTGTGCCAGGGTTTTCCATCGTACAAATCTGTAGAAGCTGATGCAAGAATAGCGACGAGTACTGCAAACGGCCACCCGTAAAGCATGAGTGTAGGAAGGAATACAGCAAGCCCAAGAGTAACTTCGGATCTATTTTCTGGGCCGAAATAGTACCGGACTGGCTTGAGTTCGCTGAGAATTCCCAGAAACGTTAAGAACATGAGAGCAGCCGCGTCAGTCTGACGGTATGGGCTGTTGGTGGAGGCAAGGGTGTAAATCACCTGCCCTACCACCGCGACACCGCCGAGGATGCAGAGGCCGACAAAGATCCGTAGCGAAGCCTTCATCACCCACCCGGCAACAGTTGTTCTCTCCGCCGGGGAACGGGTAAGCAAGTTTCGGGCCATTGGTTGAGGGCTAGGGGATTAATTTGCCAAAAAGAAAGGTAGGGGAAGGCTCCAACTTCCGCCCCACCTTGTCCGTTCAGAATTCCAAGGAGCCGGAGGAACTAACCCCACTTACCGCCAGCCCCACCCGCCACCAGCAGGCTCGCCAGGGTGGAAAGGGCCAGAGCCAGCCGCACCACGTACACTCCCCACTTGTTCATTTCCTTGCCCTCCTTTCTTTGTTCGTATTTTTACTCGAATTTCACCGGATTACGAAGTTACATATTCGATATTTACGAACATTATCCCCACTTATTCATCCCATCCCCCTCCTTCGTTCGGTCATCGTCCAGTTTCTCTTCCGGAGAACCTGTTCAGTTTGGCACGAAATTTGCTCTATACTGCCACCGGGAGAGAAGGACGAGTTAATTTCGACAATTTAGAATTCCGCCCGGACCGGAACCGCACGTCCCGGTCAAAGGGGAGCTGTTCCGTTTTCCGGGCCGGACATGAGATGTTGGCCGTCACTTCCCTCGCCGGCCTTCTAAGGGCAATTTGTACTATCCAGAGCCTTCTGTCAAGCAAAAAGTGCAAAAAACCCGGAAATTCGCGTTCAATCGCGAGAAATCTCGCTCTCCCGTGGTCTCCCACGGGCCAGACCATCTCCTTGCCCGGGCTTGCCCTGAAGGACCCTCCGTGGCATCATCCCAGGCAGTGCCCAGCCAGCCGGAGGAGGTCGTGCGGGTACTCTTCGTGGTGGCCGAGGTGGTTCCCTTCGCGAAGACCGGAGGGCTTGCGGATGTGGCGGGAGCCCTCCCCCCCGCCCTACATGACCTGGGCTTGGACGTCCGTCTCCTGACACCCCGATATGCCATGGTGGATCCCAGCCGCCATGGGCTCAACCGCGTGGGGGAGGTCTCGGTATCCATCGGGGGTCGGGCGGAGACCGCGGAGGTGTGGGAGGGAAACTTGGCGGGGAAGGTCCCGGTGTGGTTCCTGGATCACCCGGGCTACTACGGCCGCCCCGGGATTTACGGGGAGGGGGGGAGGGACTATGAGGACAACCTCGCCCGGTTCACCTGCCTTTGCCGGGCTGCCCTGAACTGGGTCCGGGGGTACGGGTGGATTCCGGACGTCTTCCATTGCCACGACTGGCACGCGGCCCTCCTCCCCGTCTACATGGACACCGTGGAGCGGGAAGATCCCGCCCTCCGTCGCACGGCCACCCTCTTCACCATCCACAACCTGGCCTACCAGGGGATCTTTCCCCGGGATCAGCTCCCCGTGACCGGCCTTTCCGAGGAGGTCTACTGGTCCCACCTGGAGTTCTACGGCTCGATCAACCTCATGAAGGGAGCGCTCCTGTCTGCGGACCTCCTCAACACCGTGAGCGAGACGTATGCCCGGGAGATCCAGACGCCGGAGTTCGGGTACGGACTCGACGGCGTGCTGCGGATGCGCGGTCAGGACCTGTACGGGGTGCTGAACGGGGTGGATTACTCGGTCTGGGATCCGCAGGTTGACCCCTACATTCCCGCGCGGTACGGGCCGGAGGATCTATCGGGAAAGCGCGTCTGCAAGCTGGCCCTGCAGGCGGAGTTCGGCCTGGCGGAGGATCCGCACGTGCCGCTCCTGGGCATGGTCACACGTCTCGTGGACCAGAAGGGGCTGGATCTCGTCTGGGCGTGCCTGGACCGGATGGTGGCGGCAGGCGCGCAGTTCGTGCTGCTGGGCACCGGCGACCCCCGGTACGAGGCCGCCTTCACGGAGGCGGCCCGGCGGCACCCTCGGAGGGTAGGGGTCCGCATCGGGTTCGACGAAGGACTTGCCCACCGCGTCGAGGCAGGCTGCGACATCTTCCTCATGCCTTCTCGATTCGAGCCTTCCGGCCTCAACCAGCTGTACAGCCTCCGTTACGGAACCGTGCCCATCGTGCGGGCCACCGGAGGACTCGCGGACAGCATCGTGGACGCTACGCCGGAGGCCATCTCCCGCGGGGAGGCCAACGGGTTCGTGTTCGAGGCGTACACTCCGGATGCCCTGTGGGAGGCCATCCGTCGGGCCCTGGACGTGTTCCGGAACCCCACGCTTTGGCGTACACTGATGCAGGTCGGGATGCAGGCCGATTTCTCCTGGAACCGGTCCGCGCGCCGGTACGTGGAGCTCTACGAGCGGGCTTGTGCGAAGAAGAGGTGAGAGGCGTGCCTGAGCTGCGGCGGGACGCCGTCTCCGGTCGGTGGGTGATCATCGCCACGGATCGGGCCACGCGCCCCACGGACTTCGTCCGGCCCAAGGAGGAAGTCCAGGACCTAAACCGCTGTCCCTTCTGCTGGGGCAAGGAGTCCGAGACTCCGCCCGAGATCCTGGCCCTCCGACCGGAGGGCTCTCCGCCTAATACCCCCGGTTGGGAGGTGCGGGTGGTCCCCAACAAGTTCCCGGCCCTCCGGATCGAGGGGGTACTGGCACCCACCGGTGCGCCGCTGTTCGAGCACATGGACGGCGTGGGCGCGCATGAGGTGATCATCGAGACCCCTGAACACGACACCCACCTGGGCCTCATGTCCCCAGAGCAGGTGGCCAAGGTGCTGTGGGTGTACCGGGAGCGGTACCTGGACCTCGACCGGGATCCCCGATTCCGGTACGCACTGCTGTTCCGCAACCACGGCCGCAGCGCGGGCGCAAGCCTCTCCCACCCGCACTCCCAGCTCATCGCCCTCCCAGTTCTTCCCCGCCGGGCGGAGGAGGAGCTGGAGGTGGCCCGGGAGTACTTCGCGGACCGCGCTCGCTGTCTTTATTGCGACGTGCTGGCCGCGGAGCAGCGGGCCGGGGATCGGGTGGTGTACGAGAACGAGGGCTTCGTGGCCTACGAGCCCTACGCCTCCCGCTTCCCGTACGAGACGTGGGTGGTCCCCAAACGCCATGCGGCCTCCTTCGGGGAGCTCCGGGATGAGGAGCTGTGGGAGGCCGCGGATGCCCTCCGGACCACCCTCTGGAAGCTCCACACGGTCCTCGAGAACCCCCCGTACAATTTCATCGTGCACACCGCTCCCTACGATGCCTTCCCCGGCCACTTCTACCACTGGCACATCGAGATCATGCCCAGGCTCACCCAGGTGGCCGGGTTCGAGTGGGGCACGGGCTTCTACATCAATGTGGTCCCCCCCGAGGAGGCGGCCCGGCAGCTGCGGGCCGCAGAGCCTGTGCCGGCCCTTCTCGCTTCTCAGGAGGCCGCTGGCCTCCACGGGGAGGTGGGAAGCTAGTGCGCACGGGGCTCGGGTGGGAAGCGGCCGTGGGCGGGCTATGCGGGATCGGGTTTCTCGATAGCCTGTACTTCGTGCTGGTGCAGTACCGGATCCTCCCCCCGAATCCCCGGTGGCTCCCGCGGTTCTGCCGGATGGACGAGGGACGCTGCTTTTCCATCCTGCAGGCTCCGGAAGCACGTCTCCTGGGGATCCCAAACAGCGTGGTGGGCCTGGGGATCTATCCGGGCGTGTTCGCCGCAGTCCTCCTGGGACGGTTCGGGGACCGCCGCTGGCTCGACGTGGCCCTCGGAGGCGCCGCTGGAGCCACGCTCGCGAGCCTCTACCTGACCTGGGCCCTGGTGAGACGGCTGCGCACCCACTGCCCGTTGTGCTATCTTGCCCATGTCGTGAACGCCGCGCTGCTGGCGCTGCTGGTCTTCGCAGCGCGCACGGGATGGAGGTAGTCATGGAGATCGGCGATTTCCGACCCGCGGACCGATTGCTGATGGGCCCTGGGCCCGCCAACGTGCACCCCCGCGTCCTGCGGGCCCTCGGCACACCGGTGCTGGGGCATCTGGATCCCCAGTTCCTTTCCACCCTCGCGGAGGTAGCGGATCTCCTCCGGGCCGCCTACCGGACCCGCAACGAGTGGACCTTCGCGGTCTCCGGGACGGGGAGCGCGGGGATGGAGGCGGTGGCCAGTAGCCTCACGGAACCGGGCGATCGGGTCCTGGTGTGCGTGGCAGGGTACTTCGGCGACCGGATGCGGGAGGTGTTCCGCAGGTGCGGGGCGGAGGTGGCCACGGTGGAATCCCCGTGGGGCAGGCCCGTGGATCCGGAAGATGCAGCGCGCGTGGCCCAGGAGGTGCATCCCCGCATCGTGGGAGTGGTGCACGCGGAGACCTCCACCGGCGTGCTGCAGCCCCTCGAGGAGATCCGGGACATCGCCCGCATGCATGGGGCGCTCCTGGTGGTGGATGCCGTGACCTCCTTCGGCGGGGTTCCCCTGGAGGTGGACCGGGCGGGGTTGGATTCCGTGTTCGCCTGCACGCAGAAGTGTCTGGGCGCTCCGCCCGGGATGAGCCCGGTGACCCTGAGCGAGGCGGCGGTGCGGAAGATCCAGGGGCGGCGCCGGCCCGTTCAGTCCTACTACTTCGACCTGGGTCTGCTGTGGGGCTACTGGTCCGGGAACGGGTACCACCACACCATGTCCGCCACCATGATCTACGCCCTCCGCGAGGCCCTGCGCATCCTCCTGGAGGAAGGGCTGGAGGCCCGGTGGGCCCGGCACGAGCGGGTCGGACGGGCGTTGCAGGCGGGACTACAGGCCATGGGCCTCGAGCTCTTCGCGGCGGAGGGATACCGGCTCCCCGTGCTCACCACGGTAAGGGTGCCGGAGGGGGTGGACGGCGAGCGGGTGCGAGCCCGGCTGCTGGAGGAGTTCGACATCGAGATCGGTGCGGGGTTCGGATCCTTCCGGAACCACATCTGGCGCATCGGAACCATGGGCTACAACGCCCAACCCCGAACCGTCCTGCTGCTCCTGTCGGCCCTGGAGGCCGTCCTCCGGGAAGAGGGCTTTCGCATGCCTCCGGGAGCGGGCGTGGAGGCCGCCCTGGAGGTCCTGGAGAAATCGGAGACCGAGCGGAAATCTCCCCGGTAAAGCCTGAGCGCTGCCGAACTAAACTAGAAACTGGAGGGGGCTCTGTGAAAAGGGGGGATGAGCGATGGTCTACCAGGACTTCTTTGCATTTCTCATTCTTCTTGCAATTGCCGTCGTGGTGACTGCGGCGAAGGTGGTCATCAGCAAGCAGAAGCCGGCGCCCTTTGAACTGGCCCTCGATCTGGTAGTCGCTTACCTCGGCGCCTGGGTGGGCTCGCCAGTTTTCGGGAGTTGGTTCTCCGGGATCGGATACCAGCAGGTGGCCATCATTCCGGCTCTTCTCGGCGGCGTCTCCGCCCTCGTCCTGCGCTCCGCCTATCTGAAGGAGCGGGCCTAACCGCTCCGTCTTCTTGAAATACCTGGAGCCCCCTCCCATCCCCCTTCGGTGTTTCGGAAAACCCCAGGAGCCTGCTGATCCGAGAAGCCGCCGCCAAAGTGGCCCCGGCCACCTCCGGGATCCGACGGTACGGGAGGCGGGTTGCGGGTGCGGAGACGGAGAGGGCCGCCACCACCCTTCCCGTGGCATCCCGCACCGGGGCCGCCACGCACCGCACCCCCGTCTCCCGCTCCTCCCGATCCACCGCGTAGCCCCGTGCCCGCACGGCCCGCAGCTCCTGCAAAACCGCCTCCGGATCCGTGAGGGTCCTGGGCGTGTAGCGGGGAAGGGGACCGGAACCGAGCAGGGACCGCACTTCCGGCTCCGGTTCCCATGCCAGCAGCACTTTGCCCACCCCCGTGCAGTACAGGGGATGCCGGGCACCCGGGTGCGCGAACAGCCTGAGCATCCGGGGGCTTTCCACCTGCAGCACGTAGACGGCCTCCCGGCCATCCCGCACCGCCAGGTTGGCGGTCTCGTTCAAGTGCTTCACCAGGTCCACCATCACGGGGCGGGCCACCTCGGGAAGCCGGTGAGACGCGAGGAATGCGATCCCCACCTCGAAGGCCTTTAGGCCCAGGCGGTAGCGACCCGACGCCTCCGGCTGGGTCACGAATCCGCGACGGCAGAGGGTCTCCAGGAGCCGGTGCGTGGTGCTGAAGGGGAGGTGCGCCCGGCGGGCGATCTCCGTGAGGCTGAGCTCCGGGTCCCGGGCCAGGATCTCCAGCACCTGTAGGCCTCGCAGGAGGGAACGGACGGTGCGCTCCGGGCTGCTCATGGTTTTCCACATTGTAGAAAAAACTTCCGTATATTGACAATCCCTGAAGCCCGGGGCTACCCTGCCCGAGAACGGAGGTGATGGAGATGGCCATCGCGGCGCGCGGCGTGGAAGTGCTCAAGGACGCGGGACCGGACCAGGCTGTGGTTCTGACCCCGCAGGCCCTGGAGTTCGTGGCGACCCTGCACCGGGAGTTCAACGGGACCCGCAAGGCCCTGCTGGATCGGCGAAAGGAGCGCCAGCGGGAACTCGCGGCCGGGGTCCTGCCCGATTTCCTCCCCGAGACCCGGCACATCCGGGAGTCGGAGTGGACGGTGGCCCCCGCGCCCCCGGACCTCCAGGACCGGCGGGTGGAGATCACGGGCCCCGTGGACCGGAAGATGATGATCAACGCCCTCAACTCCGGTGCCCAGGTGTTCATGGCGGATTTCGAGGATGCCCTCTCCCCCACCTGGGCCAACGTGATCTCGGGGCAGAAGAACCTTATGGACGCGGTACGGCGCACCATCGAGTACGTAAGCCCGGAAGGCAAGACCTACCGGCTGGCGGACCGGACCGCGACCCTGCTGGTGCGCCCGCGGGGATGGCACTTGGTGGAGCGGCACGTGCGGGTAGACGGGGAGCCCATCTCCGCCAGCCTCTTCGACTTCGGTCTCTACTTCTTCCACAACGCCCGGGAGCTCCTGGAGCGCGGTACAGGCCCCTACTTCTACCTCCCCAAGCTGGAAAGTCACCTCGAAGCCCGGCTGTGGAACGAGGTCTTCAACTTCGCGCAGGACCGCTTGGGGATCCCCCGGGGCACCATCCGGGCCACCGTGCTCATCGAGACCATCCTTGCAGCCTTCGAGATGGACGAGATCCTGTGGGAGCTTCGGGACCATGCCTCGGGCCTCAACGCGGGTCGCTGGGACTACATCTTCAGCGTGATCAAGAAGTTCCGGCACCGCCCGGAGTTCGTGCTTCCGGATCGGGCCCAGGTGACCATGACCGTGCCCTTCATGCACGCGTACACGGAGCTGCTGGTGCGTACCTGCCACCGTCGGGGCGCGCACGCCATCGGCGGGATGGCGGCCTTCGTGCCCAGCCGCAAGGATCCCCGGGTCAACGAGACCGCCTTCGCGAAGGTCCGGGAGGACAAGGAGCGGGAATCGGGGCAGGGCTTTGACGGCACCTGGGTGGCCCATCCGGACCTCGTGCCCATCGCCCGGGAGCCCTTCGACCGGGTACTGGGGGACCGCCCGCACCAGAAGCACGTGCTGCGGGAGGATGTGCGGGTCACCGCGCAGGATCTCCTGGACTTTCGGGTGCCGGGGGGCCGCATCACGGAACAGGGATTGTGGAACAATGTGAGCGTGGCGTTGCAGTACCTGGAGGCCTGGCTCCAGGGTACGGGGGCGGTGGCCATCTACAACCTCATGGAGGACACCGCCACCGCGGAGATCTGCCGGGCACAACTGTGGCAATGGATCCACCACCGTGCCAAGATGGAGGACGGGAAACCGGTGACCCCGGAGCGGTACCGGTCCGAGCGGGAGAAGGAGGTGGCCCGGCTGGGCTCGGAGCGGGCGGATCCTTCTGTCCTCCATGAGGCCGCGGAGCTATTGGATCGTCTGGTGCTGGCGGAGGAGTTCACGGAATTCCTGACGCTCCTGGCCTACGACCGCCTGGAATGAGACGGGCTCAGGATCTCCTGGAGGGCCTGCGGAGCATCTATCCGCGGGAGCGGATCCTTACCGCACCTGCGGAACTGGCACCGTACGAGTCCGACGCCCTCACGGGCTTTCGGGTCCGGCCGCGCGCGGTGGTGCTGCCCGAGACGCAGGATGAGGTGATCGCCACCGTGCGGTGGTGTTTCCGGGAGGGCGTCCCGTTCGTGGCCCGGGGGAGCGGCACGAGCCTATCCGGGGGCAGCCTCCCCGTGGAGGGGGGAATCGTCATCGCCCTCAACCGGCTGAACCGGATCCTGCGTCTGGACCCGGAGGAGCGCATCGCGGTGGTGGAACCGGGGGTGCCGAACCTCGAGGTCTCCCGGGCCGCGGCCCCCTACGGCCTGTACTATGCCCCGGATCCCAGCAGTCAAGCGGTGTGCACCATTGGGGGGAACGTGGCCTTCAACTCCGGAGGGGCCCACTGCCTCAAGTACGGGATGACCGCGAACCACGTACTCGGCATCAAGGCGGTGCTGGCGGACGGGGAGGTGGTGCGGTTCGGCGGCGAGAGCCTGGAGGGGGTAGGGCCAGATCTCGTGGGGATCTTCGTGGGCTCAGAGGGACTCTTTGGGATCGCCCTGGAGATCACCCTGCGCCTGCTCCCCCGCCCGGAGGCCTACCGCACCGTGCTCGCGGCCTATCGGAGCCTGGAGCAGGCGGGGGAGGCCGTGGCCCGGGTGGTGGCCTCGGGGGTATTGCCCGGGGCCATGGAGATCATGGACCGGCTCAGCCTGGAGGCCGCGGAGGCCGCGGTGGGCGCGGGCTATCCCCGGGATGCCGCGGCCGTGCTCATCGTGGAGGTGGAGGGGGAGGAGCCGGAGGTGGAGGCGGAGCTAACGCACCTGCTCGAGGTGATCCGGAGCTCGGGGCCCACGGAGGTGCGGATCGCGAAGGACGAGGGGGAGCGGCAGAGGATCTGGAAGGGACGCAAGGGCGCCTTCTCCGCGGTGGGGCGGCTCAGTCCGGACTACCTGGTGCAGGATGGGGTGGTGCCGCGGACGAGGCTCGGGCAGGCCCTGCGGGAGATCGAGCGCCTGAGCGCCGCCTACGGCCTGCGGGTGGCCAACGTCTTCCATGCGGGGGACGGCAACCTCCACCCTCTCATCCTGTACGACGGACGAAAGCCCGGGGAACTGGAGCGGGCGGAGGCGCTGGCCGGGGAGATCCTGCGGATGTGCGTGCGCCTCGGGGGGTCCATCACGGGCGAGCACGGGGTGGGGGTGGAGAAGCGGAAGTTCCTGCCGGAGATGTTCGCGGAGGCGGATCTCGCCGTCATGCGCCGGCTGCGGCGTGTCATGGATCCACGGGGGCTCGCAAACCCGGGCAAGATGTTCCCGCCGGAGCCCGTGGCTGCTACAGTGGGGGCATGAGCCCGGTCGGGGAACTGGTACGGCCGAGCACGGTGACAGAGGTTCAGGAGATCGTCCGGGAGCGGCGCTTCGTCCTCCCCCGCGGCGGCGGGACGAAGCCTGCCCTCTCCACGCCTGCCTCCGAGACGACCGTGCTCGACCTCTCCCGGCTCTCCGGCGTGTTGGAGTACGACCCCGCGGAGTTCACCTTCACCGCATGGGCGGGTACTCCCGTGCGGGAGGTGGAGGATCTCCTCACCCGTCACGGGCAATTCCTCCCCTTCGATCCCCCCTTCCGGGATGCCGGTGCGACGCTAGGAGGTACGGTGGCGAGCGGCCTCAGCGGTCCACGGCGCTACCGGTACGGCGGGGTGCGGGACTTCGTGCTGGGCGTACGGTTCGTAGACGGCACCGGAGCCGTGGTGCGGGGCGGGGGGAAGGTGGTGAAGAACGCCGCGGGGTTTGATCTTCCCAAACTCATGGTGGGAAGCCTCGGCCAGCTGGGCGTGCTGGTGGAACTTACCTTCAAGGTCTTCCCCGCGCCCCGGGCCCACGCCACGCTCCGGGTGACGTACGCGCGGGTTGAAGAAGCGCTGCGGGGCCTCCTGCGGTTGAACACGAGCGGGTTCGACCTGGAGGCGGTGGACCTGGAGCCTCCGGGGATCCTCTGGGTACGCCTGGGAGGACGGGAGGAATCCCTGGAGGCGAGGACGAGGCGACTTGTGGCGTTTCTGGGAGGACCGGTGGAGGTGCTGCGGGGAGAGGAAGAGCGAGCCCTGTGGGAGGGAGTACGGGAGTTCTCGTGGGTCCCGGCCGGGCATGCGTTGGTGAAGGTGCCGGTCACTCCCCGGCGCCTTGCAGGCCTCGAGGAGCGGCTGGCCCGCGCGGGCGCCCTCCGACGCTACAGCGTGGGCGGGAACTGTGCGTGGGTCGCCTGGCCCCTGGACCTGGCCCTCCTCCATCGGACGCTCGTGGAGCTGGGCCTTGCGGGCCTCTGTGTGCTGGGTCCGCCCGGGCGGCCGGTGCTCGGGGAGTGGGGGGGCGAGGCCTTCGCCCGGCGGGTGAGGCAGGCCCTGGACCCTCAGGGGAAGTTCGGGGTTCGCTAGTGCAGCACACCATCCCCGTGGAGCGGTACGGTGCCGTGGGCGCGAGAATGGCGCGCGCGGTGGAAGCGTGCGTGCACTGCGGGTTCTGTCTCCCCGCCTGCCCCACCTACCGGGTCCTCGGCGAGGAGATGGACTCGCCCAGGGGCCGGATCTTCCTGATGAAGGAGGCGCTGGAAGGCCGGCTTCGGTGGGGGGAGGTTCTGCCGTATGTGGATCGGTGTTTGGGGTGTCTGGGCTGCGAGACCGCCTGTCCGTCGGGCGTACGGTACGCGGAGCTCATTACGCCGTTCCGGGAGCTCACGGAGCGCAGGCATCGCCGCCCGCTTGTGGAGCGTCTCCTGCGGGGACTCGTGATGGGCATCCTGCCCTTTCCGGGACGGTTCCGGATGGCGGTGCGGATCGGAGCCCTGGCGCGGCCCTTCCGGAAGGTCCTTCCAGACCGACCCCGGGCCATGCTGGAGCTCCTTCCCCGGCGCCTTCCGCGGGCAGACCCCCTTGCCGCCGTGATCCCGGCGCAGGGGAAGCCCCGGGCGCGGGTGGCGCTCCTCGCGGGCTGCGTCCAGCAGGTGCTGGCTCCGCAGATCAACCAAGCCACGGTTCGCGTGCTGAGCCGCAACGGGGTGGAGGTGGTGGTTCCGAGAGGGCAGGGATGCTGCGGCGCCTTGGCCCTGCACACGGGCTTCGGAGCGCTCGCCCGCCGCCTCGCGCGGCGCAACCTCCGGGCCTTCCCGGAAGACGTGGACGCGGTGGTTACGAACGCCGCGGGGTGCGGATCCGCCATGCGGGAGTACGGACTGCTGTTCGCCGGGGATCCCGAGGCGGAACGGGCGACGGCGCTCGCCGCCCGGGTACGGGACGTCAGCGCGTTTCTGTGGGAGATCGGATTCAGCCCGCCCCCCCCGCTTCCACGGCCCGTGCGGGTGGCCTACCACGACGCCTGCCACCTGCTCCACGCGCAGGGGGTTCGGGAAGAGCCCCGACGCCTGCTGGCCCGCGTGGGCAACTTGGAGATCCTGGAGCCCGCGGACGCGGAGGTCTGCTGTGGGTCCGCGGGCATCTACAACCTGGAACACCCCGCCCTCGCCGCGGAGCTGGGCCGGCGGAAGGCACGGAGTCTTCTCGACACCGGCGCAGAGGCGGTGGTCACGGGGAACATCGGGTGCATGGTCCAGCTTCGGGCACACCTCCGGGCTCTGCGCAGACCTCTCCCGGTCCTGCACACCTTCGAGCTCCTGGATCGGGCATACACGGGCGAACCTCTTTCGGGCTTGCTCTCCTCTGGGACAATGGCGTAGGGGGGTAGACGGCCCCCAAACGCCCGGAGGCGGATCGAAGACGGTGGATCCACGGCAACGGCGGGTGGTGACCCTGGCGGTGATGCTGGGAATGTTCCTGGCGGCCCTGGACACCACCATCGTCGCGACCGCCCTACCCACCATCACGCGCCTCCTGCATGGCTTCGAGCTCTACCCGTGGGTGGCGGCCAGCTACGCCCTCACCATGACCGCGGGGACTCCGGTGTTCGGTCGGCTCGCGGACCGGTACGGTCGCCGCCGCGTGTACCTGTTCGGGATCGCGGCCTTCCTTGCGGGTTCCGTGCTGTGCGGCGCGGCCGGCTCCATGCACCAACTCGTGGCGTTTCGGGCGGTCCAGGGGATCGGCGCGGGGGCGCTCCTCCCCATCGCCATCACCATCGTGGGGGATCTGTACACCCTGGAGGAACGTGCCCGGATCCAGGGGCTCTTCAGCGGGATGTGGGGGCTCGCCAGCATCCTGGGACCGCTGCTGGGAGGCTTCATCGTGAGCGTCTGGTCGTGGCGGTGGATCTTCTACGCGAACCTGCCGGTCGGGCTCCTGGCCCTGTGGATCGTGGCCCGCGCGTACCCGGAGCGTCCAAGACATCAACCGGGTTCCCTGGACGTGGCCGGTGCCCTCCTGATGGTGGCCGCCGTGGTCACCCTCCTGCTGGGGGTCGAGGGCGGGAGGATTCGCCCCGGGTTTGTGTTTACGGGGGTGATCCTGGGAACCGCCCTCCTCCTGTGGGAGCGCCGTGCGGAGGATCCCGTGCTCCCCCTGGAACTGTTCCGGAACCGGGTGGTGGCGGTGAGTACCGTCAGCAATGTGCTGGTGGGAGCGGCGTTCAGCGGAGGCATTTACTACATCCCCTTGTTCGTGCAGGGCGTCCAGGGGAGGAGCGCCACGGACGCGGGGCTCGCCCTCACCCCCCTGATGCTGGGATGGACCACCGCGAGCTTGGTAGGTAGCCGGCTCATCCTGCGGTTCGGGTTCCGGCCCGTGGTCACCCTGGGTCTCGCCCTCTTCAGCGGCGGACTTGCCTTCCTCACCCGCCTTCATCCCTCCGTGCCCGGGACGTGGGTGCAGGGGGCCACCGCGCTGTTGGGGATCGGGATCGGCTGCGCGGCATTGACCTTCATCCTCGCGGTGCAGACCTCCGTGCGCTATGAACAGCGGGGACTTGCCACTTCCCTGGTGCTGTTCTCCCGGAACATCGGGGGATCCGTAGGGGTGAGCCTGCTGGGGAACCTATTGCTTTTGCGCCTTGCCACGCAGGGGGTCTCCCCCCAGCGGATTCAGGAGATCTTGACCCCCGTAGGGGTGCAGGTCTTCTCCGGGAGGGTTCTGGCGGAGGCCCGAGATGCCCTGGCGGGTTCCTTGAGCTTCGTGTTCGCCGTCTCCCTCGGGTTCGCCCTGCTGGCCCTGATCTCCGTGCACTGGCTCCCTTCAGGTCGGCCCACCGCCCCGGAGGGGCTGGCCCCCGTTCCCGGGGAGTGAGATCCCTCAAGGCCGCCCCCTCCTACACTCCCTAAAACCGGGCACGGGTGGGGCCCCGGGGGAGGACCACGAGGCCGGAGCGGTCCCGGTGGTAGCGGCGCGCGTCCTCCTCCGGATCCTCCCCGATGACGGTGTTGCGCTCGAGGACGTTGTACCGATCCACGATGACCCGTCGCAGTCTGCAACCCCGGCGCACCACGGTGAAGTCCATGATGACCGACTCCTCGATCTCCACGTCCGGCTCGATGTGCACACCCCGCCCGAGCACGGATCTTCGAACGCGGCCGCCCTCCACCACGGTGCCCTCCGCGAGGAGGGTGTCGTACACCTCCCCCTGCAGGATGCGGGCGGGCGGCCCGGGATAGGCCGCGCCCAGGATGGGCCACTGCGGGTTCTGCAAGTCGAACCGGGGCTGTGGACCCAAAAGGTCCATGTGCGCCTCCCAGTAGGCGGAAAGCGTGCCGATGTCCCGCCAGTACGCGGGTTCCTCGTAGGGCTTGAGGCCCGGGATGTGGTTGGTGTGGAAGTCGTACGCGTAGACCCGGTAGCGGCCGAGCATGGCGGGGAGGATGGTGCGGCCGAAGTCGTGGTCGGTTTCCCGTCCGGCGTCCTCCACGAGGACTTCCACCAGCACGTCCGCGGAGAACACGTAGTTCCCCATGGAGCACAGGGCATCCTCGGGGCGGCCGGGGATGGGCCGCGGTTCCACGGGCTTTTCCTCGAATCCCAAAAGCCGCCCATCCGGATCCACCTCCAGGACGCCAAAGGCCCTCGCTCGATCGAGGGGCACCGGGAGGGCGGCCACGGTGGCGTCGGCCCCCACCTCCTGGTGAAAGGCGATCATCTGGGAGATGTCCATGCGGTACACGTGATCCGCGCCGAAGATGGCCACCAGCTCCGGCTCGTAGTCCCGAACCAGGTTGAGGTTCTGGTAGACCGCGTCCGCGGTCCCCCGATACCACGTCTCCCCCCACCGCATCTGGGGAGGGACCACCAGGAGGAAGTGATCCTCGTGGAGCCCCGTGGCCCGCCAGCCGTGCCGGAGGTGGTCGATGAGGGACTGGGACTTGTACTGCACGAGGATGTAGAGGGAGAAGATGCCGGAGTGGATGAAGTTCGTGAGCACGAAGTCCACGATCCGGTACCGGCCGCCGAAGGGAACCGCGGGTTTGCTGCGATCCCGGGTGAGGGGATGCAGCCGCTCCCCGCGTCCCCCCGCGAGGATGATGCCTAGCGTCCGTGGCCTTCCGCCCGGATGGGATCCCTTCATGCCGCCGTCTCCGAAGGGCCGATGGAGACCAGTTCGACGCCTGCCGCCTCCAACCTCTCCTTGATCCGCAGGCGCAGCTCCCGCTCCGCCCGCCACAGGCTCATGGGCTGCACGGGGATCACCAGGCGCAGGACCTGGACCTGGGGACCGAGTTCCAGCAGGGCCTGGACCTCCGGTTCTCCGGCCTCGGCCTCCGGGTGGTCCTGCCGCCAGGCCGCCACCGCCTCGTGCAGGAGTTCCCCCACCCGTCGCAGATCTTCCTTACGGCCCACCCCGATGGTGAGCACCGCCCGGAGGGGACCCCGGGTGTAGTTCCGGAACCGGGTGAGCTCGCCGTTGGGGATGGTGACCACCTCGCCCGTGAACCGCCGGATCTGGGTGGTGCGCAGCCCAATCTGCTCCACCACCCCCGTATCCGGTCCCACGGTGACGACATCCCCTACCTGGATGAGCCCGTCCAGCAGGAGGAAGAACCCGCTGATGCTGTCCCGGATCAGGGCCTGAGCCCCGAACCCGATGGCGAGGCCCGCAACACCCGCGCTCGCCAACAGCGGCGCCGGATCCACGCCCAGCTGCCGCAGGACCATGAGCCCCGCCACGAAGTACACCGTGTAGCGGATGGCGCCGTAGGCGAGGGGAAGGAGGGTGCGGGCCCGCTGCAGTCTGGCCACGTAGTTGGGGGCGCCCTCCGGGGGACGGAGGACCCGTTCCACCACCCGCTGACCGATCCCGTTCACCGCGTACGCCCCCAGGAGGAGGAAGACGATGGCGGTCACCGCGCGCACCGCAGAGGCCACGGCCGCGGGATGGATGAGCTCCTGGAGCACCTGGCGGACGGTCTCGATTTTTCCCCTCCTAGATCTCCCCCCGGGACCGGCGAATGGCGAGGTCCACATACAGCGCCGCGGACCACCCGAATCCGGAGGCTGCCCCGGGCGGGATCGCGCCGGTCTCGGGGTGGTAGTACTCCTTGATGTCCGGGTGCAACGCCACCATCTCCAGCGTCCGGTCGCACAGGGCTCGGGCCACGTCCCGCACCCCGCACCGGAGCAGGCCCTCGATGAGCATGTAGTTCAGATTCACCCAGGTGGGTCCGCGCCACATGCGATCCGGCCGATGGTGAGGATCGGATCGGGCGACGCTGGGGACGGGATAACGGGTCCAGAAGTGCTGCGGGTCCACGAGATACGCCACGAGTCGCTCGACCATCGACCGCGGGAGGCGCCCCGTCCACAGGGGGAGGAGGCTCAGGGGCGTAAGGACAGGGATGCGCTCCACTCTCCGGTCGGCAACCCGATGGGCCCAGAAGATCCCGGTTTCCGGGTCGTAGAGCCTTTCCACCATCCGGCGTACGAGTCCCTCCGCCTCCGCCTCCCACCGCTCCGCCTCCTCCTCCTCTCCCAGGACCCGGGCCATGCGGCTCAAGGCTTCCGCCTGCAGGCACAGGTAGGTGGGGAGGTCGGGCGAGACCACGGGCATCCCGAAATCCCACAGGGGGCTATCGTCCAAGCCGGAGGAGAAGGGATGGTGGTACTCGGGGAGTCCATCCCCGTCCGTGTCGCAGTGCTCCAGCCACCACCGCTGCCAGCGGGAGAGGGGCTCGTACAGCTCGGCGACGAAGTCCGCATCCTGGATCTCCTCGTACACCTTCCAGAGGGCCCACCCCGCCACGGGGGGCTTGGTGACGAGTCCCGGGACGGGCTCTTCCAGGTACTCCACGATCCCTTCATCGAAGACGCAATCCGGCAGCCGGCCGTCGGGCCGCTGGTGGTCGAAGAGGACCCGGAACTGGTCCGTGGCCAGCATGGGGTCCACGTACCGGTAGGCGAGGGCATGGAAGAAGGCGTCCCACTGCCAGAGCCCCACGTAGTGCATCTTCGAGGGGACCAGGGCCTCCCGCGTCAGGTAGTAGCGGGTGCTGAGGAGGCCTGCCCGCAGGAGGTACCACGCGTAGTCGTAAGTGGGCCGCAGGCGCGAATCCACTTCCGGTACCGCCTCAAACCATGCCCGCCACCGTCGCTCCGCCTCCGCCACGGGATCGTAGGGTCGGATGCGCCGGTCAAACCCCAGCCGCGGGGTGATGTTGAGGGTGATCTGGGTCTGCGGGGTGGCCTCTACCCCGAGTTCCACGCGCCACAGGTTCGGACCCTCCTGCTGGACCTCGTTGCGGAGGATGCGGGCATTGGTGGTGTAGGCGAGGTGACGCACCCCCCGGGTGCGGCCGCCCCGTCGGTCCGGAGCGGCCCACTCCGCCCGCACCGAGAACCGTAACCCGCACCGCTGAGCCGGGGGGCGCAGCACCAGCAGCTCCGGTCCATCGAAGGCCATCTCGAACAGACCCAGGGGGGTGTGGAAGAGCAGCACATGCGGATAGGTGACGAGCTCCCACCGAAGGGGATTCCCCTCCCCATCCAGGAACGCCAGTCCCTCCACCAGCGGCGGCCGTACCCGGTAGTGGCCCTCCACCTGCACCAACTTCGGCCACCGCTCGCACACCCGGATCTGTAAACGGTACGCGTGGGGTTCCCGGAGGACGAGGAGGCGGCTTCCGCGATCCGTAAAGGGCACCGCGGTGATGTCCAGGCGGTTGCGTAACCGCTCCAGGGGATCCGGTACCGCGGTGCGCATCGCGGACGGCGCTAGGTGAGGAGGGCCCGCTTGGCGCGGGACAGTTCCGCCCGGCGGGCCCGGTACTCAGGGATGGTGATGATGGGCGGCCGTTCGAACTCCGTGATCTCCCGCTCTTCCAGCCCAAGGGTCCCTTCCTCCCATCGGATGAGCTTCATGGTGCGGGAAGCCTCGGGGAGGAGAGGCACCTGGATGCGGTCCTCCATCCGCCGCAGCACCACCTGCACGATCTGGTAGGCCATGAGGGAGAGGGAGACGAGGGACTGATTGCGGTGGATGCGCTGCTCCAGGTCCACCTGTCCGATGGTGCGCAGCCCGAACCGGTTCAGGAGGTCGATGAGCATCCCCATCTCCACCCCGTACCCCGTGAAGAAGGGGATCTGCTCCAGGACCTCCCGCCGGCCCGCGTACTCCCCCGCGAGAGGCTGGATGAGACCCGAGAGCTCCGGGAAGAAGAGGTTGAGGAGAGGCCGGGCCACCAGCTCCGTCACCCGTCCGCCTCCGGTCTCGTACAGTCGGTCCCCCACCTGGAGGGGGCGGCGGTAGTAGCCTTTCACGAAGGCGATCCGGTCCTCCCGCAAAAGCGGCCCGACAAGCCCGTACACGAATTTCGGGTGCATGTTCTTGATGTCCGTGTCCACCCACACCACGATGTCCCCCCGCAGCACGTACAGGCTCTTCCACAGGGCCTCGCCCTTTCCGCGGTAGCTGCCGTACTGGGGCAGAACCTCCGGGTGGCGCACCACGGGGATCCCCAGGGAGGCCGCGATCTCCCGAGTCC
This sequence comes from Armatimonadota bacterium, assembly GCA_031460175.1. Lineage (NCBI taxonomy): Bacteria > Bacillati > Candidatus Sysuimicrobiota > Candidatus Sysuimicrobiia > Candidatus Sysuimicrobiales > Candidatus Sysuimicrobiaceae > Candidatus Sysuimicrobium > Candidatus Sysuimicrobium tengchongense. The sequence goes on along the minus strand of JAVKGW010000002.1, from coordinate 51,046 downwards.
GGTCCGTGGAGTCGCTGTCCACGAGCACCATCTCGTCCAGAAGGGGGTATCGGTCCATGAGGGCGTCCTTGAGGACCCGGATGACCTCCCCGATGGTTTCCTCCTCGTTGAGGGCAGGTAGGCCCAAGCTGATGGTGAGATCCTTCTCCTCCTTGAGGGCCACGAGCCGCTCCAGGTCTGCGAACTCCCGGGCGTGGAAGGTGTTCTCCGCGAACCACTTCTCCACCTCCGCCCGTGACCAGGAAGCCCGGGTGGTGCGGAGGGCGACCCAGTCCGCCACGGGAAGGGAGCTGCGCACCACCACCAGCATGGGCAGGGTTCGGAGGGGAGGCTGGATGGCGGGCCGGTGTGGGTCCGCGGTGGCCCCCACCACCACCACGGAGTGGTTGGGGGCTTCCCGCACGATCGCCTCCGCGGCCCGGCCCGTGGCGAACTTCCGCCGCACCCCCGCGGCCACCTCCTGCTGCATCACCGTGAGGTAAGGGCGCTCCTCCCGCCACCGCTGGGACTCCGGGATGTCCTCTCGGAAGACGTGGAGGGCCGTGACCTCCCCTCCCTGCGGGAGGGCTAAGGCCTGGGCCACCCGAAGCGCGAGCTCCGCATTGGGTCCTCCCCGCACGCCCACCAGGGGGGTGCGGAAGACCTCAAGGGGGGCCCGAGGCAGGACCACGAGGTCACAGGGGGGGTGTTGGAGGAGGAAGTCCAGGCTGCGACCGAAGAGGTGCTCGCGTCCCGGCTCCCGCACCAGGACCAATAGCGACGCCTGCTCTTCCAGGCACGTGGCCGCGATCTCCCCCCAGGCCTCGTACCCCACCCGCACGACGCAGCGCACCTCCAGCGCCCGCCGGAAGCCCGTGGCCAGCTCTTCCAGCCGCTCCCGCACGATCTGGGCCTCGGTGGTCCCCCGGCTCAGGGGCTCGGAGGGGGGGACCAGAACGGTCCCCAAAAGCAGGAGGGGAGCGTTCCAGGCCCGGGCCAGGGTCGCGGCAAGGGGCAGGGCCTCTCCCGTGCCCTCCGAAACGGGCATCACTACCGGGTGGCGCACCACTTCCCTAGTAGTGTATCCGCCGGAGGGAAAGACGTCACGGAACGCGAAATCCTTACCCGGAATGGCGCAGGGGTTGCTCGACGATCCGGATCGGTGCCGGGCCCTCGATCCCAGGGGGATGCTGGGCCTCGTGCTGCGGCTGGGCGAGACCCTCCTGGAAGGCTACCGGCTGGGGAGGGAGATCCCGCTCCCGCCTTCCCCGGAGGTTGAGCAGGTCCTGGTGCTGGGGATGGGTGGCTCCGGCATCGGGGGGGACCTGCTTCGGGGCCTCCTGCACGACCAAGCGGACATTCCGGTGGTTGTCGTCAAAAACTACGCCGTTCCCCGGTGGGTGGGCCCGAAGACCCTGGTTTTCGCCTGCTCCTACTCCGGCAACACGGAAGAGACCCTCGCCGCCTACGAGGCCGCGGCTCAGGCGGGGGCGGTGCGGGTGGCCATCACCTCCGGGGGAATTCTGGGAGAGCGGGCCCGATCCGAGGGCGTCCCCACCGTCCCGCTACCGGCCGGGTTTCCGCCCAGGGCGGCCATCGGGTACCTTTTCGCCCCCATGCTGGCGGTCCTGGAGCGGTGGGGGATCCTCCCGCCACAGGAGGAAGCGGTGCGGGAGACGGCCTTTGGACTCGCGGCCCGAATCCGGGAGTGGGGGCCGGATCGGCCGGAGGCGGAAAACCCCGCCAAACGGCTGGCCCGTGCCCTGGCCGGACGCATCCCCGTGGTCTATGCCCTCAGCCATCTCACCGAGCCCGCCGCTTTACGGTGGAAGACCCAGCTCAACGAGAACGGCAAGGTGTTCGCGGTCCACAACGTTTTCCCGGAGCTCAACCACAACGAGACGGTGGGGTGGGCACTCGCGGGTCAGCCGGACGGGATGCTGACCGTAGTGGTGTTGCGGGACCGGGAGGATCCGTCCCGTGTGGTGCAACGCCTGGAGATCACCCGGGAGATTGCCTTCCACAAGGCCGCGGGTTACCACGAGGTGTGGAGTCGGGGCGACGGGGCCCTAAGCCGCCTGATTTCCCTGGTGTTCTTCGCCGACCTCGTGAGCGTGTACCTCGCGTACCTGAACGGCGTGGATCCCTATCCCGTGGTGGTCATTGACGAGCTGAAGCGGCGGCTTGAAGCGCGGCCGCGGTAGCGGGAGGGAGAAGGGCAACATGGCGCGGGTGTTCCTGGACCGGGTGACGAAACGATTCGGAAACGTGGTGGCCCTCAACAACGTCACCCTGGAGATCCCGGACCGGCAGTTCACGGTCCTGGTGGGGCCCAGCGGGTGCGGGAAGACCACGGCCCTGCGGCTCATCGCGGGGCTGGAGGATCCCACGGAGGGGGACATCTACATCGGCGACCGCCGGGTGAACGACGTCCCGCCCAAGGACCGGGACATCGCCATGGTCTTCCAGAACTACGCCCTCTACCCCCACATGACCGTGTACGAGAACATGGCCTTCGGCCTGCGGCTGCGCCGGTATCCCAGGCACGAGATCGACCGGCGGGTGCGGGAGGCGGCCCACATGCTGGGGATCGAGCACCTCCTGGACCGCAAGCCCAAGCAGCTCTCCGGCGGGCAGCGGCAACGGGTGGCCCTGGGGCGGGCCATCGTGCGGGAGCCCCAGGTGTTCCTCATGGACGAGCCCCTCAGTAACCTGGACGCGGCCCTGCGGGTCCAGACCCGGGCGGAGCTGAAGAAGCTGCACGCCCGGCTGCAGATCACCACCGTCTACGTGACCCATGATCAGGTAGAGGCCATGACCATGGGGGACCGGATCGTGGTGCTCCGGGAGGGGGTGGTGCAGCAGGTGGATACCCCGCTGAACCTGTACCACAAGCCCGCGAACATGTTCGTGGCGGGATTCATCGGCAGCCCCTCCATGAACTTCATCCCGGGCCGGCTGGTGCGCCAGGATTCCGCGCTCCTCTTCGACGCGGGCAGCTGGCGGGTGACGATCCCTCAGGACCTCACCGCCTACGTGGAGCCGTGGGAGGGCAGGGAGGTCATCTTGGGGATCCGGCCGGAGCACGTGGAGGACGCCGCGCTGCGCAACGGGGCCCTGCCCCCACACTTCGCGACGTTGCGGGCGAAGGTGGAGGTACACGAGCCCCTGGGATCGGACGTGATCCTCTACCTGGAGGCGGGCGGGCACCCTCTCGTGGCCCGGGTGGATGCGAACAGCTCCGCGAAGATGGGGGACGAGGTGACCGTGGCCCTGGATCTCAGCCGGCTGCACCTCTTCGATCCCAGGACCCACCAGGCCATCGTGTAGGGTCAGGACTGTTCCGACCGGCCCGTATCCGGTCCCCGCGCCAGATCCGCGAACGGCGCCACCAGGCGCGTGAACTCCATGGGGAAGACGAACTTGGTGGCGGGGCTCGCGCCCAACGCCTTTAAGGCCTCCAGGTACTGGAGGGCCATGGTGTTGGCGTCCACGTTTCGGGCCACGCTGAAGATCTTGTCCAGGGCCAGCGCGAACCCCTCCGCCCGCAGGATGGCGGCCTGGCGGTCTCCCTCCGCCCGCAGGATCGCGGCCTGTTTCTCGCCTTCCGCCACCAGAACGGCGGCCTCCCGCTTCCCGTCCGCCTCCGTGACCACGGCCCGCCGGTTGCGCTCCGCACTCATCTGCCGGGTCATGGCCTCCTGGACCTCCCGGGGCGGGAGGATCTCCCGGATCTCCACCGCGGTGACCTTCACCCCCCACCGCTCCGTCACCTCGTCCAGCTTGGCCCGCAGCACCTGGTTGATCTGCTCCCGCCGGGCCAACACGTCGTCCAGGAGGATGTCGCCGATCACGGCCCGCAGGGTGGTGGTGGCGATCCCCCGGGCCGCGCCCGCGAAGTCCTGCACCTGGATCACGGAGGACTCGGGATCCACCACCTTCCAGTAGATCAGGAAGTCGATGTTGATGGGTGCGTTGTCCTTGGTGATGCAGGTCTGGGAGGGGATCTCCAGGAACGCCTCCCGGAGGTCCACCCACACCGCCCGGTCCACGAAGGGGATGAGGAACACCACGCCCGGGCCCCGGCGGCCGATGCTGCGGCCCAACCGGAACACCACCAGCCGCTGGTACTCCCGCACGATCTTCACGGAGCTCCACAGCAGCCAGATGGCGACGATGAGGATCGCGATCCCGTACACGCCCACGGTCGCCATGCCTCCCTCCCCGCATGGGGTCTTGCGGAAGAGGATTGCATGCGGGGCTCGAAAACTCCTGCCGCACCCCGGAGCCGGATTGCGGTAGGCTTGGCCTGGAGGACCTCGATGGAGGAGTGGGTCCTGGCCGTAGATCTGGGGGCCACCAACCTCCGGGTGGGCCTCGTGGACGCCCAGGGAGAGGTGGTGGCGACCGCCCGGGCCCGCACCCCCCAGGAGGGCCCGGAGGCGGTGGTGGAGGCCATCGCGGAGCTCGTGGAGGAAGTCCGCCCGCGGGCGCGCCGGGTGCCGGAGCGGGTAGGGGTGGGCGTGCCGGGCCCTTTGAGCGTGGCGGAGGGAATCGTGCACACCCCGCCGAACCTCCCGGGCTGGCGGGAGGTCCCCCTCCGGGCGCTTTTGGAGGAGCGTCTGGGGATCGCGGTGATCCTCGAGAACGACGCGAACGCCGCGGCGGTGGGCGAGTGGTGGCGGGGAGCGGCCCGAGGAGCCCGGCACGTGCTGTACATTACCTGGAGCACGGGGATCGGTGGGGGGCTGATCGTGGACGGCCGTCTCTACCGGGGGGCTTCGGACACCGCGGGCGAGATCGGGCACATCACCGTGGATCCCCTCGGCCCCCTCTGCCCCTGCGGCCAGCGCGGGCACCTGGAGGGGATCGCGGCAGGACGGGCCATCGCCCGGGCGGCCCGGGAGGCCCTGGGTCGGGGAGAGCCCAGCGTGCTCGCGGGCCAGCCCGAGATCACGGCCAGGTCGGTGGCGGAGGCGGCTCGAGATGGGGATGCCCTGGCGAGGCGGGTGCTGGGGCGGGCGGCTCGGATGATGGGACTTGCGGTGGGGAGTATCCTGAACCTGCTCAACCCGGAGGTGGTGGTCATCGGCGGCGGGGTGGCGCGGTCCTGGGATCTCGTAGAAGGACCGCTCGTGGAGGCCGCCCGGCGGAGTGCGTTTGCCGCACCCTTCCAGGCCGCCCGCATCCTGCCCGGAGCCCTGGGGGACGATGCGGGCTTGGTGGGAGCCGCGTACGTCGCGCTTCAGGCCCGGAGGTGAACGGAGGGAGGTCGGTATGGAGGTGGTGGTGGGCGGAACGAGACTGGAACTCGTGCGGGGGGACATCACCCAGCAGGCGGTGGATGCCATCGTGAATGCCGCGAACCCCACCCTCATGGGCGGGGGTGGGGTGGACGGCGCCATCCACCGGGCGGGAGGTCCTGTCATCCTGGAGGAGTGCAGGCGCATCGCGGAAACCCTGCCCGGCCGCAGGCTCCCGCCCGGAGAGGCGGTGATCACCACGGGCGGAAACCTCCCCGCCCGGTTCGTGATCCACACGGTGGGCCCGGTCTGGCAGGGGGGAGGAGCCGGGGAGGACGAAATCCTTGCCCGGGCGTATCGCAACAGCCTGCAGCTGGCCAAGGAACGGGGGTTGCGCACCGTCGCCTTCCCCTCCATCAGCACGGGCGCGTACGGGTTTCCGGTGGAGCGGGCAGCCCGGGTGGCCCTGCGGGCCATCCTGGGGTTTTTGGAGCAAACCCCAGGGGCGTTTGAGCTCGTGCGCATGGTCCTGTGGAGCGAGCGGGACCTGCGGGTGTACGAGGAGGCCCTCCGGGAGATCTGGCCTACGTCGTCAGGAGCAGGATCGGGTTCTCCAGCAGGCGCTTGACTTCCATCAGGAACTCCGCGGCCCCCGCGCCGTCCGTGATCCGGTGGTCCGCGGAGACCGTGAGGGAGACCAGGGGCCGCACCTCCACCCGCCCCTCGCGGACCACGGGCCGCTCCTGGGCCCTTCCCACCGCGAGGATCCCGGCCTGCTGGGGCGGGATGATGGCCACGAAGCTCGCGACGTCGTACATGCCGAGGTTGCTGACGGAGAACACCGCGCCCGTGTACTCCTCCTGCCGGAGGTGCTTGTCGCGGGCACCCTCGATGAGCCGCCGGGCCTCCCGGGCCAACTGCAGGAGCGGCAACCGATCCGCGTCCCGCAACACGGGGGCGACGAGCCCGTCCGGGGTGGCCACCATGATGCCCAGGTGGATGCGGTTGAACCGCCGGAGGGTGCGGTCGTCCAGGATCGAACTGCGGAGATCGGGATGCTGGCGGAGGGCGAGGGCCGTGGCCTTGAGGACGAGGTCGTTGATCGTGATCCGGCCCTCCTCCCCCAGCGCCTCCTCCAGCTGCTTGCGCAGCTCCAGGGCTCGGGAGAGGTCTGCCTCCGCGGTCACGTAAAAGTGGGGGATGGTCTGCTTGCTCTGGACCACGGTGCGGGCGATGGCCTGCCGCATCCGCGGCAGTGCCAGATCCTCGTACTCCGCCCCAGGCGGGGGGGCGGGCTGGAGCTGGGCCAGGTAGGCCTCGATATCCCGCTCCACGATCCGGCCCCCGGGGCCCGTCCCGCGGATCTTCGTGAGGTCAATGCCGTGCTGGGCCGCGAGCCTCCGGGCCAGCGGGGAAGCCTTGATCCGCTCCCCCTCCTCCGGGAGGGCCGCGGGCTCTCCAGGAGGAGGGGCGGGCGGTGCCTCCACGGGCTTTGTTTCCGTGGGCCGCGGAGGCGCTGCGGTTTCGGGGCCGTCGATGTAGGCGATCACCTGACCCACGGGGACCACTTCCCCTTCCTGGGCCAGGATGTGGAGCACTCCGCTGTGTTCCGCCTCCACCTCCACGTTCACCTTGTCCGTCTCGATCTCCAGCAGAGGTTCTCCCTTCGTCACCCGCTCGCCGTGCTTCTTGCGCCAGGCCAGGATCTTGCCCGTGACCATGGCGTCGCCCATCTTCGGCATGATGACTTCCGCCATCTCCGCTCCTCAGGCGATGACCCGCCGCACCGCCTCGATGATCTTCTCCTCGCCGGGAAAGGCCAGGAGCTCCAGGTTCCGGGCGTACGGGGCGGGGACGTCTTCTCCCGTAACCCGCTCCACGGGAGCATCGAGGTCGTCAAAGCACCGTTCGTAGATCTGCGCGGAGATCTCCGCCGCGGCTCCGTAGAGCCGCCACTGCTCCTGTACCACCACCGCACGGTGCGTCCTGCGCACGGAGGCCGCTACCGTCTCCATGTCCAGGGGCCGGAGGGAACGGAGGTCAATCACCTCGCACTCGATCCCCTCCCCGCTCAACCGATGGGCGGCGGAGAGTGCCAGGTGCAGCATGCGGCTGTAGCTCACCACGGTCACGTGGTGCCCGGACCGCACCACCGCGGCCTTCCCGAAGGGCACCGTGTAATCCCCGTCGGGGACTTCCCCCTTGATGCCGTAGAGGGCCGCGTGCTCGAGGAAGATCACGGGGTCCTCCCCCCGGATGGCGGCCCGCAAGAGCCCCTTGGCGTCCGCGGGGGTGGCGGGCGCCACCACCTTCAGGCCGGGGAAGTGGCCGTAGAAGGACTCGAAGGACTGGGAATGCTGGGCGGAAAGCTGTACCCCGGCTCCGTTGGGCCCCCGGATCACCAGGGGCGCCCGTACCTGCCCGCCGGTGAAGTACCGGACCTTTGCCGCATTCTGCAGGATCTGGTCCGCGGCCGGTAGGCTGAAGTTCCACGTCATCACCTCCACCACGGGGCGCAGGCCCAGCATGGCCATCCCGATGGCGGCGCCGATGAACCCCAGTTCGCTGATGGGCGTATCCACCACCCGCCGGGGGCCGTAGCGGCTCAGGAGGCCCTCCGTGATCCGGAAGGTCCCGCCGTAGACCCCGATATCCTCCCCCAGCAGGAGCACCGTGGGATCCCGGTCCATCTCCTCCACCAGGGTGGATCGGATGGCCTCCCGGTAGGTCATCTCCGTCACGGGTCCGCTCCGTACACGTCGGTGTAGAGCTCCTCGGGCGGAGGGTCCGGGCTCTGCTCCGCGAAGGCCACCGCCTCTTCCACCAGCCCCTCCGCCCATGCGTGGATCTCCGCCTTCCGGGCGTCGTCCAGGGCACCCCGTTCCCGCAGCCGCCGCTCCAGCAGGAGGATGGGATCCCGCTGCCGCCACCGCTCCACCTCCTCCTTGGTGCGGTAGCTCTGGAAGAGGTCCGCGGCGCCGTGGCCGCTGAACCGGTAGGTCACGGCCTCCACCCCGTACGGGCGTCCCGTGCGCCGTACCTCCTCCACCACCCGGCGGGCCACCTCGTACACCGCCAGCACGTCCATTCCGTCACACCGCTCGTTGGGGATGGCGTAGGCATCGAAGCGCCGGGCAAGGTTCGGGACCGCGCTGGCCCGCTCCACGGAGGTGCCCATGCCGTACTGGTTGTTCTCGATCACGAACACCACGGGGCACATCCCCTCCTTGCCCCACAGGCCTGCCAGGTTCGCGGCCTCGTGGAACGCGCCGGAGTTCACGGCCCCGTCCCCGAAGAAACACAGGCAGATGCGGTCCGTTCCCTGGTAGCGCAGGGCGTAGGCGGCGCCCACGGCGAGGGGCAGATGCCCTCCCACGATCCCGTACCCCCCGTAAAATCCCCGCGCCACGTCCACGAGGTGCATGCTGCCGCCCTTCCCCTTGGCCACCCCCGTGGCCTTGCCGTACAGCTCCGCCATCACGGCCCTGGGATCCGTTCCCCGGAGCAGGGCATGCGCGTGGTCGCGGTAGCTGGCGAAGAAGATGTCGTCCTCCCGGATGGCGTCCAGGAACCCCGTGGCCACCGCCTCCTGACCGATGTACACATGAAGGTAGCCGCCGATCTTCCCACGCCGGAAGCTGCGCTCCGTCTGCTCCTCGAACCGCCGCACGAGCACCATGCGGCGGTACCAGTCCAGCATCCGCTCAACCGCCACCCGTTCCTCGACCCGCTCCATGTCCCCCGCCTCCTCCGCGGCCCACCGGCCTACCGGGAGAGAACGCTGAGATCCATCCGGCGCTGGACGAAGTTCGTGTACACCTCGCCCCGGCGGAAGAAGGCGTTCTCCAGGAGCAGCCGGTGGAAGGGGATGGTGGTCCGGATGCCCGCGATCTCGAACTCCCGCAGGGCCCGGTCCATCCGGGCCATGGCCTCCGCCCGGTCGCGTCCCCATGCGATCACCTTTGCCACCAGGGAATCATAATACGGCGGGATGGTGTACCCCGCATAGACGTGGGTGTCCACCCGGATGCCGGGGCCTCCGGGGAGAACGAGCCCGCGTATGGTGCCGGGAGAGGGCCGGAAGTCGTGCGCGGGGTCCTCCGCGTTGACGCGGCACTCCATGGCGTGTCCGCGGAACTCCACGTCCCGCTGCGAGAAACCCAGCCGCTCCCCCGCGGCGATCCGGATCTGTTCCCGGACGAGATCCAGACCCGTGATCATCTCCGTGACGGGATGCTCCACCTGGATCCGGGTGTTCATCTCCATGAAGTAGAAGTTCTCTTCGCGGTCCACCAGGAACTCCACGGTCCCCGCGCTGGTGTACCGGATGGCCTGTGCCAGCCGGATGGCGGCCCGGTGGAGATTCGCCCGCAGACGCGGGGAGAGACCGGGCGCCGGCGCCTCCTCCAGCAGTTTCTGGTGTCGGCGCTGGATGCTGCACTCCCGTTCTCCCAGGTGCACCACGTTGCCCCGGGTGTCCGCGAGGATCTGCACCTCGATGTGCCGGGGCTCCTCCAGGTACTTCTCGAGGTACACCTCGCCGGAGCCGAAGGCGGCCTCCGCCTCGCTCTGGGCCATGGCCATGGCCCGTCCCAGCTCCTCCCGGGAGTGCACCACCCGCATGCCCCGTCCTCCCCCGCCCGCGGAGGCCTTGATGAGGAGGGGGTATCCGATGCGATCCGCCACCCCCAGGGCCTCCTCCAGAGTCCGTACGGGGCCCGGACTCCCGGGAACCACGGGGATTCCTGCCTTTTGGGCGATCTCCCGGGCCCGGGCCTTGTTCCCCATGGCCTCCATGGCCTCCGGCGTGGGCCCGATGAAGGCGATTCCCGCGTCCCGGCAGATCTCCGCGAAGTGCGGGTTCTCCGCCAGGAACCCGTACCCCGGGTGGATGGCCTCCGCGCCCGTCACCTCCGCGGTGCTGAGGATGTTGGGGATGTTGAGGTAGCTCTCCCCCGCGGGCGGGGGCCCGATGCAGAAGGCCTCGTCTGCGAGCCGCACGTGAAGGCAGTCCCGATCCGCCTCGGAGTACACGGCCACGGTCCGGATCCCCAGCTCCCGACACGCGCGGATGACGCGCACCGCGATCTCTCCCCGGTTCGCCACGAGGACCTTTCGGAACACGGAAACGCCTCCGTCCGCGGCGTCGGTCAGGTCTCGGTGTCGGGCTCGATGAGCATGAGGGGCTGCCCGTACTCCACCGGGGTGCCGTTCTCCACGAGGATGCGGACCACCCGGCCCGACATCTCCGCGGGAATCTCGTTGAACATCTTCATGGCCTCGATGAGGCACACCGTCTGGCCCGCGGTCACCCGATCGCCCTCGTTCACGAATGGGGGGGCGTCCGGGGCAGGAGCCCGGTAGAAGGTGCCCACCATGGGGGCCGTGATGGGGATCCACTTCGGGGGGGAGGGTTCGGGGGCGGTCTCCGCGGGGGGCTGGGCCGGGACGGAGGGGGCAGGGAACCCGGAGTTCCCGCGGCCCTTGCGGATGGCCACCCGGAGAGTCCCGGTCTCGACCTCCAGCTCCGCGATGTCCGCTTCGCTCACGATGCGCACCAGCTCCCGGATCTCCTCCACGTTCAGCGCACCCTCACGGTTCATCCGTTCCCTCCGCGAATCGGCCCAGGCTCCGGTACTTCGCGTACCTTCTCGCCAGCAGCTCGTCAATGGGGACGGCCCGCAGGGTCCGCAGGGTGCGGCGCAGGGCCTCCCGGACCGCGGCGAAGGCCTGGGGGGGATCCTCGTGTGCGCCGCCGGGAGGTTCCGGAATCACCTCGTCCACCACGCCGAGCTGCTGCAGATCCCACGCGGTGATCTTCAAGGCATCCGCGGCCTCCTCCTTCCGCGCCGCATCCCGCCAGAGGATGGCCGCGCATCCTTCCGGTGGGATCACGGAGTAGATGGCATAGGCCATCATCAGGATCCGATCCCCCACCCCGATGCCCAGGGCCCCTCCGCTCCCGCCCTCGCCCGTGATCACCACCGCGATGGGCGTGCGCAGCCGGGTCATGGTGAGGATGGCGCGGGCGATGGCCTCCGCCTGACCCCGCTCTTCGGCCTCGATGCCGGGGTAGGCGGCGGGGGTGTCCACGAAGGAGACCACCGGGAGGCTCCGCTTCTCTGCCAGGCGCATGACCCGCACCGCCTTGCGGAAGCCCTCGGGGTTCGGCATCCCCCAGCGCCGTTCCAGGTTCTCCTTGGTCTGCCGACCCTTCCGGTGGCCGATCACGGCCACGGGGTCCCCCTCGAATCGGGCCAGGCCGCAGAACAGGGCTGGGTCATCCCCGAAGAGCCGATCCCCGTGGAGCTCCGTGACCTCCGTGAAGAGGGCCTCCAGGTAGTCGTCCAGCTTGGGCCGCTGGGGGTGCCGGGCCAGCTGCACGATCTCCCAGGGAGAGGGGCGGGGCTCAGCCGATGGGGGCGTGCTCATCCACCGGTGCCTCCACCCCGCACCCCAGCAGCCGCAGGATCCGGGCCACGGTCTCCTTCAGCTGGTGCCGGGGCACGATGAGGTCCACCATCCCGTGCTGTAGCAGGAACTCCGCGGTCTGGAACCCCTCCGGGAGCTTCTGGCGTATGGTCTGCTCGATGACCCGCTGGCCGGCAAACCCGATGAGGGCCCCGGGCTCGGCCACGTGGACATCCCCCAGCAGGGCGAAGGAGGCCGCCACCCCGCCCGTGGTGGGATCGCAGAGGATGGAGATGAAGGGAAGGCCCGCCTCGTGCAGGCGGGCGACCGCGGCGCACGTCTTCGCCATCTGCACCAGGGAAAGGGTTCCCTCCTGCATGCGGGCTCCGCCGCTCGCGCTGCAGGTGACCACGGGGAGTTTCCGCTCTGTGGCCCGCTCGAAGGTGCGAGAGATCTTCTCCCCCACCGCGGACCCCATGCTGCCGCCCAGAAACTCGAAGTCCATCAACGCCAGGGCGGACCGTACCCCCTGGATGGTCCCCTCCCCGCAGATCACCGCCTCCCTCCGACCCGTGCGGCGTACCGCCTCCCCGTAGCGGTCCGCGTACCCGGGGAATCCCAGGGGATCCGTGGACCCCAGGTTCTCGTCCCACTCCACGAAGGATCCTTCGTCCACCAGCAGCCGGAGGCGTTCCGGCGCGCTCATGCGGTGGTGGTGGCCGCAGCGCGGACAGACCTTCAGGTTGCGCTCCAGTTCCTTGCGGTAGATGGGCCGGTTGCACCCGGGGCATTTCACCCACAGCCCCGCGGGGATGTCCCGGCGGGGGCTCGCCTCGTACTTCGGACGTCGGATCCACTCCCACATGCTGCCTTCCCCTTTATACCTCAAACAGGGCCCGCTCCCCTAGGCTGGCGGTCTGCCGCGGCCAGCCTGACATCCGCGGGATCCGGGAGCAGGGACTAGCGGGACCGCAGCAGGCGGGCGCTGTTGAGGAGGATGCCCACGTCCGGCAGGACCTGGGCCGCGGCGGCCAGGATGGGCGGAAGGTGGCCCAGGGCGGCCAGGGAGACGCCCAGGAGGTTGTAGACGACGGTGAAGGCGATGTTCGCCCGGATCACCCGGACGGTGCGGCGGGCGATCCGCACGGCCTCCGGCACGAGCCGCCAGTCGTCCCGCAGCAGGGCTACGTGCCCGGCCTCCAGGGCCACGTCCGTACCCCCGCCCATGGCGATCCCCGCATCCGCCTGGGCGAGGGCCGGAGCGTCGTTCACCCCGTCCCCCACCATCACCACCCCATGCCCCTCCGCCTGGTAGCCGCGGACCACCTCGATCTTGTCCTCCGGAAGAAGGCCGGCCCGATAAGGAACGCCCAGGCTCCGGGCCACCGCGCGGGCGGCCTCGGGCCGATCACCGGTCAGCAGCTCGATGGTGGAAAACCCCAGAGCCCGGAGGGCCGCCAGGGCTTCGGGAACCTCCGGCCGGAGTTCATCCGTGGTGGCCAGAAGCCCCACGGGTTCCCCGTCGCGCAGTACGCAGAGGACGGTCTTGCCCTCTTCCGCGAGGCGCTGGACCCGGTCGTGGATCTCCGGGTCGCGGACGAACCGGGGATTGCACACGGAGACCTCGTGCCCATCAACCCGGGCCCGCACCCCGATCCCCGGGAGCGCCTGGAAGGCATGCGCCTCCCGAACCGCTAAGCCCCGCTCCCGGGCGAGCCGCCGGATGGCGTGGGCCAGGGGGTGCTCGGAGTTCCGCTCCGCGCTGGCCGCGAGGGCGAGGACCTCCTCCTCGGAGCAGCCGTCCAGGGCCACCACCTCTGTGACCCGTGGGCGTCCCCGGGTAAGGGTTCCCGTCTTGTCCATGAGGAGGACGTCCGCCCGGGCCAGAGCTTCCAGAACCCGTCCGCCCTTCACGAGGACACCCCGACGGGCGGCGGCCCCGATGCTGGCCAGGATGGCCACGGGGGTGGCGAGGGCGAAGGCACAGGAGCAGGCCACGGCGAACACCGCGGCCATGGCGAGGGGATCCCGCCGCACGAGGAGCGCTCCCAGGCCCACCACGGCCACCACGGGCAGGTAGTAGGCGCTGAAGCGGTCCGCGATCCGCTGGATCTCCGGCCGGTGGGTCTCGGCTTCCTCCACCAGGTGGAGGATGCGTCCAAACGTGGTGTCCGAGCCTACCCGGATGGCCTGGATCCGGAGGCTCCCCAGCAAGGCGATGGTGGCCGCGAGCACCCGGTCCCCGGGTCCCACTTCCACGGGCACGGACTCCCCCGTGAGGGGGCTTTGGTCCACGGTGGCGTGCCCCTCCACCACAACCCCGTCCACGGGGATCCGCTCCCCCGGCCGCACCACCACGAGGTCTCCGGGCAAGACCTCCTCTACGGGGACCTCTGCCTCCTGCCCCGCGCGGAGCACGCGGCCCATCTGGGGCCGGAGTTGGACGAGGGCCCGGAGGGCGGTGCGGGAGTGCTCCACGGTGAGCCGCTCCACGGCCTCCCCGATGCGCATGAAGAGGGCGAGGACGAAACTCGCGGCCCACTCCCCCACCGCGGCCGCCGCCAGGACCCCCGCGGTCATGAGGGTGTGGGCGGTGATCCGGCGCCGCAGGGCGGCCCGGACGACCGCCCGGAACGCGGGAAAGCCCGCGGCAAGGGTACCCAGGGTCCAGAGGGGCCAGGGGATTCTCCGTTCGACCGCGTGGAAGACCCCCGTGAGCTCGCCCACCACGATGGCGATCACGAGGCCCACCAGGACTCCAAACACCGCGAGGATCGGGGGAGATCCACCGCCCCGCACCTCTCCCTCCGGTACCGCACACCCGTATCCGGCGCCCTCCAAGGCCCTGCGGATGGCGGCTTCGTTCAACCGGGTGGGGTCGAAGCGGACCACCACCCTCTCCGTGGCGAGCAGGACCTCTACTTTCTGGACTCCGGGGAGCCGCACGAGGACTTGCTCCACGGTGTGCGCGCACTCCGCGCAATCCATCCCCCGTACGTGCAGCTCCACGGACCGGCTCAACCCCGCTCACCCCTCCCTGGCTCTCCGTACCGGGTGCCCCCGTATATGCCCCGGGCCACGTCCGCCAGGATCTCCTCGGCGAGGCCCAGGAGCAAGTGGGTCCGTTCATTATATAGCACGACAGCACGACTATCCCTTCGGGGGGTCGGGTCGACCGGGGAACATGACAGGGCGAGGCCCGCGTGACATTATGAAAGAGCGCGATCAGCATGCCGCAGGCCGGATGGTGTGCCATGTCTACACCCACCGATCGGATCTACGGAACCCCACCGGTGGAGCCCTCCCTCCCCCCCCGGCGGGGACCGGGTGCCGGGACGGTCATCCTGGTCGTTCTGCTGGCCTTTTTGAGCGGAGCCGCGGGCGGATACGTGGTCCCGCGGGTGGTGGAGGGCCGAGCCGCATCCCCCGCCCCTGCCCTGCCCACGCCTCCCGTGAGCACCACCCTCCGGGTGGTGCGGGAGGAGTCCGTCATCATCCAGGTGGTGGAGAAGGTCCAGCCCAGCGTGGTGAACATCAACACCCTGGGCTTCGCCCAGGGATTTTTCGGGCAGCTGTTCCCCCAGCGGGGAGCAGGGTCGGGAGTCATCGTGAGCCCGGACGGCTACATCCTCACCAACAACCACGTGATCGAGAACGCGACCCAGATCCGGGTGAAGCTCCTGGACGGCACGGAGCTGGAGGGACGGGTGGTGGGAACCGACCCCCTCTCGGATCTGGCGGTGATTAAGGTAGACCCCCGAAACCGGCGGCTGCCCGCGGCGGAGCTGGGGGATTCGAGCCGGCTCCGGGTGGGGCAGCTCGCCATCGCCATCGGGAACCCCTTCGGGTTGGGGAGCACGGTGACCGTGGGGGTTATCAGTGCCCTCAACCGCCAGATCAGCGACCCCACCAGCGGCGTGCGCCTGGACAACATGATCCAGACGGACGCGGCCATCAACCCAGGGAACAGCGGCGGGGCGCTGGTGAACAGCGCGGGCCAGGTGATCGGGATCAACACCGCCATCATCCCCCAGGCCCAGGGCATCGGCTTTGCCATCCCCTCCTCCGTGGCCCGCACCGTTATGGAGCAGCTCATCCGCACGGGCTCCGTCCAGCGGCCGTTCCTGGGCGTGGCCACCCAGGACATCACCCCGGAGATCGCCTCCCAGTACGGGCT
This sequence comes from Armatimonadota bacterium, assembly GCA_031460175.1. NCBI lineage: Bacteria > Bacillati > Candidatus Sysuimicrobiota > Candidatus Sysuimicrobiia > Candidatus Sysuimicrobiales > Candidatus Sysuimicrobiaceae > Candidatus Sysuimicrobium > Candidatus Sysuimicrobium tengchongense. Next base: position 35,236 of record JAVKGW010000002.1, on the reverse strand, counting down.
CCCCGTGAACTACGGAGCCCTGGTGGTGGAGGTGGTGCCCAGCAGCGGTGCGGAGGCGGCGGGGATCCGTCCCCTGGACATCATCGTGGAGATCAACGGCCGGCGCATCGAGAATGGAGCGGACCTGCAGGCGGAGATCCTCCGGCACAAGGTCGGCGACGTGATTACGGTCACCGTGGTCCGGGGAGGCCAGCGCCTCCAGCTGCGGGCCCGGCTCGGGCAACGTCCCCCCCGTTGAGGCGGCTACATCTCCTCGGGAGCAGGGACGCCCAGCAGATTGAGGCCCGTCCGGAGGACGTCCCGGACCTGCCGCACGAGCTCCAGACGCGCCCCCCGCAGGCCCGGAGGCGCCTGGAGCACGGGGGTGGCGGGGGTTCCGTCGGGATTGCGGGCGTTGTAGTAGGCGTTCCATGCGGCCGCGAGGTCCAGCAGGTACTGGGCGAGGGGATGCGGGGTGCGGTCCGAGGCCGCGGTGCGCACCGCTTCCGGGAAGTTCAGCAGGGCCTTCGCCAGTCCCCGCTCATGGATTGTGACCTGGTCGAAGTCCGCCACTTCCCCGGCGACGCCAGCTTCCTGGGCCCTGCGGAGGATGGCGCAGGCCCGGGCGTGGGCGTACTGCACGTAAGGGCCGGAGTCCCCCTCAAAGGAGAGGACCTGTTCCCACCGGAAGTCGATCTGCTTCCGCGGCTCCGTCTTCGCCATGGCGAATCGCACGGCCCCGACGCCCACCATCTCCGCCGCGGACTCCGGGTCCGGGTGGTCGGGGTTCTTCTCCGCGATGATCCCCCGGGCCCGGGCCACCGCCTCCTCCAGGACCTCGTCCACGGAGACCGTGTGCCCCTTGCGGCCCGAGATGGGACGCCCCTCCAGGAGCACGGTCTCGTAGGCGAGGTGGTGGCACCGCTCCGCGAGCTCCGGGTGCCCGACCACCGCCAGGGCGGTCCGGACCACCAGTTGGGGGTAGCTCTGCCGCACGTCGATCACGTTGATGGTCTCCTGCGCTCCGCCGAAGGACGAATCCTCCTCCCCCTCCGGATGGGAGGTGAAGAGGATTTTGCCGGAGGGCTGACGGTCAAAGGGCTTAAACCGGAGCCCCCGCAGCAGCCCCACCTTCCAGAACTGGAGGGCGATGTCCTTGGCGATGTAGGTGGCGGTTCCGTCCGACCGCACCAGCACGAGATAAGGATCCTCCAGACCCTCCACGAAGGCGGAGGTGTCCATCACCAGGGCCCCCGCGTATTTCCCCTCCGCGGGTCGGAACACGTGCGGGCTCCGGCTCAGGAGCGCCAAAGCCTGCTGGAGCAGCCCCGCCCGCACGAGGTCCGACTCCCACACCAGCACGTCGTACTCCGCGCCCAGCCGCCACATGGTCCGCAGCTGCGCCCGGAGGATGCGCTCCACCTCCTCCCGGAGTTCCCCGGCCTCCAGCCGGTGGATCTGGGCCCGGATTCCAGGCTCCAGCGCCGGCTGGCGCGCGGGGTCCTCCAGGTCTCGGTGGAGTCGCACGTACGCCTCGCCGACCCAGTGGTCGTACTTGCGGGATCCGTCGTAGCGCAGCCCGTAGTGCTGGAGGGCGAAGAGGGTCTCCGCCACTTGCCGGCCCGTGTCGTCGATGTAGTTCACCACCTCCACCTCGTGGCCCACGTACGCCAGGATGCGGCTCAGGGCGTCCCCCAGGCAGATGTTGCGCAGATGCCCCACGTGCAGTTCCTTGTTGGGGTTCACCGCGGTGTGTTCCACCAGCACCTTCCCGGGCCGTGGAGGAAAGGGGGAGAGCGGAGCTGCCGCGGCTCGCACGAGGAAGGCGGGGTCACACTCGAAGTTCACGTATCCGCCCACGGCCACCACCCCACGTACGCCCTCCGGGGGCACGATGCGGCCCGCGAGGTCTTGGGCGATGGCCGGGGGAGGCTTGCGGAGGAGACGCGCCAGCTGGAAGGCCACGGGTGTCCCGTAGTCTCCCGGCACTTCCGGGGGGGCAGGCTGTACGGAGATCTCCGGCGGCTCCACCCCAAGGGAGACCACCGCGTCCCGGATGGCCCGGGCCAATTGCGCCTTCAGATCCACCATCGGCCGCCATGGTAGCAAACCCCGGGACCCCCGACAAATCCCCCGGAAGGGTGGTATAATCCCACCGAAATGGTGATGGCTCGGGATCTCCTCGAGCGCCTGGTCCGATCCGCCCGGGAGAGCGCCACCACGGTGGTACGAGAGTCGGAGCGGTGGGCTCGTCTCGCCCGGATGCAGCTGGAGCTGGGAGCCCTCCGGGCTCAGCTGGGAGATCAATTGAAAGCCATCGGACGGCAGGTCCTCCTGCGGCATCGGGCGGGAACCCTTGCGGATCCCGAGCTCGTACTCCTCTGCGGGCAGGTGGAGGAACTGGAGGGGCGGATCCGGCGGCTGGAGCAGGAGCTGGAAGCCCTGCGGGCACAGCGAGAGCCCGCGCAGACCCGGGAAGGGTAGATCCCGTAGCGATCCCTGAGCGCACGATGAGGAGGTCCCCGTGCACCGCGGCGTGTCTTGGTGGGTGAGCCTTGTCCTGGTGGGGATGCTCGCCGCCGGGGCTTCGGCCCAGCTGTACACGGACATGGCCGGAAGCCCGGAGCTCCGGATGCTCGAGAAGCTGACAGCGAAGGGGGTTTTCGAGGTCCCCCAGGACCGCCAGTTCCGGCCCGCGGACCGCATCACCCGGCTGGAGTTCGCCCTCGCCTTGGCGCGGGCCGTGGGTCTCAAGGAGGTGGACGAGCGGCTCCTCCCGGACTACCGGGATCTCGGAGAGATCCCCCGGGAAGCGCGGGGGCTGCTGGCCGCCCTGGCGAACTCCGGGACCGTGGATCGGTTGCGGGCCGTCCGGCGGTACCAGACCCTGGAGGTCATCCTGGAGACCCCAAAAGGCACTTACGGGCCTGGGGAGCCCATTCCCATGAAGCTCCTCGTCCGGAACGTGGGCGGCCGCGCGGTGGAGTTGGAGTTTCCCACCGCTCAGACCTATGACTTCGTGGTGCGCCGCCAGGACGGGGCGGAGGTGGCCCGGTGGTCCCTCGGTCGGTCCTTCTCCGCCCAGGGCCTCCGGATGAAGGTGGAACCTAACCAGCAGATCACCCTGGGGGAGACCCCGGGCTGGAACCAGGTGGACCAGAACGACCGGCCGGTCCCTCCAGGGCGGTACGAGCTCATCGGGCTCGTGACCACCCGCACCAACCCCATGTCCGTCACCCTCTTCTTCAGCAAGGGGTTCATCACCGCCTACCCGGACAACACCTTCCGGCCCCGGGCCCCCCTCAGCCGGGCGGAAGTGGCGGAACTGGTGGCGCGGGCCGCGGGATTGGACCAGGAGGCATTGAGCAAGCGGGGGAGCCCCATCGAGGCACAGGACGCGGGGGAGATCCGGCCGGAGCATCGGGGGTACGTGGCCCTGGCCTTGGAGCGGAAGATCCTGCGCCCCGTGGAGGGACGGGTGCGGCCCAATGACCCTGCCACCCGTCTGGACGCCGCGGTGGCCCTGGACGCTGTCATGAACCTCCTGGGACGGTATAATTTCATCCGGGGGAAGCTGCACGCGATCCAGGGCGGCAGCCCCATGATCCTGCAGATCGCCGACGGCTCGCTGATCCGCAGCTTCCGGGTCGCCCCCCTCGTGGCCGTCTACCGGAACGACCGTCCCGCCGGGCTGCGGGATCTCAGGTCCGGGGACGAGGTGATGCTGTTGCTCTTCGGGGAGGTGGGCGACGTCACGTACATCGAAGCGAAAGGGCCCTGACCGCCTCGCGGGGCGAGGGGAGTTCGAAGGCAGACCCGGTTTGGGTTGGGAGCGCGGTTCCTGCGATGGGGAACCTTCAGGATCCAGAGAACCCAAAGGTAGAGGACGTCCCGTCGGGCCAGGACGCGGTGGCTGACGTGCGTCCGCGAAACGGAGGTGGAGCACACTTGGCACTCTCCCTTGCGGAACTCGGACAGAAGAATCTGAGCGAGCTTCAGGAGATCGCCCGGGAGCTCAACATCCCCAACTACCGGCGGTACCGGAAGCAGGAGCTCATCATGCGCATCCTCCAAGTCCAGACGGAGCAGCAGGGCCTGATGTTCCGGTCCGGGATCCTGGAGGTGATGGCGGAAGGGTACGGCTTCTTGCGGACCCACGGATATCTCCCCAGCCCGGAGGACATCTACGTCTCCCCCTCCCAGATCAAGCGGTTCGGGCTGCGGGTAGGGGATGAGGTGTTGGGGCAGGTCCGGCCCCCGAAGGACAACGAGAAGTACTACGCGCTGCTTCGGGTCGAGGCCGTGAACGGCATGGATCCCGAGCAGGCCCGCAACCGGCCCTCCTTCGATCAGCTCACGCCCGTCTTCCCCTACGAGCGCTTCAAGCTGGAGTACCAGGGCGATCTCACCACCCGGGTGGTGGATCTGTTCGCGCCCATCGGGAAGGGGCAGCGGGCCATGATCGTCTCCCCGCCCAAGGCCGGGAAGACCACCTTCCTCAAGAAGATCGGGCAGGCCATCGTCGCGAACCACCCCGAGGTCTACCTCATGGTCCTCCTCCTGGATGAGCGGCCGGAGGAGGTCACGGACATGCGGCGGTCCGTGGAGGCGGAGGTGATCGCCAGCACCTTCGACCGGCCGCCGGAGGAGCACATCCAGGTGGCGGACCTGGTGCTGGAGCGGGCCAAGCGGCTGGTGGAGGGGAAGCGGGACGTGGTGATCCTTCTCGACAGCCTCACCCGTTTCGCCCGGGCCAACAACCTGGTGATCCCGCCCTCCGGCCGGACCCTCACAGGAGGCCTTGATCCCGCGGCCCTGCACCGACCCAAGCGGTTCTTCGGGGCCGCCCGGAAGATCGAGGAGGGCGGAAGCCTCACCATCGTGGCCACGGCCCTGGTGGACACCGGCAGCCGCATGGACGACGTCATCTACGAGGAGTTCAAGGGAACCGGCAACATGGAACTCCACCTCAGCCGCAAGCTCCAGGAGCGCCGCACCTTCCCCGCCATCGACATCAAGGCCTCCGGCACCCGGCGGGAGGAGCTCCTGCTCACGGAGGAGGAGCTGCGGAAGGTGTGGGTGCTGCGGAAGTCGCTGGAGCAGCTGGACACCGTGGCCATGACGGAGCTCATCCTGGACCGGATGCGCCGGACCCCCAACAACGCGGCCTTCCTGCGGTCCATCGTGAAGTCCTCCGAGGAGGACGTGAGCTGAGAGGAGGGATCCCCATGCGAAACCGGAGGGCGATCCTGACGGTGGGCATGCTGCTTGTCCTGCCGGGCCTGGCCCTGGCGGCCCCTGCGGTGGGGCCCGCGGTGGGCCCGGATACGGTGGTGGTGGGCACCCAGCAGGAACCCGCGAACGTCGGGATTCTCTTCTGCGATGGCTGCACCATGTTCGTGGGGACCATGATCGCGACACCGCTCTTCGTGCCCGTGGTGGAGCTCACGGACGAGTGGAAGTGGCAACCCGTGGCCGTACAGAAGCTTCCCAGCCTCAAGGACGGGGACTGGAAGCTCTTGCCCGGAGGGAAGATGCAGGTCACCTGGAAGCTGCGCCGGGGCCTGCGGTGGCAGGACGGGCGCCCTCTCACGGCGGAGGACTTCATCTTCGCCTGGCGGGTGAACCTCCACCCGCGCTTTCCCTCCGCGGGCCGGGACGTCTCCGAGCGGGTGGAGAACATCCGGGCCCCGGACCCATACACCCTGGTGGTCCAGTGGAAGAAGAAGTACGCGTTTGCGAACCTCACGGTGAACGGGGTAGGCTACCTCCCGCGCCACCTCCTCGCCTCCGCCTACCAGCGGGATCCTAGCAAGCTCCCCCAGAACGTGTGGGGGACCTCCGAGCAGACGGTGGGGACCGGGCCCTACCGGATCGTGGAGTGGCGGAAGGGCTCCTCCATCACCCTGGAGCGGTGGGATCGGTTCCCGTACGAGGCGGTCGGCGGATCCTGGCGGGCCCGGGCCCAGATCCGGCGCCTCGTGTTCCGGTTCGTGCCGGACACGAACACCCAGGTGGCGAACGTGCTCGCGGGCACCGTGGACGTCTTCGACGAGACCGCCATCCCCTTCGTGCAGGGCCTGGAGCTCGAAAAGCGGCTCCAGCGGGAGGGACGGCTCGGCCGGGAGTGGGCGCTGCGGGCGGAGCCGGGCCTCGTCTGGGAGCACATCGATCTGAACGTGGACAACGTTCACCTGCGGGACAAACGGGTTCGGCAGGCCCTGGTGTACGGGATCAACCGCGAGCTGATGGTGCAGCAGCTCTTTGAGGGCAAGCAGCCCGTCTCGCACGGTCCCTTCCCACCCAAGCACTACGGCTACAACCCGAACCTCAAGAAGTACCCGTACGACCCCGCCCGGGCCCGGCAGCTCCTGGCGGAGGCGGGGTATCGCCCAGGCCCGGATGGGATCCTGGTGAAGGACGGCCAGCGGCTCTCCCTCACCTTCATGACCACCGCGGGCAACCGCACCCGGGAGGCGGTGCAGCAGATCGTCCAGCAGCAGCTCCGGGAGATCGGAGTGGAGATCCGCATCCAGAACCAGCCCGCCCGGGTGTACTTCGGGGAGACCTTGCCGAGCCGCAAGTTCGACATGGCCATGTACGCCTGGGTGTTCAACCCCATCTCGGACTGCGAGGGGATCTTCACGGGGGACACCCTCCCGCCGCGGGGCCAGAATTACACGGGCTGGAAGAACGAGGAGGCCACCCGCCTCTGCCATGCGGTTCCGGAGGAGTTGGATGAGGCGCAGCGGGCCCGGATGCTGCGCCGGTTCCAGGAGATCTACGCGGAGGAGATGCCCGTGATCCCCCTCTACTTCCGGGCGGACTACGTGGGGTGGAAGGCGCTCCTGCGGAACCTCCGGCCCACGGGGGCGGATTCGCCCATCACGTGGAACGTGACGAACTGGGCATGGGCCCGGTGACCCGCGGGGAGAGGAAGGGACGGATCGCTCCGTGAACCCCACCGGGGAGCTCTTGGGGGGGCCGTGGGAGCATGAGCCGGTATCTCGCACGGCGGCTGATTCAGATGGTCCCCCTGGTGTTCGGGATCTCCGTGATCCTCTTCCTCGTGCTCGTGATGGCGCCGGGCGACCCCACGGATCTCTTGCTCGCGGGCAACCCCAAGGTGCGGGCGGAGGACATCCGGCTTTTGCGTAAGATCTACGGCCTCGATGACCCCCTCCACGTCCGGTACCTGAAGTGGCTGCGGGCCGCGGTGCGGGGGGATTTCGGATACTCCCGCATCTACAAGGTGCCCGTGATGGACCTGATCGGGGAGCGCCTCGTGAACTCCTTGTGGCTCACCCTCCCCTCCTTCCTGCTGGCCGTCGCGGTGGCGGTGCCCGTAGGGATCTACTCGGCCCTCCACCAGTACTCCAAGGTGGACTACGCGGCCACCTTCTTCGCGTTCTTCGGAGTCTCCGTCCCCGCCTTCTGGTTCGGCATCCTGCTCATCTACCTCTTCGCGGTGCAGCTTCGGTGGCTGCCTCCCGGCGGTTTCAGCACCCCGGGGGTACCGGAAGGGTGGCCGATGCTGGTGGACCGCCTCCGGTACATGGTGCTCCCCGTCCTGGTCCTTTCCTTTCTCTCCATGGCCGCCCTCACCCGGTACACCCGGGCCAGCATGCTGGAGGTCATCCGGCAGGACTACATCCGGACCGCCCGGGCCAAGGGGCTGGCGGAGCCCGTGGTCATCACCAAGCATGCCCTCCGCAACGCCCTCATCCCCATCGTGACCGTGCTCGCCCTCCTGATCCCGGGCCTGTTTGCCGGTGCTCCGCTTACGGAGACGGTGTTCGGCTGGCCCGGGGTGGGGCGGTTGCTGGTGGAGGCGGTGCTCGGGGGGGATTACGCGGTGGCCCAGGCGGCCCTCCTTTTCCTGTCCGTCCTGGTCCTCCTGGCCAACCTGCTGGCGGATGTGGCGTACGCCCTTTTAGATCCCCGCATCCGCTACGGGTGAGGGAGAAGGGTGTCCCGCCCCGTCACCGCGGTTCCAAGGCCCCTGCCCCGACCGGAGGCCCCTCCGGCCGGCCGGAGCTATGGGCAACTGGCCTTCCGGCGCCTCCGCCGCCATCGGCTCGCCCAGGTGTCCGGGGGGGTGATCCTCCTGCTCGTGGTGGCCTCCGCGCTTGCGCCCTACCTCACCCCGTACCGCTTCGATGAGATTGACCTCACCAACCGCCTGAGCCCGCCCAGCTGGCGCCATCCTCTGGGGACGGACGAGCTGGGGCACGATGTGCTCACCCGGCTGCTGTACGCGGGCCGGGTCTCCCTCACCGTGGGCCTGAGCGCCGCGATCGCCTCCGCCCTGGCGGGGACGGCGGTGGGACTGGTCAGCGGGTTCTACGGGGGATGGGTGGATCAGGTGCTCATGCGGGTGGTGGACGTGCTGCTGTCCATCCCCGATCTTCCCATCCTCATCGTCCTCTCCCGGTACTTCGGGGGGAGTCTTTGGGGCATCATCCTGGTGCTGGTGGCCTTCGGGTGGATGGGGACCGCGCGGCTGGTGCGGGGGGAGGTCCTGAGACTCAGGAATCTGGAGTTCGTGGAGGCCGCCCGGGCCTTGGGTGCCTCCTCCGCCCGGATCATGTGGCGGCACCTGGTGCCCAACGCCCTGGGGCCTGTAATCGTCTCCGCCACCCTGAGCGTGGGGGGGGCCATCCTCACGGAGGCGGCCCTGTCGTTCCTGGGGATCGGGATCCAGCCGCCCACCCCCTCCTGGGGGAACATGCTGCAGAACGCCCAGGACTTCATCTGGCGCACACCGCTGCTGGCCCTGTGGCCGGGCCTTATGATCTTCGTGACGGTCCTGTGCTTTAACTTCTTCGGGGATGGACTCCGGGATGCCCTGGACCCGAGGATGCGGCCGTGAAGGACTTTCCGGGTCCCGTGCCGAAATCGGGGCAGAGCGTGGTGCAGCGAGCCGGGCGAGGTGAGCAGATGGGGGAACCGCTTCTGTCCGTGCGAAATCTCAAAACATACTTCTACACCGATGAGGGGGTCGTGAAGGCGGTGGACGGCCTCAGCTACGACCTCTACCCGGGGGAGACCCTGGGGATCGTGGGCGAGAGCGGGAGCGGCAAGAGCGTGCACGCCCTCTCCATCATGCGGTTGATCCCCAGCCCTCCGGGCAAGATCGTGGACGGCCAGATCCTCTTCCGGGGGCAGGACCTCCTGCGGCTACCGGAGGAGCAGATGCGGCAGATCCGCGGCAACCGCATCGCCATGATCTTCCAGGAGCCCATGACCTCCCTCAACCCCGTGCTCACCGTGGGTGAACAGATCGCGGAAGCGGTGATGCTGCATCAGAAGCTGGACCGCCGGGCCGCCTGGGAACGGGCCATCGAGATGCTGGAGAAGGTGAAGATCCCCTCCGCCCGGGATCGGGTCCGGGACTATCCTCACCAGTTCAGCGGGGGGATGCGCCAGCGGGTGATGATCGCCATGGCCCTCTCGTGCAACCCGGACATCCTCATCGCGGACGAGCCCACCACCGCCCTGGACGTCACCATCCAGGCGCAGATCCTGGACCTCATGCGGGAGCTGCAGAAGGAGTTCGGGATGGCCATCATCCTCATCACCCACAACCTGGGGGTGGTGGCGGAGATGTGCGACGACGTGGTGGTGATGTACGCGGGCAAGGCGGTGGAGCACACGGACGTGTACCGGACCTTCAAGGAGCCCAAGCACCCCTACACGTGGGGGCTGTTGCAATCCATTCCGAAGCTCTCGGAGCGGACGGAACGCCTGGTCCCCATCGAGGGACAGCCCCCGAGCCTCATCGACCTGCCTCCGGGGTGCGCCTTTGCCCCCCGCTGCCCCTTCGTGATGGAGACTTGCACGCAGGTGGACCCGCCGGATTACGCGGTGGGGCCGGACCACACGGCGAAGTGCTACCTCTACAGCGAGCATGCCACGGAGGAGAACCGCCGGGCGGCGGCCCAGGCGGGGCTGTTGGCGAGCACCCGGGGCGTTTAGGAGGGAGGGCCCATGGTCGGGAACACCATTCTGGAAGTCCGAAACCTCGTGAAGCACTTCCCCGTCACCAAAGGGTTCCTCTTCCAACGGCAGACGGGGGTGGTGCGGGCGGTGGACGGGGTGTCCTTCACCGTCCGGGAGGGAGAGACCCTGGGGCTCGTGGGGGAGAGCGGGTGCGGGAAGACCACCCTGGGTCGGGTGATCCTGCGGCTTCTGGAACCCACGGGCGGAGAGGTCATCTTCCAGGGCCGCAACGTCTTCCAGCTGAACCGGGAGGAACTGCGGCGGCTGCGGCGGGACATGCAGATCATCTTCCAGGACCCGTACTCCTCCCTGAACCCCCGGATGACGGTGGGGGACATCGTGGGAGAACCTCTGGAGATCCACCGACTGGCCCGGGGCCGGGAGAAGGTCCGCCGGGTCCAGGAACTGCTGGAGATCGTGGGGCTGTCCCCCTACCACATCAACCGGTACCCCCACGAGTTCAGCGGCGGGCAGCGGCAGCGCATCGGGATTGCCCGGGCGCTCGCGGTGAACCCCAAGTTCATCATCTGCGACGAGCCCGTCTCCGCCCTGGACGTCTCCATCCAGGCCCAGATCATCAACCTCCTGCAGGAGCTGCAGCGGGAGTTCCGACTCACCTACCTCTTCATCGCCCACGACCTCTCCGTGGTGAAGCACATCTCGGATCGCATCGCGGTGATGTACCTGGGGAAGATCGTGGAGCTGGCCCCCGCGGATGAATTGTTTGAGAACCCCCAGCACCCGTACACGGAGGCTCTGCTGTCCGCGGTCCCCATCCCGGATCCGGAGATCCGGCGGGAGCGCATCCTCCTCCCCGGAGACGTGCCAAGCCCCGTGAACCCGCCGAGCGGGTGTCGCTTCCACACCCGGTGCATGTACGCGGTGGAGCGGTGCTCGGTGGAGGAGCCGCGCCTGGAGGAGGTGGCACCGGGACACTGGGTGGCCTGTCCGGTGCGGCCCTTCCGGCACCAGCGCAGCCGGGCCGCGGTGGTGCCCAAGCAGGTGGGCACCGTCACCGGGAATCCTTCCGGGGCGAACGCCACGGCTCCGCCGTCCTAGGGGGCCATTGTCCGGGGGTGAAACCCCAGGCACCGCACGAAGGTGAATTCCCGGATGCCGCCCGGCACCGGGAGGGTGGAGGGAGGGAGAACCTCCGTTTCCCGACACCAATTCCCGTAGGGATCCGCGGGGGGATTGCGGCGGTCGTGCACGAAGAGGCCGTCCCACCCTTGCCACCGCTGTAGGGGACTCCACTGGGCAAAGGCGTGCTTGCCGGGAAGGACGACCACCGGATACCGGCGATGGGTTGCGTACGCGAGCTGCGCGCCTTCCTGGTACGTGGTGGCGATGAGGAGGAGGGGACGTCCCCGCGCAAGCACCCGAATCCGCTCCGTCACCTGCGGCCACCCGTACAGATCGGGAGCCGGGATCGCCCGGAAGAGAGCCATCCCGACCGCCACGGCACCCATGGCCCCGCCGAGCCAGATGCCCGCGGTCCGGGCGGTGTGGAACCGGTGATCCTGCGCCAGGGCAAGGACACCCACCAGGGCCGCGGGGAGGATGTAGTGCGGCTTTGCCTTTCCCAGGAGGGAGGCCACGAGGAGGGCGAGGAGCGTCGGCACGGCTAGCCAGCGCAGGAAATCCGCGCCGGCGGCGCGGAGCCGCAGGGGAGCGGAGAGGAGGAGGACGCCGAGCACCGGGGAGAGATAGAGGAGCACGGCCGCCGCGTACACGGTGAGGTTCACCGCGGGGTTCCGGGGCGGGAGCCACGGATCCCGGCCGAAGGCGTACAGGACCGCGGCCCACCCGTTCTTCACGTTCCATGCGAGGTTCGGGCCGATGAGGAGGAGAGCCAGGGCCGCGGCCGCGTAGGGGAAAGGGGAGCGCGGGGAGTTCGGGGAGCGGAGGAATGCGGCCAGGGCCGCGGGGAGGAAGAGGGCCATGGTGTACTTGCTCTGCATTCCCAGCCCGACTCCGAGCCCCACCACCAGCCAGTATCCGGGCGCTCCGTGAACGGCCCGCCAGAGCGCCCAGCTGGAGAGCATCCAGAAAAAGGCCAGCAACCCGTCCGGAGCCGCGAGGGCCGCTCCCAGGGAGAAGAGGGGAACGGTCTGGAGGAGCAGGACGGCGAGGTATGCGCTGCGGGGATCCCGGGTGGACTCCAGGGTCATCCGCCACGTGAGGAACGCGGTGCCCAGGCCGCACAGGAGGGCGGGGAGGCGGATGGCCCACGGGAGATCCCCGAATCGCGCGGTGGATGCGGCGATGGCGACGGCGATGCCGGGCGGGTGATCCAGATATCCCCACGCGAGGTGCTTGGACCACACCCAGTAGTACGCCTCGTCATCCAGGAGGGGGAGGGACGCGGCGAGGAGGAAGCGGGCCAGGGTGGCGACCGCGACGCTGGCGGTGGCCCGGAGGACCCACGGACAGGCGGCGGGGAGATTCCTCATCCATTCCCTGGGTGCGGTTCGGCTGGATTGTCCGGGTCCCCATGAGTATAATGCAGCCAGCACCGGTGGGAGGCAGCCCTATGGCGGAGGGCGTTCCGGAACGGGCCATCGCGGATCTCCCGAAGATCGAGCTCCACGTACACCTGGAGACCTCCTTGCGTCTCAGAGCCCTTGCGGAGCGCGCCCGTCTGGATCCCATCTCCGAGCCCTACCTGGTGAGCGACCCCAACCGACACCATGGGTACGATCGGCTCCGTCGGCTGCGCTACGTGAGCCGGACGGGGAAGGTTCCTGATTACCTGTACACCCGGGAGAACATCGCCAGCATCACGTACGAGCTCCTGCAGGAGTCTGCCCGGCAGAACGTGCGATACGTGGAGATCCGGGTCGGCGGCCGCCGCGGATTCGTGCTGCTGGGCGTGCGAGGGATGCTGGAGGCGGTGGCGGAGGGGCAGCGGCGGGCTCACCGGGAGTTCGGCATTCATGCCCGCACCGTGGTGACCATCGTGCGGGAGCGGGGTCCGGAAGCCGCTGCGGAGGTGGCGGAGGTGGCGGCGGAGTGCGCCCGGAGCTGCGGGGTGGTGGGGATCGACATCGCGGGCGATGAGGAGAACTTCCCGCCTATCCTCTTCAAGCGCACCTGCGAGATCGCCCGCGAGGCGGGGCTCGGCATCACGGTGCACGCGGGGGAGTTCTCGGGGCCGGCCTCCATCTGGACCGCCATCTACCAGCTGGGGGCCACCCGGATCGGCCATGGCTTCCGGGCCGCGGAGGACCCCCATCTCGTCGCATACCTCCGGGATCACCGGATCACCCTGGAGGTGTGCCCCACCAGCAACCTCCGGCTGGGCGTGGTGCAAAGCCTCCGGGACCATCCCCTCCGGCGGCTGTACGACGCGGGGGTACCGGTAACCATCAACACCGACGATCCCATGCTCCTGGGTACTTCCCTCACCCTGGAGCTGCGCAAGGTGAGCCGGGAGCTGGGGTTCACCCTGGAGGACCTGCGCCGCCTCATGCGGTTCGCCGCGGAGGCGGCCTTCGACCGGAGGACAGCCCTCGAAGCCTTCGGGGCCGCGGCCCGCTAGCACGGGCCCTTTCCCATCCCGATTTATGGTATCCTGGGGATGTTGAGCGACCGACTGGTCAGTCGAAATTAACCTTGCGGCGGGTTGGGTTGGCGCTCCAGAAGGATCGGACCCGGGCCCGGATCCTCGAGGCCGCGCGGCGGGTATTTGCCCGGAAGGGCTATCATGGGACCCTCATGGAGGACGTGGCCCGGGAGGCCGGGCTCTCCAAAGGAGCCCTGTACTTCCACTTCCCCGGTAAGGAAGAACTCTTCTTGAGTCTCGTGGAGGAGGCGAGTGCGCACCTCGCGGAGCGCGTCACCACCGCCATCGCCGTCGCCCGAGGGGGAGAGGCGAAGGTGCGCGCGGCCCTGAGCGCGGCCGTGGAGGCCTTCGCGGAGAACGAGGATCTGACGCGTCTTGTGCTGGTGGAGTGGGTCGGACTTAGCCCGGCGTTCGAACAGAAACGGTTCGCCCTGGAGGCAGCCCTCGCCCGCCTGATTCAGGCCCATCTCGATGAGGCGGTGGCGGAGGGGAGGATCCCCCCGCAGGACACGTCCCTCGTCGCCTTCGCCTGGCTGGGTGCGATCCGCGCCCTCGTGGTCCGGTGGCTCCACACCCACCACCCCGAGCGGTTGGTCGACCTCGTACCGGCCCTCTCCGAACTCCTGCTGCGCTCCGTGGGTTTCCGGACGGAAGCGAACGCATGAGGGGGCAAGGGTCTGCTCTGGATCGGGCGTTGGAGGCGGCCTTGGAACAACTCCGCGCGGCAGCCCACGGGGTCCGGGCGCGCGGAGGCCTCACGGTCCGCGCCCCGGCTCCGGGCGTGGATCCCCTGGATCTTCTGGCGCGCGCCTCGGAGGCGTGCGACGCGTGGTTCTGGCGGTCGCCGGACGGACCCGTGTTCGCGGCCCTGGGACGTGTGGGGGAGACCCTCCGTGCGGGGCCAGGCCGCTTCTACGAGCTCACCCATGTCTGGCGTGAGGGACGTCCTTCTTCTCCCCTCGCCCTGTGCGGGTTCTCCTTCCATCCCGACGGTCCGCGCTCTGAAGCGTGGCGCCCTTACCCTGCCGGGGTTCTCTTCCTGCCGCGCCTGCTCCTCGTGGGCTCGGGAGCGGAGGCTACCCTCCTCCTGACCCTCGACGGCTCCGAGGACGCGGACGGGCTGCTCCGCGATGCGGAGCGGTGGCTTGCCGGGCCCTCAAGCTCGGACGACTCCCCACCCGCGGTGGAGGCCCGCCCGGTTCCGGAGCCCGGACGGTGGAAGGACCTGGTCCGGGCCGCGGCGGAGGCGGTTCGCGGGGGGGAGCTGCGAAAGGTGGTGCTGGCGCGGGCCCTTCGTCTCCGGGCAGAGAGGGTTCAAGTCCTGCGGGTCCTGTCCACGCTTTGCACGCGCTATCCGGAGTGTACGGTATTCGGCGTGAAAAGGGAGGGTCGGTGGTTTCTGGGAGCCACCCCGGAGCGGCTCCTCCGGGTGCAGGAAGGGGTCGTGGAAGCCATGGCCCTGGCGGGCTCCGCCCCGAGGGGCCGCTCGGAGGAGGAGGACCGGATCTTGGGGAGGGGGCTCGTCGGGAGCCAGAAGGATCGGGAGGAGCACCGGATCGTGGCGGAGTACATCCGGGAGCGGCTCCAGCCGTTTTGTGAGACTCTCCGGGTAACGGGCCCGGCCCTGCTGCGTACCGGTGCCGTCCAGCACCTCTGCACCCGCATCCGGGGAACCCTCCGGGGGCCCCTGCCGGCACTGGAGCTCGCGGGCGCCCTCCACCCCACCCCCGCGGTGGCGGGACTCCCCCTGGACCGGGCCCTCCGGTGGATCGAGCGGGAGGGGGTGGATCGCGGGTGGTACGCGGGCATTCTTGGCTGGATGGATGTGCGAGGGGAGGGGGAGATGGTGGTGGGCATCCGATCGGCCCTGGTGGCCGGGACTGAGGCATGGGTGTACGCGGGCTGCGGGATCCTCGGGGACTCTGATCCCGCGACGGAGTACGCGGAGTCCGAGCTGAAGATGGGGCCGATGCTGGAAGCCCTGGCGATGGTTTCTCCGGGCGCGATCCTGGGAGGGGTGCAGGGATGATGGCCGCGGGAGACGGCACCTACGCCTTCGTCCGGGCGTTCCTCGACGAGCTGGTGCAGGGAGGGGTTCGGCACCTGTGCCTGTGTCCAGGCTCCCGCTCCACCCCCCTCGCCCTGGAAGCAGCGCGGCATCCCCTGCTGCGGGTGTGGGTTCACCTGGACGAGCGCAGCTGCGCCTTCTTCGCCCTGGGCATGGCGAAAGCCCTGCGCTCCCCCGTGGCGTTGCTCTCCACCTCCGGGACCGCGGCTGCCAACTTCCTCCCCGCGGTGGTGGAGGCCCGGTATGGGTACGTGCCCCTCGTGGTCCTCACCGCGGACCGACCCCACGAGCTGCGGGACTGCGGGGCCAATCAGACCATCGATCAGGTGCACCTGTACGGGCGCCACGCGAAATGGTTCGTGGAATTGCCGATCCCGGAGGCGACGCCTGCCGCCCTCCGGTACGCCCGGTCCGTGGCGGCCCGCTGCGTGGAACAGGCCACCGCACCGCCTCCCGGCCCCGTCCACGTGAACGTCCCCCTGCGGGAACCGCTTGTGCCTGCCCCGGCGGAGGGGAGGGGCGAGGGATCTCCTCCCGGACGGGCCCGTGGACCCTCCACGCGCCCGTTGCCCTCCCGTCTTCTCCCCGACCCGGATGCCGTCGCGGAGGTGGCGCGCGCGGTCGGAGAGCAGGAGCGAGGCCTGGTGGTTTGCGGCCCCCTGGATCATCCTCGCTTTCCCCAGGCGGTGACGGAGCTGGCGTGCGCGCTCCAATTCCCTCTCCTAGCGGATTCCCTCTCTCAGGTGCGGTGCGGGGAGCACGCGTCGGGGCTCGTGGTGGACACCTATGACGCCTTCCTCCGGGTGGAGGAACTGTGGGACGCCTTGCGACCGGAGGTGATCCTCCGGTTCGGGGCGGCCCCGACCTCCAAGCCGCTCCTGGGCTTTCTCGCCCACCACGCGGAGGCCCGGCAGATCTTCGTGGGGCTGGAAGGTCCCCTGGATCCGGATCGGGTGGTGTCGGATTTCGTGCGGGCCGACCCCACGGCCTTCTGTGAAGCCCTCCGCCAGGTGCTCCCACCCGGGAGGCGGGCGGACGGCTGGCTCCGGTGTTGGCAGGGGATCAACCGCTTGAGCCGGGAAACCCTGGACCGGGCCCTCGGGTCCCTGGAGGAGGCCTGCGAGGCCCGGGTGTTCCAAGAGCTGGCCCAGCTGCTTCCGGACGGCACGCTCCTGTATACGGGGAACAGCATGCCCGTGCGGGACCTCGACGGGTTCTTCCCTGCCCTGCGCCGCCGGATCCGGTTCCTCGGGAATCGGGGTGCGAGCGGCATCGACGGGGTCTTGAGCAGTGCCCTCGGGGCTGCCGCGGTCCATCCCGGCCCAGTGGTGCTTGTCCTCGGGGATCTCTCCTTCTACCACGACCTGAACGGCCTGTTCGCCGCGTATCGGTACGGGCTTGCCGCCCTCGTGGTGCTGGTGCACAACGATGGGGGAGGGATCTTCTCCCTCCTCCCGCACGCCACGCTCGAGCGGTCCGAGTTCGAGCTCCTCTTCGGGACCCCGCACGGCCTGGACTTCCGGCCCGTGGTGGAGATGTACGGGGGCGTGTACGTGCGCCCAGACGGATGGGACTCCTTCCGCCGCGCGATTCGGGAGGGCCTCCGGCAGGGAGGCCTCCGGGTGGTGGAAGTCCGCACGGATCGGACGCGCAACGCGGAACTCCATCGGCGGGTGTGGGCGGAGGTGCGTTCCGCCCTTGTTCCGCGTTTCGCCCAACTTCTCGCCACGTGAGGTGAGGGGGATGCGCATCGCATGGAAGATGGTCCGGGAGTACACGGACGTCCTCTACGAGCACGGGTTAGAGGATGCAACGGGGATCGCGAAGATCACCATCAACCGGCCGGAGGTCCGCAACGCCTTCCGCCCGGAGACGGTGGTGGAGATGATCGATGCCTTCAGCCGTGCCCGCGACGACGGCTCCATCGGTGTGATCCTGCTGCGGGGAGCAGGGGATGAGGCCTTCTGCAGCGGCGGGGACCAGCGGGTGCGGGGGCACGGAGGCTACGTGGGCGCGGACCGCATCCCCCGCCTCAACGTCCTGGACCTCCAGCGGCTCATCCGCATCATCCCGAAGCCCGTGATCGCCCTGGTGGCGGGCTACGCCATCGGCGGCGGCAACGTGCTGGCCACCGTGTGCGACCTCACCATCGCCGCGGATAACGCCATCCTGGGCCAGGCGGGGCCCCGGGTGGGGAGTTTCGACGCGGGCTACGGCTCCACGTACCTGGCCCGGATCGTGGGGCACAAGAAGGCGCGGGAGATCTGGTACCTGTGCCGCCAGTACACCGCCTGGCAGGCTCTGGAGATGGGTCTCGTGAACGCGGTGGTGCCCCTGGAACTGCTCGAGGAGGAAGGGGTACGGTGGGCACGGGAGATCCTGGAGAAAAGCCCCCTGGCGATCCGACTGCTGAAAGCTGCCTTCAACGCGGACACGGACGGGCTTGCGGGGTTGCAGCAGCTGGGCGGGGACGCCACCCTCCTGTACTACCTCACGGAGGAGGCGAAAGAGGGTCGGGATGCCTTCTTGCAGAAGCGCAAGCCCGACTTCTCCAGATTCCCCCGGTTCCCGTGAGCCCATGTTGGAAACCTCCTTCGAGATGCGGAACGCCCTCCGTCCCTGGGTGCTGGCGGCCCGGCCCGCCACCTTGCCCGCGGCTGTCGCCCCGGTCCTCGTGGGGAGCGCCACCGCGGCGCACCTGGGTGCCTTTCACCTTCCCGCGGCCCTGGCCTCCCTGTGGGTGGCCCTGTGGATCCAGATCGGCACCAACCTCGCCAACGACGTCTACGACTTCCTCCACGGCTCCGACCCACCTCACCGCCTGGGGCCTCCCCGGGTCACGGCCGCAGGGCTTTTAACCCCGCGCCAGGTGCTCCTGGGCGCGTACACGGCGTTCACCCTGGCCGCGCTGGGTGGCCTGTACCTCGTGACCCTGCGGGGGTGGATCCTGGTCCCGGTGGGTCTTGCCTGCGTCCTCGCGGGCCTGTTGTACACCGGGGGCCCCGCCCCTCTCGGATACCGGGGGCTGGGGGACCTGCTGGTCTTCGTCTTCTTCGGGCTCGTGGCCGTGGTGGGGACGGACTACGTGCAGACGGGAATCCTGCGGGCCCGGCCCGCAGCCGCCGCGGTGCCCGTGGGACTCCTGTGCACCGCCATCCTCGTGGTCAACAACCTCCGGGATCTGGAGACGGACCGGGCCTCGGGGAAGCGTACCCTGGCCGTGCGCTTCGGACGCACGGGCACCCGCATGGAGTACCTCCTGTGCCTGCTGGGGACCTTTGCGGCACCCGCGTGGATGCGCGCCTTCGGCTGGCTGGGGGAGTTCTACTGGCTTCCCTGGCTCGCCCTCCCGTGGGCCGCGTCCCTCGTCCACTTTGTGTGGACCCAGGAGGGGGTGGCCTTAAACCACGCCCTGCGCGGGACCGCCCGGCTGCATCTCGCGCACGCGGCGCTGTTGGGGGCCGCGCTCCTGGCATGACCACCGCGGACTGGCTTACCGAACAGGCCCGGGTTCACCCCACCCGGATGGCCGTCGTCTGCGGCTCCGAGGTCCTCTCCTTCGGGGAGCTGGACGAGCGGGTGAACCGGGTGGCCCGACGGCTTTCCGGGCTCGGGGTACGTGGACAGGACCGGGTGGCTCTCCTCAGCCCCAACGGGATCCCATTCGCCGTGCTCGCTTTCGCCTTGGCCCGCCTCAGAGCCGTGCTGGTCCCCCTCCATCCCCGGCTGACCGCGCGGGAACTGCGGGAGCGTCTTCAGGACCTCCGGCCCCGCCTCCTGCTCGCCCACCCCGCCCTCGCGGGTCTGGTGGGGGAAGCGGGCTGGGAGCCCGTGACCTTCCTGGATCCCGAACATCCGGACCTCCTTCCGGAGGTCCCTCCGGATGCGCCTTTGCCCTCCCCCCGGATCCACCTGGAAGCCGTTCAGGGCATCCTGTACACCTCCGGAACCTCCCATCGGCCCAAGGGTGTCCTGCTCACCTACGGCAACCACTACTGGAATGCGGTGGGCTGGGCGCAGCGGCTGGGCGTGGCCGAGCACGACACGTGGCTGGTGGTCATGCCCCTCTGCCACATCGGGGGGCTTGCCATTCTCTGGAGGGCTGCCCTCTTCGGCGCCACGGTGGTGATCCACGAGGCGTTCGACGCGGGCGCGGTGTGCGCGGAGCTGGAACGGGCGCGGGTGACCTTGCTCTCCCTGGTCCCCACCATGTTGCGGAGGGTGCTGCGGGAGTGGGGCCCTCGGCCGTTCCCCGGGGTACGGGCCGTGCTCCTGGGCGGTGGCCCGATCCCCCAGGACTTGGTGACGCAGTGCGTGGAGGCGGGAATCCCCGTGGCCCCCACTTACGGCCTCACGGAGGCCGCAAGTCAGGTGACCACCCTGCACCCCTCGGAGGTCCGGAGAAAACCCGGCTCGTGCGGCCGGGCCCTGCCAGTGGTGGAGGTGCGGGTGGAGGGAGGGGAGGGTGAGATCCTGGTCCGGGGACCCACGGTGATGGTGGGGTACTGGGAACGTCCGGAGGAGACCGCGATGGGCCTGCGGGATGGCTGGCTTCACACCGGGGACCTGGGCCGTTTGGACGAGGAGGGTTACCTGTACGTCCTGGACCGTCGGGAGGATCTCATCGTGACGGGCGGGGAGAACGTGTCGAGCGGGGAGGTGGAGGCGGTGCTGCGCATGCATCCCGCGGTGCGGGACGCGGGGGTGGTCGGGATCCCCGATCCGGAGTGGGGCCAGCGGGTGGTGGCGGCGGTGGAACTGGTGCCCGGTACCACCGCCACGGAGGAGGAGCTGAGGGCCCACTGCGCGCGTCTCCTCGCCCCGTACAAGGTTCCCAAGCGCATCGGGTTCCTGCCGGAGCTGCCGCGTACCGGTCCGGAAAAGGTGAGCCGGGCTGCCCTCCGGGTGTGGGCGCAGGAGGCTTTCCGGGAGACGGACGGGGGTGGGTAAGGACGGGTGTGCTATGTTGGACATGAGTACACCGAGGAGGTGCGAACATGCCGGAAATCATCCGGACGGCCACGGCCACGTGGACGGGGGACCTGCGCGGCGGCGTCGGCAAGGCCAGCACCCAGAGCGGGGCCCTGCGGGAAGTCCTCGTTACCTTCCCCTCCCGGTTCGAGCAGGGGGAGGGCAGCAACCCCGAGGAGCTCATCGCGGCCGCGCACGCCGCTTGCTTCAGCATGGCCCTCTCCGGCCGGCTCACCCAGCGGGGCATCCCCCCGCAGGAGATCCGTACGAGAGCCACCCTCACCCTCCAGACCGGGGAAGGAGGCCCCAGGATCACCAGGATCCACCTCGAGACCGAGGCAAGGGTCCCGGGCGCGGACGAGGCCACCTTCCGGCAGGCGGCGGAGGAGGCGAAGGAGGGTTGTCCCGTTTCCGCCCTGCTCAAGCCTGGACTCCAGGCCCTCACCCTGGATGCCCGGTTGTTGCCCTAGACGGTTTTCCTTGACCCCTCCGATCGGCACCCCTAGAATGGAACGGGGTGTTCTTGAGTAAAACACTCAAGAATCTTGGAGTCCCGGAGAGGATGGAGATGTCGGATCGGGCGCCGGATCTCGTGATTCGTAACCTGAGGGCGAAGGTGGAGGACCTGGACCGGGAGATCCTTCGGGGGGTCAACCTGGAGGTCCGCAAGGGCGAGATCCATGCCATCATGGGGCCCAACGGGTCGGGGAAGTCCACCCTGGCCAACGTGCTCATGGGGAACCCCTTCTACGTAATCACGGGAGGGGAAGTCCTGTACAAGGGCCGGGACCTCCTGGAGATGACCCCGGACGAGCGGGCCCGGGAGGGCCTGTTCATCGCCTTCCAGTACCCCGTGGCCATCCCCGGCGTGAACTTCGCCTCGTTCTTGCGCACCGCCCTGTCGGCCCGCCGGGGCTACGAGAACGAGCTCATCCCCGTGGCGGAGTTTCAGAAGATCCTGCGCGAGAAGCTGGAGCTGTTGAAGCTGGATCCCAGCATCATCACCCGCTACGTGAACGAGGGCTTCAGCGGGGGCGAGAAGAAGCGGGCGGAGATCCTGCAGATGGCCGTGCTGGAACCGGAGATGGCCATCCTGGACGAGACGGACTCTGGACTCGACATCGACGCGGTCCGGGTGGTGGCGGAGAACATCAACCGGCTGTTCGAGCAGGCCCAGGGCAACATGGGGATCGTGCTCATCACCCACTACTCCCGGATTCTCCAGTACGTCCGCCCCCATCACGTGCACGTGATGCTTGACGGGCGCATCGTCATCTCCGGAGGTCCGGAGCTGGCGGACGAGCTGGAGCAGACGGGCTACGAGGGGCTGCAGGCGCAGTTCGCGGAGGTGGCCGCGGCGACCCCCGGCGACCAGCCGGTCCGCCGCGCAGGTAAGGTGTTCTGGGTGGCGCACTGAGAGGAGGTGGACCATGGCGGCTGCGAACCCGCTCGGCATCGACCTGGACCAGTACAAGTGGGGCTTCCGGATGCCCGAGAACTACGTGTTCAAGTCCCGCAAGGGCTTGAGCCGGGAGGTGGTGGAGGAGATCTCCTACCTCAAGGGCGAGCCGGACTGGATGCGGGCCTTCCGGCTGCACAGCCTGGAGGTCTTCCTCAAGAAGCCCATGCCCACCTGGGGCCCGGACCTCTCGGGCATCGACTTCGACAACATCTACTACTACATCAAGCCCACAGACCGGCAGGCCCGCAGCTGGGACGACCTCCCGCCGGAGATCAAGGACACCTACGAGCGGTTGGGCATCCCGGAGGCGGAGCGGAAGTTCCTGGCGGGGGTAGGCGCCCAGTACGAGTCCGAGGTGGTCTACCACCGCCTGAAGGAGGAATGGGAGAAGCTCGGGGTCATCTTCGTGGACACGGACACCGCGGTGAAGAAGTACCCGGACCTCGTGCGGGAGTACTTCGGCACCGTGGTACCTCCGGAGGACAACAAGTTCGCGGCCCTGAACTCCGCGGTGTGGTCTGGAGGATCCTTCATCTACGTGCCGGAAGGGGTGAAGGTGGACATCCCCCTGCAGGCCTACTTCCGGATCAACGCGGAGAACGTGGGACAGTTCGAGCGGACCCTCATCATCGTGGAGCGGGGGGCCTACGTCCACTACGTGGAGGGCTGTACGGCCCCCATCTACACCACCGACTCCCTGCACAGCGCGGTGGTGGAGATCATCGTGAAGGAGGGAGCCCGCTGCCGGTACACCACCATCCAGAACTGGTCCAAGAACGTCTACAACCTGGTCACCAAGCGCGCCGTGGCCTACCGGGACGCCACCATGGAGTGGGTCGACGGGAATCTGGGCTGCCTGACCTCCGACGCCCGGGTGCTCCTGAACAACGACGTGAAGCCCATCGCGCAGGTGGAGCCAGGAGACACGGTGTACACCGTGGACGCGGAGCTGAACCTGGTGCGGCGGAAGGTGCTCGCCAAGCGGTACAGCGGTCGGCAGCCGGTGTTCCGGCTGCGCACGGCGAACCACCGGGAGATCCGGGCCACCGCAAACCACCCGTTCCTGACCCTGCGTCGAGAGGGCCGCCACGCCTTCCTGACCTGGGCCCGGCTGGACCAGCTCCAGCCCGGGGACTGGGTGGCCATCGCCGGTGACGTGCCGGACAGCGGGCGGCCGGCGGTGTTTGAGCCCTTGGCACGTCGGGGCATGAAGGAAGTCCGGCTGCCGACCGAGAGCACCGAGGATCTCCTGTGGGTTCTGGGCCTGTACCTGGCAGACGGGTACCTGGACGGCTCCCGGGTGTGCTTCGCGGTGCCCGAGGGCGATCGGGCGTACGGGCGGCTCGTGGAGCTGTTGCGGTCCCTGTTCGGCGTCGAGGCGCGGCCCCACGGCAACGCGGTCCGGGTGAACTCCGTGGACCTGGTGGAGTGGTTCCGGGCCCGCGGGCTGGCGGGACGCGCCGCGGAGAAGCGGGTCCCCCAGTGGGTCTACCGCCTCCCCAAGGCCCAGCGGCTGGCCTTCCTGGAGGGCTACCTCGCAGGTGACGGCTACCGGCGGAAGGGACACAAGAACCTGTCCGTCACCAGTGTGAGCCGTGCCCTCCTGGAAGACGTGAAGGCGCTGGCGATCTCCTGCGGGCTGGACGCCCGGAAGATCTCCCGGTGGAGTCGGGTGGAGCGCAAGCCTCTGGGCAGGGATGCCCGCGAGTACGTGCACTACTTCCTTTACTTCGGCGACCAGCCCTTCACCCACCCCGTGCACTTCTCGCCGGTGGCGGAGATCGAACCCGCGGGCGTGGAGGACACCTGGGACCTCGAGATCGACGGCACCCACAACTTCGTGGCCAACGGCTTCGTGGTGCACAACAGCAAGATCACCATGAAGTACCCCTCCGTGTACCTGGTGGAGCCGGGGGCGAAGGGGGAGATCCTGTCCGTGGCCTTCGCGGGTGCGGGCCAGCACCAGGATCCGGGCGGCAAGGTCATCCATGCAGCCCCCTACACCCAGTCGTCCATCGTGAGCAAGTCCATCAGCAAGGACGGTGGGCGCGCCGGCTACCGGGGCCTGGTGAAAGTGTACAAGGGCGCCAAGGGCAGCAAGTGCGCGGTCCGGTGCGACGCCCTCATCCTGGACGACCGCTCCCGCTCGGACACCTACCCCACCATGGAGATCGACGAGGAGGACGTCCAGATCACCCACGAGGCCACGGTGTCCAAGGTGAGCGACGAGCAGCTGTTCTACCTCATGAGCCGCGGGATCCGGGAGGACGAGGCGATGAACATGATCGTGCGGGGCTTCATCGAGCCCATCGCCAAGGAGCTGCCCCTGGAGTACGCGGTGGAGCTGAACCGGCTCATCGCCCTGGAGATGGAGGGCTCCGTGGGATGAGCGAGACGGTGGTTCAGGCGCTCTCCGAGGTCTGGGCAGATCCCGGGTGGTTGTGGAGGCTTCGCGCCCGGGCCCTGCGCGCATTCGAAACCTTGTCCCTCCCCGGTCCCACGGAGGAGGCGTGGCGACGCACGCCCCCGGAATGGCTGTTCCGGGAGGAGCTCCGGCCCGCGGTGGAGGAGGCCACCCACGCACCCCTTCCGCCGGAGGTCGCCGACACCCTGGCGGTGGTGGGGGATCGGTCCGGGACCGTGGTCAACCGGAACGGTGCCCCCCTCCTCGTGGCGTTGGATCCTGACCTGCGGAGGAAGGGCGTGATCTTCGCGGACCTGCGCACCGCGGTCCGGGAGCACCCGGAGCTCCTCGAGCGGTTCCTGGGCTCCGTGGTCCCCCCGGAGGAGAGCAAGTTCACCGCCCAGCACGCGGCCTACTTGAGCGGCGGGATGGTGTTGTACGTGCCGCGGAACGTGGAGGTGTCCAAGCCTTTCGTGTGCGTGGAGTGGCTGGAAGGAGCGGGGATCGCGCTGTTCCCCCACGTGCTGGTGATCCTGGAAGAGGGTGCGCAGGCCACCCTCGTACAGTTCTGGCGATCCCGTTCCGACGCCGGGGGGATCGTCAACCTCGCCGCGGAGGTGGTGCTGGGCAACGCGAGCCGACTGCGGCACGCCAGCGTCCAGGAGTGGGGCCCCGAGGTCCGGGAGTTCGGGGTGATCCGGACGGAGGTGGGCCGGGATGCGAGCCTGGCCAGTCTTGTGGGTGCCTTCGGGGGGAACGTGGTGAAGGACTTCGTGCAGGTGCACCTCCGGGGACCGGGTGGGTCCAGCGAGATGTTGGGCGCCTTCTTTGCCGCGGATCGCCAGCACTACGACTACCACACCCTGCAGGAGCACTTCGCCCCGCACACCACCAGCGACCTCCTGTACAAGAACGCGGTGCTGGACGCGGCCCGGTCCATCTTCGCGGGGCTCATCCGGGTGCACCCGGGGGCCCAGCGTACCAACGCCTTTCAGTCAAACCGCAACCTCCTTCTCTCCCCGGAGGCCCGGGCGGACAGCAAGCCGGAGCTGGAGATCATGGCCAACGACCTCCGGTGCACGCACGGCTCCGCGGTGAGCCGTCTGGACGAGCAGCACGTGTTCTACCTGCAGACCCGGGGCCTCACCCGGCAGCAGGCGGTGCACATGATGGTGGAAGGGTTCTTCAGCGAGGTACTGGACCGCCTGCCCCTGGAGGACCTCCGGCTGCATCTGGAGCAGCTTGTGGCGCGGAAGATGGGGGCGGAAGCACCCCTTGGCCGGGTGACGGCCCTGCGGGCGTTGCTGGAGGAGGCGACCCGACGATGAGCCGGGAGCGGGAGGCCTTCGTGCGGGTGGCGAAGACGAGCGAGATCCCCCCGGGTCGGGGTCGGGCCTTCGAGGTGGCGGGAAGGCGGATTGCGGTCTATAATCTCGGGGGCCGGTTCTATGCCATTGACGACCGGTGCACGCACGAAGAAGCATGGCTCTCGGAGGGACCCGTGATGGGAGAGATGGCGGTGTGTCCCCGCCACGGCTCCCGCTTCCACATCCCCACGGGGCAGGTGAAGTCCCTGCCCGCGGTCCGCAATGTGGCCACCTATGAGGTCCGGGTGGAGGGGGAAGAGGTGTACGTGAACCCCACCCCACGGGTGCGCGCCGGTCGGATCCACGAATAGGAGGGGGCATGCCCCTGCCCACAGACGTCCGAAAGGATTTCCCCTTGCTCCAGCGGGAGCTGGATGGGAAGCCCCTAGTTTACCTGGACAGCGCCGCCACCTCGCAGAAACCCAGGGTTGTCCTGGAGGCCCTGGCGGAGTATTACCGGACCTACAACGCCAACGTGCACCGGGGCCTGTACCGCATCGCGGAGCAGGCCACTTGCGCATACGAGGAAGCCCGCGCCAAGGTGGCGGCCTTCGTGGGCGCGCGTCCTGAAGAGGTCATCTTCGTACGGGGGACCACGGAGGGGATCAACCTGGTGGCGTATGCCTACGGTCGGGCCCACGTGCGGGAGGGAGACGAGATCCTGACGACGGAGATGGAGCACCACAGCAACCTCGTCCCCTGGCAGATGCTGGCCCAGGAACGGGGCGCGCGTCTGAGGATCCTCCCCCTCCGGGAGGATGGGACCCTGGATCTAGAGCAGCTGGATCGCCTGCTCACGGAGCGCACTCGGATCGTGGCCGTCACCCACCAGTCCAACGTGCTCGGCACCATCAATCCCATCCGCGCCATCGCGGATCGGGCCCACGCGGCGGGCGCCGTGGTGGTGGTGGACGGAGCCCAGAGTGTGCCGCACATGCCCGTCGACGTGCGGGAACTCGGCTGCGACTTCCTGGCCTTCAGCGGGCACAAGATGTGCGGTCCCACGGGGATCGGCGTGCTGTGGGGCCGCCTGGAGCTCCTGGAGGCCATGCCCCCCTTCCACGGCGGGGGGGAGATGATCGAGCGGGTGGAGCTGGAGCGGTCCACCTACAAGCCTCCCCCGCACCGTTTCGAGGCGGGGACTCCGAACATCGCGGACGCCATCGCCCTGGGGGTGGCCGTGGACTACCTCCGGGGGATCGGCATGGAGGCCATCCGGGCCCACGAGAAGCAGCTGGTGCGGTATGCCCTCGCCCAGCTGGGGGAGGTGGAGGGCGTACGCGTCTACGGCCCCCGGGATCCGGAGGTCCGAGGGGGAGCGGTGGCCTTCACCCTGGAGGGGGTACACCCCCACGACGTGGCCCAGGTGCTCGACAGCGAGGCCATCTGTGTGCGGGCAGGGCATCACTGTGCCCAGCCCCTGCACCGGAAGCTGGGCGTTCAGAGCACCACCCGGGCCAGCGTCTACCTGTACAACACGCCGGAGGACGTGGACGCCCTGGTGCGGGGGCTGGAGAAAGTCAAGGCCTTCTTCGGCCTGCGGCGGACGTAGCCCATGCTGGACGAGCTTTACCGGGAGATCATCCTCGAGCACTACACCCATCCCCGGAATCGGGGGCGGCTGGAGCCCGCAGACATCGTCGTCGAGGGAGCCAACCCCTCCTGCGGGGATGAGATCAGCGTCTACGCCCGGGTGGAGGACGGGGTGATCCAGGACATCCGGTTTGAGGGCCGGGGGTGTTCCATCAGCCAGGCCTCCGCCTCCATGATGACGGAGCAGGTCCGGGGCAAGTCCCTGCAGGAGGTGAAGGCCCTCATCGAGGAGTTCAAGGGGATGATGCAGGGCCGGCCCGCGGAGGAAGGCCGTCTGGGGGATCTCGTGGCGTTGCAGGGGGTTCGGAGGTTTCCCGTGCGGGTGAAGTGCGCCACCCTGGCCTGGATGGCCCTGCTGCAGGGCGTGCGGGAGTATGAGTCCGGAAGGCACACGGTGGTCACCGCGTCCACGGAGGATGAGCTGTAGCCCTTTCCCTTTCCGCGCCCGGTTCCCGGTACACTAAGAGCACGTGAGGGAGACGTCCGAAACGCAAGACCGACCCCTCCCGGAGGAGCCAGCGTGCGTGGGGAAGCGGGAGAACGTGGGCGTGCGCAGGTGGCCCAGGGCATGGCCTTCCTGAGCCTGCTGCTCATGGGGTTCCTCGCGGTGGCCCAGCTGCGGGCGGGCCGGAAGGTCTCCGAAGCGCCGGAGGTCCGCACCCGAAACCTCTACGCCCTGGCCACCATGCTGCGGCGGGAGCGGGAGGTCCGGGGGCGGCTGGAGGCGGAAGTGGCGCAGCTCCGGACCCAATTGGAGCAGTACGAGCGGGCACAGGCGGAAGGTCAGAGCATCGCCGCCTCCCTGCGGGCCCAGGTGGAGCAGCTCCGTCTGGCACTGGGACTCGTGCGGGTGACGGGGCCCGGTGTGGTGGTGCGGGTCTCCGCGCCGAAGAACCTCCCCCCGCAGGGCCCCGTTCTCGTCCAGTATCAGGACCTGGTGGCGATCGCCAATGAGCTGTGGGCCGCGGGGGCGGAGGCCATGGCGGTGAACGGCCAGCGGATCACCGCCACCAGCGGTTTCTCCCAGGTGGGAGGGACCATCCTGGTGAACCTACAGCGTCTGACCCCGCCCTATGAGATCGCGGCCATCGGAGATCCGGCCACCCTGGAGGGCGCCCTGACCATCCGAGGGGGACTCGTGGAAGGGCTGCGGGGGCTGGGCCTGGAGATCCGGATCGAACGGCGAGAGCACCTGGAGCTCCCTCCGTACAGAGGCGCCTTCGAGTTCCGGTACGCGAGGCCCGGGAAGTGACCTACGACGTGCTCGTGGCGGGCGCTTCCTTCGCGGGGCTCGCGGTGGCGCAACAGGTCCGGGGGCGCGTGCTGTTGGTGGATCGATCCCCCGTGGGCGCGCATCAAACCTCCGCGTGCGGCGCCCCTGTCTCCCTCCTCCGGGCCCTGGGGGCGGAGGAGGCCATCCTGCAGGTTCACCGCCGGATCGTGGTGCACACGCCCCGGAACACCTGCGTCTGGCCGCTCCACGGAGAGCCCTTCTGTACCTTCGATTACCGCCTCTTCTGCCAGCTGGCCCTGCGCCGTACAGAGGCGGAGTTCGTGCAGGCTTCCGTGCAGGGCGTGGAGGGAACGACCGTGCACACCTCGGCCGGCTCCTTCCGGGCGCGGCTGTTGGCGGATTGCACGGGGTGGCGGGCCGCCCTTCTCCGAGCTGTGGGCGGCGGCTTTCAACGACGGCGCTGGCTGGGGTTCGGGCTGGAGACGGAGGTCCCGGGCACTTTCCCGGAGGGTCTGCACTTCTTCTTGCCGGAAATCCTCCCGGACGGGTACGCCTGGGCGTTCCCCTGCGGGGAGCGCGTCCGCCTGGGCGTGCTCTCCTATCTTGGGCGGACCCGGGTGCGGGAGGACCTGGAGCGGTTCGTCCACCGGTTCGGCCTCAAGCCCCAGGGCTGTCACGGCGGCTACCTCGGGTTCGGGGTGCGCGATCCCGTGGTGGGATCCGTGTTCGGTGTGGGGGACGCGGCCGGGCAGTGTCTCCCCCTCACGGGCGAGGGGATCCGGTCCGCGGTGCATGCGGGGTGGCTGGTCGGGCGGCTCTTCCAGCGGATCCTGGAGGGACGGTGCACCGTGGAGTGGGCTCGCGACCGGTATCGAGCCTATGTGGCCGCCCAGCGAAGGAGGGTGGGCTTTCTGACGCTGGCGACCTGGGCCGTCCTACACCTTCCCGCCGGGGCCGTGGAGCTCGCGGTGCGTGCCTTCACTTGGCCTCCCCTCCGCCGAAGGTTCCTGAAAGAATACTTCACCACCTTCGGGCCAAGCCTGCCCTCCGGTATACTGGAGGGCGGAGCCGGGGTGGCGGAACTGGCAGACGCGGCGGACTCAAACTCCGCTGGCCTCCAACGGCCGTGTGGGTTCGACTCCCGCCCCCGGCACCAGGGCGGATAGCTCAGTGGGAGAGCACGTCCCTTACAAGGACGGGGTCGCAGGTTCGAGTCCTGCTCCGCCCACCACCTAAAGCCCGCTCATGGTAAGGATTCCATCCCGGGGATCGTCTCAGACGGAACGGCATCCAGATGACCTGCGCTCGATCGCAAACGCTGGACGGCGTGGAGCATGGAGATGTAGGCGAAGACACAGGCTGGGCCCAGGGTGGCTCCTGGCCCTGGATAGGTACGACCCATCACGGAGGCGCTGGTGTTCCCCGCTGCGTAGAGCCCCGCGATGGGAGTCCCGTCCTCCCGCAGCACGCGGCCCCAGGCGTCCGTGAGCAGCCCTCCCTTGGTCCCGAGATCCCCGGGATACACCGCGGTGGCGTAGAACGGGGGTCGATCCAGAGGGCCCAGGTTGGGATTGGGACGGACCCGGGGATCCCCGTAGTAGTTGTCGTAGGCGCTCTCCCCTCGATGGAAATCCTCGTCCCGCCCCGTCCGGGCCATTCGGTTGAAACGTTCCACGGTGCGCACGAGACCCTCGGGATCAATCCCACACCGGCGTGCCAGCTCGTGTAGACCGGAGGCTCGCACGAGGAACCCTGGGCCGGTGGCGGAGGCAGGGGTGAAGCCAGGGGGGAGCAGGCCGAACGGATAGAAGCGACGGTGCTTCGCATCGATGATGAGCCAGGCGGGGATGGCGGGAACCTCCCGGTGGCGCTCGTACTGCCGGTGGCCGCAGTCCACATAGGAAGCGGACTCGTTCATGAACCGCTGTCCGCTTGCGTCCACGATGAGGGAGAAGGGAAGCGAGCGCTCCCACAACAGAAAGAGAGGCCGGCCCTGCGGGGTGAGGGCGGTGGGTCCCCACCAGGCATCGTCCATGAGGGCCACCGCAGCGCCGATGGCCTGGGCCGCCCGGATGGCGTCCCCCGTATCCGCCGGGGCCGCGGAGGTCCATGCGGTGGAGATGGGGTGCGGGTGGTACCGTTCCCGCATCTCCTGGTTGTGCGCGAAGCCGCCGGCCGCGAGGAGCACACCCCCACGGGCCCGGATCCGTACGGACCGGTGGTGGTGCCGCACCTCGGCCCCCACTACGCGCCCGTCCTCCACCACGAGCTCCAGGAGAGGGCTCTCCACCCAGATGGGGACGCCGCGCTGCAGCACGAGCCACAGGAGCTGTCCCACGAGCGACAGCCCCATGGTGAGTGGGATGCGACCGCGGAGGCGATGGGCGGCCCACCGCCCTAGGACCCGCAGGGCCGCGAGCATCCCGCGGGGCGTCCGCCGCATCAAGGCGAAGGCGGCGGCCTCGTTGGTGTGCAGGGGAAGGGCAGGCAGGCTGGGATGACGGTGGAGACGGGGGAGCCAGGGCCCCAGCAGCCGACCATCGAAGATGGCCCCCTCAATGGCGCGACCCGCGATGGAGGCTCCGGGCCGGTCCGGGTAATAATCGGGGTATCCCCGCGCCGCGCGCCATCGGAACCCCAGCCGCTGCAGGAATTCCACCATCCGCGGCCCGTACTCGAGAAAGGCCCTGCGACGCTCCGGCGAGGAGGCCGGGCCCACCTCACCTACCACGTGGTCGAGGTAGGTGAGAGCAGCTTCTAGAGAATCCTGGACCCCCGCGGCACGGCTTACGGGGTTGTTGGGAATCCACAGCCCGCCTCCGGACCACGCGGTGGTTCCCCCCACGAACGCGGTTTTCTCCACGATGAGGGGTTCGAAGCCGTGCTCCTTAACGACGAGGGCTCCGACGAGCCCCGCCGCACCGCTGCCCACGATCAGCACATCGGTCTGGTAATCGAAATCCGACACGGCCCCGGCCTCCGGATGGGATCTGGTTCCAAACATGCATCCACGCCTTGATGGTGAGACGGAACGGGAGCGTGGGGCAAGAAGGTGTCCTACGTCGGAGGCTTCGGTACACTGGAGGTGGAAACCGGTGTGGGGAGGATGCCCCATGAAGCTTGCGGGAAAGGTAGCGCTCATCACGGGGGCGGGGGCAGGGATCGGAAGGGCCATCGCCGTCCTGTTCGCCGAAGAAGGAGCCGCGGTGGTGGTCTCGGACCTCGTGGCCGAGCGGGTGGAGACCACGGTGGGAGCCCTCCGGGAGCAGGGGCGGAAGGCAGCGGGGGTGGTGGGGGACGTCTCTTCGGAGGCGGATGCGGATCGGATGGTGGAAAGCGCCATCCGGGAATTCGGCCGTCTGGACGTTCTGGTCAACAACGCGGGGATCATGGACCGGTTCCTGCCGGCGGCGGAGACGCCCACGGACCTGTGGAGGCGGGTGATGGGCGTGAACCTGGAAGGGCCGTTCTTCCTTTGCCGGCGGGCCCTCGGACACATGCTGGATCAGGGGGGCGGGGTGATCGTGAACATCTCCTCCGTGGCGGGGTTCCTGGGAGGCCGGGCAGGCGTGGCCTACACGGTCTCCAAGCACGCCCTCATCGGCCTCACCCGTCACATCGCCCAGCACTACGGGGCTCGGAACATCCGGTGCAACGTCATCTGCCCCGGCGCCATCCAGACAGGGATTCCGTTGGGCGGTGAGCCACACGCGGAAGCCATGCAGCGGGTCATGGGGTTGATGTCCTACCTGCCACGTCCGGGCCAGCCGGAGGAGGTCGCCCGGGTCGCCCTGTTCCTGGCGAGCGAGGAGGCCAGCTACGTGAACGGAGCGGTTCTCGTGGTGGACGGAGGATGGACGGCGATATGAAAACGACAGAGGGGATTGACAACCCCCTGGCGTTTGCCCTATAAGCACGGGTAAAGGCTTGCCCGCCCGGTTGCGGGCGCAGGCCCTGTAGCCTGAAAAGCCGGCCGTGAGGCCCCAAGCGGAATTCCGCTTGGGGCCTTCTATTTTTGCCGAGGAGGGAGGCCTTATGGAGCTGCGCACGCGGCCGACGAACGCCATCGAGCGCCTGAAGGCGGAAAAGGACGGCCTGGAGGTGGGCCCGGACATTCCCCGGTTCGCCGCGCTCGGCTGGGAACGGATCCCCAAGGACGACGTGGAGCGGCTGAAGTGGTACGGCATTTTTCTGCGCCGGCAGAGTGAAGGTGAACCCGGGTACTTCATGATGCGCATCCGCATCCCCAACGGGATGGCCACCGCCGCGCAGGTACAGGAACTCGGCACCATCAGCCAGAAGTTGGGACGTGGGATCGCGGACATCACCACCCGCCAACAGGTGCAGCTGCGGTGGATCCGGATCGAGGATGTGCCCGAGATCCTGGAACGGCTGCGGCGGGTGGGGCTTACGACCCTGCAGACGGGCATGGACAACGTGCGCAACGTGGTGGGGTGTCCTCTCGCCGGCGTGGTGCGCACGGAGCTCTTCGACGCTTCCCCCGTGGTGCGCGCGTTTACGGAGCGCGTGGTGGGGAACCGCGCCTACACGAACCTGCCGAGGAAGTTCAATGTGACCATCACGGGGTGTGTGGAGAACTGTACCCACGCGGAGACCCAGGATCTGGCCCTGGTTCCCGCTGTCCGGGAGAAGGGTGAACTCGTGCAGCTCGGATTCAACGTGCTGGTGGGCGGGAAGATGGGGTCCGGTGGGTACCGGATCGCTTCGCCGCTGGACGCGTTCGTCACACGGGAGCAGGCCCCCGAGGTGTGTGCGGCCGTCGTGGCCGTCTTCCGGGACCACGGGCCACGGGAATCCCGTGGCAAGGCCCGCCTGAGTTTTTTGCTGGACGCCTGGGGCGTGGGACGTTTCCGGGCCGCGGTGGAGGAGTACCTGGGGTACCGCCTTCCGCGTGCAGGGCGGGATGCCCGCCGGCTCGACCACCGCGATCACCTGGGGATCATCCCGCAAAAACAGGACGGTCTGTACGCGGTGGGGCTCTGCGTGCCCGTGGGGCGGTTGCGGGCCGAGCAGCTGCTGGAGCTTGCGCGGTTGAGTGAGAGGTACGGAGCAGGAGAGGTGCGGTTCACGCCAAGCCAGAACGTCATCCTCCCGCACGTGCCAGAATCCCGGCTTGGCGCCCTCCTCGAGGAACCCCTCCTGCGGGAACTCCCTCCAGACCCTCCCCCTGTTCTCCGGGGTCTCGTGAGCTGCACGGGCACGGACTACTGCAACCTCGCCCTCGTGGACACCAAGCGCCGGGCCCTCGCCCTTGCCCGCTCGCTACAGGAGCGCGTGAGCCGGCCGGTGACCGTGCACTGGTCCGGGTGCCCCGCGGGCTGCGGGAACCACGAGGTCGCGGACATCGGGCTCGTGGGCAAGAAGGTTCGAATCGGGGAGGAGGTGGTGGAAGCCGTGGACGTATACGTGGGGGGAAGCAGCGGCCCTCGGCCCACGCCCGCCCTGAAGCTCCTGGAGGACGTCCCGTGCGATGCCCTGGAGCCGGTCCTGGAGGCCCTCATGCGCTATGGGAGCTTCGAGGAGATCCGGGCACGACTGAGGGTTCCCGTCGTGGTGGAAGGAGAGGAGGGGTGAGATGACCTACGTGATGCCCGATCGCGTCGTCCAGAATATGGTGCAGGCGGGGGCGACGAAGGCCCGGTTGCGGGTCTGGGACCTGCTGATCCGGGGATTCCTCTCCGGGGCGCTTCTGGGCTTCGCCACCACCCTCGCCCTCACCGCGCAGCTCCAGACACGGATCCCCTTGGCGGGAGCCCTTGTCTTTCCCGTGGGGTTCGTCATGATCGTCCTCCTGGGGTTGGAGCTCGTGACGGGAAACTTCGCGCTCGTGCCGCTCGCGGTCCTGGAGAGGCGCGCGGGGTTCCCAGATCTCCTGCGGAATTGGGGCTGGGTGTTCCTGGGGAACCTCCTGGGCGGGATGGCCTACGCGGCGCTGTTCGTGGCCACCGTGGCGCCGGGATCCGAGATGGCCAGGATGCTCGCGACGGTGGCGGAAGCGAAGACTCTGGGATACGCGCGGCTGGGTTTTGTGGGCCTGCGGATGGCCTTCACAAAGGCCGTCCTCTGCAACTGGATGGTGACCCTGGGAGTGGTCCTCTCGTTCACCTCTCAGAGCACGGGAGGCAAGATCGCGGCTATGTGGCTGCCCATAATGACCTTTTTCGGTCAGGGCTTCGAGCACTCCGTGGTGAACATGTTCGTGATCCCCGCGGGGATCCTCACCGGAGCGCCGGTTTCGGTGGGGGAGTGGTGGGGATGGAACCAGATCCCGGTCACCTTGGGGAACGTGGTGGGCGGGATGCTCTTCACGGGACTGGCCCTGTATGCCACGCATGGGCGGACCCCCGGCGAGGTCTCCCCGCCGGTTCCCGAACCGGTCCTGCGCGAGGCGGAGGGATGAAGGCGGTGTACTACCCGGTGATGCTGGATGTGCGGGGGAGGCGGTGCGTGGTGGTGGGTGGGGGTGCCCTTGCTGAGGGGAAGGTGGTTCAGCTTCTGGAGGTCGGTGCAGAGGTGGTCGTGGTGAGCCCGGAGGTGACCGACCGGATCCGCCGGTGGGCGGAGGAAGGT